>NZ_CM161516.1:4562500-5044027 GCF_056725185.1 Xanthomonas sp. NCPPB 3218
TAGGCCCAAGCGGAGCATTTGGGAAGGGTTTTGTGAAAAAAATTTCACGATGCTCTTCTCTGCTGCAACGGCACGCCCTTGTAGTGCGCTATGGCAAGCCGCCGATCCGACTCAGGCGTTACGCCCCTCTCTATATAGAGGTCACCGCACAGCGGGGTTGCCGCTATGCAGCAACCTCGCGGCAGCTCAGCCGCCGACCAGCGCCACACGGGCGAAATTGCGTTTACCTACCTGGATGACACCTTCGAAGCCTGGCCCGAACTGGCGTGCCGGATCTTCGACCACTTCGCCATCGACCTTGACCGCTCGCTCCTTGAGCTTGCGCGTAGCTTCCGAATTACTTGGCGTCAGGCCAGCTGCAGTAAGCAGGCTTGCGATCCGCAGACCTTCGGCCGGTACAGCGACCTCCTGCAGCGGCAACAGACTGGTGTCGCCCTGCCCTGTCACTACCGCGTGCCAGCCGGCAATGGCCTGCTCTGCGGTGGCAGCGTCGTGGAAACGTGCGGTGAGTTCGCGTGCCAGCCGCAATTTGACCTCACGCGGGTGCAGTTCACCCGAGGCGACCTGCGCCTTCAGGCGCTCTGCTTCCGCCACGCTGATGTCGAAAGACAGCAGATCGATCCAGCGCCAGGTCAGCTCGTCGCCGATCTTCATGGTCTTGGTGACGATGTCGATGGCCGGCTCGTTGATGCCGATGTAGTTGCCCAGCGACTTGGACATCTTGGCCACGCCGTCCAGGCCTTCCAGCAGCGGCATCGTCAGCACGACCTGCGGGGCCTGGCCGTAGTGCTCCTGCAGGCCACGGCCCATCAACAGGTTGAACTTCTGGTCGGTACCGCCCAGTTCGACGTCCGCCTTCAGGGCGACCGAGTCGTAGCCCTGCACCAGCGGATACAGGAATTCGTGGATGGCGATCGGCTGCTGGCCAGTGAAGCGCTTGGCGAAGTCGTCGCGCTCGAGCATGCGCGCCACCGTGTGCTGCGCGGACAGCTTGATCATGTCCGCCGCGCTCATCTGGCCGAACCACTCGGAGTTGAAGCGCACCTCGGTGCGTTCGCGGTCCAGGATCTTGAAGACCTGCTCCTCATAGGTACGCGCATTGGCCAGCACATCGTCGCGGCTCAGCGGCTTGCGGGTGACGTTCTTGCCGCTCGGGTCGCCGATCATGCCGGTGAAGTCACCGATCAGGAAGATCACCTGGTGCCCGAGCTGCTGGAACTGCCGCATCTTGTTGAGCAACACGGTGTGGCCCAGATGCAGATCCGGCGCGGTGGGATCGAAACCGGCCTTGACCCGCAGGGGCACGCCTGATTTCAGTCGCGCTTCGAGCTGATCGAGCTTGAGGATCTCCTCGGTGCCGCGACCGATGAGTGCGAGGGATTCTTCGATAGTGGCCAACCACAGACTCCAGCGGCGTTTGCCGTCAACAACGTGAACGATGTTAAACGCGGGTTAATTCCGCGCCAAATGAAAATGTTGAACAGGCTCAATGGTTTGACGCGCTGTTACAGGCTGTCTATGGTACCGGCGATTGGGCTCGCACTTCGAGCCAGCGAGGAATTTGAACGATGCAGAATTCAGAGCAGGGCCGTGCACGCAAGCGGCGCTTTCACGAACGCCTCCACGTCCTCCACGACACTGCCCTGCATCGCAAGCTTAAGGCGCATCTCCCGGCGGCGTTCAACGACCGGTGGACACGCCGTCATTGGATCCATGCCAGCCTGTTCGCGACCATCGGTGCGCTGGTGGCCACGATCGTGCCGGGCTTCTCCAACGCCATCGATACCCCGCTGTCCAGCCATTCCACGCTGGCCTTGCCGCTGCCGCCGTTGGTGCCGAGCCGCAAGCAACTGGCGCCGAGCACCGATTGGGAAATTCTGCAGGTCAAGTCCGGGCAGACGCTGAGCACCTTGTTCGGCGAGCTGGGAATCCCGACCGCGGTGATGTACCAGGTACTGGCGCATCCGGGCACCAAGGAGGCGCTGACCAAGCTGCGTCCGGGCGCCGAGATTGCCTTCGATATGCCGACGCCGGGCGAGTTGCGCGCATTGCGCTTCGACCGCGACGACAGCCACCGCGTGGAGCTGCGCCTGCTGGGCGACAGCGTGCGCGAGAACGTCACCGAGCGGGCGACCACCACGCGCACGGTGGTGGCGAGTGGGGAAATCAGCAGCTCGCTGTACGCCTCGGCCGGCAAGTCGGGGTT
Organism: Xanthomonas sp. NCPPB 3218; assembly: GCF_056725185.1. Classification (NCBI taxonomy): domain Bacteria; kingdom Pseudomonadati; phylum Pseudomonadota; class Gammaproteobacteria; order Lysobacterales; family Lysobacteraceae; genus Xanthomonas; species Xanthomonas sp. NCPPB 3218. The sequence continues at coordinate 4,564,707 of NZ_CM161516.1, forward strand.
GTCGCCGGCAGCGGTGGCGGTCATGACCGACGAGATCTTCAAGTACGACATCGACTTCGACAAGGATCTGCAGCCGGGCGATCGTTTCAGCGTGGTGATGGACGAAACCTGGCGCGAGGGCGAGCGGATCAATACCGGCGACATCCTGGCAGCGACCTTTACCACCGGCGGCAAGACCTACACCGGCTTCCGCTTCGAGCGTGCCGGCAAGCCGGCCGAGTATTTCGACATCACCGGCCGGCCGTTGAAGAAGAGCTTCATCCGCATGCCGGTGGCCTACAGCCGCATCAGCTCGACCTTTGGCGCACGCAAGCATCCGGTGCTGGGCACCATGCGCATGCACAAGGGCGTGGACTACGCGGCAGCCTCGGGCACGCCGATCATGGCTGCCGGCGATGCGCGGGTGGTGTTCGTCGGCACCCAGCGCGGCTACGGCAATGTGGTGATCCTGGACCACGGCAGGAACTTCAGCACGCTGTATGGGCATATGTCGCGCTTCGGCAAGATCAAGGCCGGCCAGCGCATCAACCAGGGCATGGTGATCGGCTATGTCGGCATGACCGGCCTGGCGACCGGCCCGCATCTGCATTACGAATTCCGCGTTGCCGGGCAGCAGCGCAACCCGATGTCGGTGACCATGCCGCCGCCCGAGCCCTTGCAGGGTGCCGAGCTGGCCGCCTTCCGCGCGCAGACGGCGCCGGCGCTGGCGCGTATCGAAGGCATGGAGAAGTTGATCTACGCCGACGCCGGCAAGCCCGCCAAGGGCAAGCCGCGCGGTTGAGTGGCGGCGGCTGACTCCTCAGCCGCCGACATGGCCATCGCCGGTCGGATGGCTGCGCGGCGTTCGCGAAGGAGCTGATAGCTCATGCAACGTTGCGGCCGGCACCGGATCGCTGCCAGCGTCCAGTGGAAACCATGATGTCGACGCGACAGTCGGCGCTGCCGCTGCAGCGCTGACTGTCGAGCGTAGAGCCGATTGGCCTCACCGTGAGGCGTGCCGGGGCGGTTGACTCTCCCACCCCGGCTGCACAAGCTGCATGACCACTGTGCAACTGGCTCTGGCATGTCTGCTCCGGAACACCTGGAATCCCCGCTCTACCTGGGCCTGATGTCGGGCACCAGCGCCGACGGCATCGATGCCGCACTGGTGCGCTTTGCCGATGACAGCCATCGCCGCTGCGAACTGGTTGCCGGCACCACCGTGGCCTGGGAGCCGCAACTGCGCGACACGCTGGTGATGCTGGGCCAGGGCGCCGACGTGATCGCCATCGATGCGCTTGGACACCTGGATGCGCAGGTGGGGCTGGCGTTTGCGGCCGCGGCCAATCAACTGATCCGCGACAGCGGCATCGCGCGTGGGCGCGTTCGCGCGATCGGCTCGCATGGGCAGACCATTCGGCATCGACCCAAGGCCGATCCGGCCTTTACCTGGCAGATCGGCGATGCCAGCCGGATTGCCGAGCACACCGGCATCACCACGGTGGCCGATTTCCGCCGTCGCGATGTGGCTGCCGGCGGTCAGGGCGCGCCGCTGATGCCGGCCTTTCATCTGGCCATGCTGGGCACGGGCGATGAAGACCGCGCGGTGCTCAATCTGGGCGGCATCGGTAACCTGACGCTGATCCCGCGCGATGGCGCGGTGCTGGGCTTCGATACCGGGCCGGCCAATGCATTGCTGGACAGCTGGTGCCAGCAGCATCGCGGCACGGCGTTCGATGCCGACGGTGCGTTCGCCGCCAGCGGGCGCGTCGATACCCCACTGCTGCAGGCGTTGCTGGCCGACCCTTGGTTTGCGCTGGCGCCGCCCAAGAGCACCGGGCGCGAACAGTTCCATCTGGACTGGGCGATGCAGGCGATGCGGTCGCTGGGAGACGTGGCGCTGTCTGCGGCCGATGTGCAGGCGACCCTGCTCGAACTGACCGCGGCCAGTGTCGCCGACGCGTTGCTGCGGCTGCAGCCCGATACCCGCCGGGTGCTGGTGTGCGGTGGCGGGGTGCGCAATCCGGTATTGATGGCACGACTGGCGGCGCGACTGCCGGGCGTGGTGGTGGAATCCAGCGCGCGGCATGGGCTGGATCCGGACTATCTGGAGGCGATGGGGTTCGCATGGTTGGCCGCGGAGCTGCTCGCAGGCCGGGCCGCCAATCTGCCGTCGGTGACCGGGGCGGCCGGGCCGCGGTTGCTGGGAGCGATCCATCCGGCGTGACAGGCCTGGATCAGTTGCGAGCGCCCGCAGTCGCAACATCCTCGCGCCGGATGGATTCGCACGCGAGGCAGCGCTGGCTGACCGTTTGCAGCTACGGACTATTCCCCGCCGGCAGCGCCTTGAGCGCGGCAATCGCTTCGGCCAGGGCATCGACTTCCGGGTGTTGCAGGCCGCCGGTGACTTCGTATTCGCTGGCGAACAGGCCCTGTTCGAGCAGATGCATCACGGTCTGGTGCTGGGTCCAGCCGCGAGCGACGGAGATGCGACGGATCCTGTCCACCAGCAATGGATCGATGTCCCGCAACACCAGATCGGTCATGCCTACTCCCTATTCGCAAGGTCTCCGGCGCGTTGGATGATCATCCCGCAGCGCCGGGTCCACCTGCAACCGTCAAGCTGCGGCAGCGTGCCGACGCTGCTGCAGGATAAGCATCCCGCACAATATCACTACGGGGATCGCAACCAGCGCTGTCCCGACGAAGAACAAGGCATACCCTTCCAGCAGGCTTCGTCCCTGTGACAGTGCCTGGACCGACCAGCCCGAGAAGCCTTTCAGGGCCTTGCCCGGCATGGCATAGAACGAGCTCAGTAAAGCGTACTGAGTTGCGGTATAGCCAAAACTCGTGAGGCTGGACATGTAGGCGATCAGCGCGGTTCCGGCAAAGCCGTTGGCGAAGTTATCGATTGCCATCGCCACTGCAAATTTGCTTGTGTCCGGCCCGACATAGGCCAGCCATGCAAATGCCAGATTCGAACAGGGACCCAATACTGCACCAGCCATCAAGGTCGCAAGCACTCCCCATCGCACGGAGACCAAACCGGCCGCTGCAATGCCGACGAACGTGGCAACCAGACCCACCGAGCCACGGATGGCACCGACGGTATCCTCGGACAAGCCGAGGTCGACGTAGAACGGGTTGGCCATCGGCCCCATCACGAAATCGGCCATGCGATAGACGCTGATGGCCACCAGGATCAGGATTGCACCACTGCGGTGCTCACGAATGAAGGCGAGAAAGGGCCCGGCGATGGCGTCGAACAGCCCTCGCGGCGTCCATAGCGACGCAGCCTGCGCTTGTACGGCGATGACTTCGCGGGCAGGCTCACCTGCCATCGTTACGGCGATCACACCCAGCACCATCAGCGCCGCCATGACTTCGTAGGACACTTGCCAGCCGACGCGTGCGGCGATGATCAGGATCAGCGCATCGGTGACTAACAGGGCCGAGCGGTAGCCTAGTGCCGACGCAGACGTCAGCAGGCCGAGCTGTTCACTATTGTCGGCACTTTCAATGCGCCATGCGTCGATGACGATGTCCTGGGTAGCGGAGGCAAAGGCAACCATCACCGCCATCACGCCGAACACTACCAAGTGTTCCCAGGCGACGCCCATCACCAGTATCTGGCCACCCTTGGGCTGGACCAGCGCCATGCCGACCAGGCCCGTCGCCACGACCGCCTGCGATAGCAGCATCCAGCCGCGGCGGCGTCCCAATCGGCCCAGCAGCGGCACGTCTGTCTTGTCGACAATCGGTGCCCACAAGAACTTCATGGTGTAAGCCAGGCCCACCCAGGACAGGAAACCGATCGTGTCCAGCTCGATGCCTTGCTTGCGCATCCAGAAGCCGAGCGTGTTGCCAACCAGATACAACGGCAGACCGGAACTGAAGCCCAGCAGCAGCATCGCCAGCACTTTGCGCTGGCGCAGGTTAGTCAGTACTTGCTGCCAGCGCCGACGTGGCTTGATGACCTCACTCACTCCGCGTAATCCACGATGTACGGCGCGTGGTCGGAGAAGCGCTGCTCGCGGTAGATGGAGCAGGCCTTCACCTTGTCGCGCAGGCCGGGGGTGACCAGTTGGTAGTCAATGCGCCAACCGACGTTGTTGGTGCGCGCCGCGCCGCGGTTGCTCCACCAGGTGTAGTCCTGGCCCTGGGGATGCAGCACGCGGTAGGTATCGACCCAGCCGCGGCCGCTGGCGGCGTTGGCGTCTTCCAGCGCATCGGCACACAGGCCGTTGAGCCAGTCGCGCTCGGGCGGCAGGCAGCCGGAATTCTTCTGGTTGGACTTCCAGTTCTTGATGTCCAGCGCCGAGCGCACGATGTTCCAGTCGCCGCACAGCACGTACTGCCGGCCACTGGCCAGCCACTGCTCCAGGATCGGCCGCAGCCATTCCATCACCTGGAACTTGTAGCCCTGCCGCAACTCGCCCGACGAGCCGGACGGGATATAGAAGGAGACCACGCTGAGGTTGCCGAAGCGCGCTTCGACATAGCGGCCTTCTTCGTCGAACTCGGGCCAGCCCAGCGCGGTGCGCACTTCATCGGGCTCGTGCCTGCTGTAGATGGCCACGCCGCTGTAGCCCTTCTTGGTGCTGGCATCGCGGAACCAGGCCTTGTAGCCGGTGGGCAGGAACTTAGGACCGGCCAGCTGATGCTCCTGGGCCTTGGTCTCCTGCACGCACAGCACGTCGGCGTCCTGGTCGGCGAACCACTCGAAGAAACCCTTGGTGACGGCCGAGCGCAGGCCGTTGGCGTTGAAACTGATGATGCGCATGAATGAAGAGCCGGGATTCGGGAATGGGGATTGGAGATTCGGGAAAGCGTACCGCATCAGCGGATGCCGCAAGGCGCGACCGGCTATGCTTTCCAATCCCGAATCCCCATTCCCCAATCTCGTCACCATGACCGACCACCGCACCCGTTTCCTGCAGCTGGCCCTGGGCGCCGATGCCCTGCGCTTTGGCGAGTTCACGCTCAAGTCCGGGCGGCTCAGCCCGTATTTCTTCAATGCCGGGCGCTTCGATTCGGGCGCCAAGACTGCGCAGCTGGCGCAGTGCTACGCCGATGCGATCGACGCGGCCGGGGTGGAGTTCGATCTGTTGTTCGGGCCGGCCTACAAGGGCATCCCGCTGGCGACCGCACTGGCCTGCGCCTATGCCGGACGCGGGCGCGACCTGCCGCTGGCGTTCAACCGCAAGGAAGCCAAGGACCATGGCGAGGGCGGCAGCCTGATCGGTGCGCCGCTTGAGGGCCGCAAGGTGTTGATCGTCGACGACGTGATCACCGCCGGCACCGCGATCCGCGAGGCGCTGGGCATCATCCGTGGCGCCGGCGGCATTCCGTCCGGGATCGTGGTGGCGCTGGACCGGCAGGAGATCGCCTCCGAGCAGGATCGCCGCTCGGCTGCGCAGGCGGTGGCGGCCGAGGCCGGCATCCCGGTGATCGCGGTGGCCAACCTGGGCGACCTGCTTGCTTTTGCGGCAGGAAACGCCGACCTTGTGGGCTTCCGGGAACCGCTGCTGGCCTATCGTGGCCGCTACGGCACCGACACCACAGGCTGACGGCAGGCGACAGGGGGCTGCGATGATGCCGAGACACACCCGTTTGGCGTTACTCGCCGCCGTTGCGGCAGCCGTGGCCGCCGCACCTGCCATTGCGCAGGACAAGCCGGCCGCGAAGAAGCTGTATTGCTGGAACCAGAACGGCGCCCGGGTGTGCAGCGATACGCTGCCGCCGGAAGCGGTCAATCAGGCGCGTGACGAATTCAACGCCAAGAGCGGCCTGCGCAGCGCCGAGGTGCAGCGCGCCATGAACAGCGACGAGCGCGCCGCAGCAGCCGCCAGCGAGCAGCAACGCCAGGCCGACCTGGCCGCCGAGCAGATGCGCCAGCGCACCGACCAGGCGATGTTGATGTCCTACCAGAGCGAGGACGACCTGCGCCGGGTCTTCAACGAGCGCATCGCCATCGTCGACAACAACATCCACACCGCGCGCTTCAACGTGACCAGCCTGCGCGAAGGGCTGGCCAGCATGCTGCGCAGCGCCGGCGACCGCGAACTGGCCGGCCAGGCGGTGGCCGACAAGCTGGCCGCCGACATCCAGCAACGCCATCGCGAGCTGATGGCGCAATTGCGTCTGCAGACCAGCTTCGAGCAGCAACGGGTGGCGCTGGACGGCGAGATCGCCGACATCCTGCAGCGCTATCGGGCGATGAAGGAGCCGCCGGCCGGCGCGGCGCCAACCGGCTGACCGGCGCAGCCGTCATTCCCGCCCGTGCAGCGCACTGCGGCGGGTGGCATTTCCCGATCCGACGCCCTGCCCGCATAATGGCCGGTCTTACTCCCTGCCCACGAGGCTCTCCCGCATGGCCCGGATCATCGCCATTGCCAACCAGAAAGGCGGCGTCGGCAAGACCACGACCGCGGTCAATCTGGCGGCCGGCCTGGCGCGCGCGCCCAAGCGTGTGTTGCTGGTGGATCTGGACTCGCAGGGCAACGCGACCATGGGCAGCGGCATCGACAAGCGCGATGTGGCCGCCTCGACCTGCGACCTGTTGCTGGGCGAAAACACCGCCGCCGAAATCCGCGTCACCGCGCCGGAAGGCTTCGACCTGCTGCCGGGCAACATCGACCTGACCGCTGCCGAGATCCAGCTGATGGATCAGGGCGAGCGCGAGCAGCGGCTCAAGCGCGCCCTGGCGCCGATCCGCGACGAGTACGACTTCATCCTGATCGACTGCCCGCCGGCGTTGTCGCTGCTGACGCTCAATGCCCTGACCGCGGCCGATTCGATCATCGTGCCGATGCAGTGCGAGTACTACGCGCTGGAAGGACTGACCGCGCTGCTGGAAACCATTGAGGCGTTGCGCGCCAATCTCAATCCGGCGCTGGAAATCGAAGGCGTGCTGCGCACGATGTTCGACATCCGCAACAACCTGGCCAATGCGGTGTCGGCCGAGCTGACCGAGCATTTCGGCGACAAGGTGTTCCGCACCATCGTGCCGCGCAACGTGCGCCTGGCCGAGGCGCCCAGCCATGGCCAGAGCATCGTCGGTTACGACCGCACCTCGCGCGGTGGCGTGGCCTACCTGGGGCTGGCCGGCGAAATCGTGCGCCGCCAGAACGACCGCAACAAGGCCTACCGGCCCGTGGAGACCGTCTGATGAACAAGCCGATCCCCGCAAAGAAGCGCGGCCTGGGCCGTGGCCTGGAAGCGCTGCTGGGGCCGAAGGGCGCGGCCGCCGCCGCGGCGCCAAGCGCGGCCAGCGAGGAAGCCTTGCAGCCGGGAGACAGCCTGCGCCGGTTGCCGGTCACCCAATTGCAGCCGGGCAAGTACCAGCCGCGCAAGGAGATGGACGAGGTCAAGCTGGCCGAGCTGGCGGAGTCGATCAAGGCGCAGGGGGTGATCCAGCCGATCGTGGCGCGCGAGTTGGCACCGGGGCAGTTCGAGATCGTGGCCGGCGAACGTCGCTGGCGCGCCTCGCAGCTGGCCGGGCTGAGCGAAGTCCCGGTGGTGGTGCGCGAGCTGGACGACCGCACCGTCATCGCGATGGCGCTGATCGAGAACATCCAGCGCGAAGACCTCAACCCGCTGGAAGAAGCGCAGGCGCTGCAGCGCTTGATCGACGAATTTTCGCTGACCCACGCCGAGGCCGCCGGTGCGGTGGGCCGCTCGCGTGCGTCGGTGTCCAACCTGCTGCGGCTGCTGGAATTGCCGGTGGCGATCCGCGTGCTGCTGGAAACCCGACGCCTGGAAATGGGCCATGCGCGTGCGCTGCTCACCCTGGCGCCGGAGCTGGCCAGCAAGCTGGCGCAGGAAGCGGCCGACCAGGGCTGGTCGGTGCGCGAGGTCGAACACCGTGCGCAGCAGTTCGCCGCCGGCAAGGTGCCCGGTGCCCTGCGCAAGGGCAAGCCGGCCGCCGCTGCGCCGCAGGCCGATATCGCCTCGCTGGAAACCGAACTGTCCGAATCGCTGGGCACCAAGGTGGTGTTCAACCACGGCCGCGGCGGCAAGGGCAAGCTGGTGATCCACTACACCGACCTGGACACGCTGGACGGCGTGCTCGAACGCCTGCGCCTGCAGCGCAGCTGAGCCTGTGCACCCGCACCAGGAGCATCCCCGGCAATGAATCCCGCCAAGGTCGATCGCAAGCACCTGCTGCATCTGACCGACCTGCCGAACGTGGGGCCGGCCTGCGAAAAGGATCTGCAGCGGATCGGCATCCGGGTTGCCGCGCAACTGCGCGGTCGCGATGCCTACGACATGTATGCGCAGCTGTGTCTGCGCACCGGCGTGCTGCACGACCCCTGCGTGATCGACGTGTTCCTGTCGATCACGCGCTTCATGCAAGGCGAGGCGCCACGGCCCTGGTGGGCGTTCAGCGCCGAACGCAAGGCAACCCTGGCCAGCGAAGCACCGCTCAGTCTGGGGTGAGTGCGCGCATGCGATCAGGTGCGGCCATCAACCGGAGCAACCCATGAGCACTGAAGACGACCAGATCAGCCCCGGCGGCAGCACGCTGATGCTGCACGCGCAGGAAAAGGCATTCGAGCCGGCACACGGCGGCGACTGCATCGAGCAGATCAGCGCACATATCGAGCAGCACCTGGGGCCGATCTCGGCCGTGCTGCACGAAATCATTTCCGACGCCGTGCATTTGGACGTGCATGTGGTGCCCGCCACTGCGGATGTCCCGTACCTGCGGCTGGTGACCTCGGGCATGAGCGACCGGCCGATGACCCTGCCCGAGGGCGTGGAAGCGCCGCAGTACATGGAGCTGATGCTGAGCCTGCCCGCCGATTGGCCGATGGACCAGTGCGACTTCGAAGACCTGCGCCACTACTGGCCGGTCCGCCTGCTCAAGACCCTGGCCCGGCTGCCGCACAAGTTCGAGACCTGGCTGGGCTTCGGCCACACCATTCCCAATGGCCACCCGGCCGAACCCTACGCACCCGGCGTGCGCTTCGACGGCGCCATCGTGCTGCCGCCGGTGAGCACGCCCGAGGGATTTGCGCGCCTGGCCATCGATGCCGACAAGACCATCGTGTTCATGACGGTGGTGCCGCTGTACCCGGAGGAGATGGCGCTGAAACTGAAGGACGGCAGCGATGCGCTGCTGGATCGCTTCGATGCCAAGGGGATTGGGGACATCATTGCGCTCGATCGCGTCAACGTCGCCAAAAAGCGCTTCGGGCTGTTCTGAGCGCCACCTGCCCGCCCGCTTCCGATATCTCCAGGACCACTGCAATGACCATTCTCGTCACCGGCGCCGCCGGTTTCATCGGGGCCTACACCTGCCGCGCGCTGGCTGCGCGCGGTGAGTCGGTGATGGGCCTGGACAACTACAACAGCTACTACGACCCGCAGCTCAAGCGCGACCGGGTGGCGGCGCTGTGCCCGGGCATCGACATCCGCACGCTGGACCTGACCGACCGCGACGGCCTGGCCGCGTTGTTCGACCAGATCCGGCCCACGCGCGTGGTGCATCTGGCCGCGCAGGCCGGGGTGCGTTACTCGCTGGAAAACCCGTCCGCCTACGTCGACAGCAACCTGGTCGGCTTCGTCAACATGCTCGAGCTGTGCCGGCATCGGGGCGTGCAGCACCTGGTGTATGCCTCGAGCAGTTCGGTGTACGGCGACTCGGCCACCCCGCCGTTTTCCGAAGACCAGCGCGTGGACCAGCCGCGCTCGCTGTATGCGGCGACCAAGGCCGCCAACGAACTGATGGGCTATACCTATGCGCAGCTGTACGGCCTGCGCGCAACCGGGCTGCGGTTCTTCACCGTGTACGGGCCGTGGGGCCGGCCGGACATGGCGCCGCTGATCTTCAGCCGCGCGGTGCTGGCGGGGCGGCCGATCGAGGTGTTCAACCACGGCAGGATGCAGCGCGACTTCACCTTCGTCGACGACATCGTGGCCGGCGTGCTGGGCGCGCTGGACACACCCAGCGGCGAGCCGGTGCCGCACCGGGTGTTCAACCTGGGCAACCACACCCCGGTGGAGCTGGAATACTTCATCGACGTGATTGCCCAGGCCGCCGGGCGCCCGGCCGAGAAGGTCTACCGGCCAATGCAGCCAGGCGACATGATCCGCACCATGGCCGATACGCAGCGCGCGCACGCCGCCTTCGGCTTCGAGCCGGCCACCCCGGTCGAGCACGGCCTGCCGCAGGTGGTGGACTGGTGCCGCAGTTATTTCGGTGAGCGCGCCTAGGGCACAGGTTCGCTTCATGCCTGACTCAGACAGTCAGGGCACAATGCGCGATCTTTTTCGCTCAGCCTTCATCTGGCACCACGAATCCATGAGCCAACCCCAGCTTTCCGTCGTCGTCCCGGTGTTCAACGAGCGCGACAACGTCGCCGCCCTGGTCGGCGAAATCGTCGCCGCCTTGCGCGGGCTGGTGGCGTTCGAGATCGTCTATGTCGACGACCACTCGCGCGACGACACCCTGGCGGTGCTGCAAGGCCTGAAGACCACCACGCCGGAACTGCGCGTGTTGCATCACGTGACCCAGAGCGGCCAGAGCACGGCGGTGCGCAATGGCGTCAAGGCCGCGCGTGCGAGCTGGATCGCCACGCTCGACGGCGACGGCCAGAACGACCCAGCCGACATTCCCAAGCTGCTGACCGCCCGCGCCAGTGCCGAGCCGCAGGTGAAGCTGTTCGCCGGCTGGCGGGTCAACCGCCAGGATTCGGGGTCCAAGCGCTGGGCCAGCAAGTGGGCCAACGCGATCCGTTCGCGCATGCTGCACGACAACACCCCCGATACCGGCTGTGGCATCAAGCTGTTCGAGCGCGAGGCGTTCCTGGACCTGCCCTACTTCGATCATATGCACCGCTATCTGCCGGCATTGATGCAGCGTGCCGGCTGGCGCACGGTGAGCGTACCCGTGCATCACCGCCATCGCACCGCCGGCGTGTCCAAGTACAACAACCTCAATCGCGCGCTGGTCGGCATCCGCGACCTGCGCGGCGTGGCCTGGTTGATCACCCGCAGCAAGCGCACCGTGGTGCAGGAGCGCTGATGGAACTGCATTGGCTGGATCAACCGCTGACCTGGCTGTACTGGACCGGGCTGCATGTCACCGGCTGGAAGCTGATCGGCTATGTGGGCGCACTGATGTTCGGCGGCCGCTGGCTGGTGCAATTCGTCGCTTCCAAGCGCGCCGGCAAGCCGGTGATCCCGCGCATGTTCTGGTACATGAGCGTGGTCGGCAGCCTGATGACGCTGAGCTACTTCGTGTTCTCGGCCAAGCAGGATTCGGTGGGCGTGCTGCAGAACCTGTTTCCGGCGTTCACCGCGTTCTACAGCCTGTATCTGGATGTGAAGCATCGCGGCTGGAGGCGGGATCGGGCGGTGCATTGAGCTGGGATTGGGGATTGGGGATTGGGGAGTGGGGATTGGAGATTCGTAAGTGCGGCACTCCTGCTCGACGTTTCCGGGCTTTGAGGCGATGCTGGCTGCGTAGCTGAGCTGGATTGAGCGTGCTGCACTGGCTCTGCTTTCAGTGGATAACGGCAGGGGCTCGCTAGCTGGGGTCAACGCGTTTTTTCGTACGTCGCGATGCGCTGGTTACCGACCTGGAATGAGGCGCGTGGCCGATGCCGCGGCTGTTTGCTCATCGGCATGCTTTGCCTATGTCCAGCGCGCTCCTCCATCGTCCGTTGTCCGAGTCGACGCCGATTGCGGCGCATTGGCACCTGCGGCTGTACACGCATCAGCAGGTGCCGTTGTTTGCCGACTGGCGTTGCGCGCGAGCGGCAGCGGCCAATCTTGCGGCGGCCGGTCATTGGCAGGGTGCGCAGTTGCTGTGCTGGGTGCTGCTGCCGGACAGTTGGTGTGCGCTATTGCAGGCGCCGGGCAAGGCTGCGCTGCTGCAACTGGCTGCGGTCGCACGACAGGCGGCTGCCGAGGCGGTCAATCGCGCGCGCGGCCGTGGCGGGACGGTGTGGCAGCCGCAGATGCAGGCATCGGCGCTTGCGCCCACTGAGGACCACCGACAGTTCGCGCGCGCGCTGGTGGCGTTGCCAGTACGCGCAGGGCTGGCCGCGCAGATCGGTGGGTATCCGTACTGGGATGCGGTCTGGCTGTTGCATGACCACGCTGCACACGGCGCCGCGATTGCAGCGCCTGATGATCGCGCACGTATGCCGGGTCCGGAAGGCAGGTGACCGTGATCGCGTGCATTCGTCTGGCTTGAGCCGGAAAGACCGACCCGCGTCTTCGCCTGTCAGCCTTGCGGGATATCTGTGCGAGCGACGTCTGCCTGATCAACGTTGACGTCGCGCGGCGCCTGCTCGACCAACGTCTGACGTCGAGCGGCGTCTGTTCGGGCGACGTCTGAGGTCGACCGCCTACGCCTGTCGGAGCGGGCCGCGCGCTGCGGTGATGGCCTGCATCTGCCTGCGCCGAGCACGGTGTGGTCGGCAGCTGTGGCGACGCGACCTGCCCTGGCGGTAAGCCGGCAGGGCAGTCGCCCGTGACGCACCGGCCGGTCAAAATTCCAGTGGATGATCCGGCAGCAGGGCCTGCAACTGGCTGCGGAACAATCCGCGAATCCGCTGCAGTGCGTCTTCGGTATCGGCCTCGAAGCGCAGCACCAGGATCGGCGTGGTGTTGGAGGCACGCACCAGGCCCCAGCCGTCGGCGAAGTCCGCACGCAGCCCGTCGATCGTCGACAGCCGCGCCGATTCGAACGGCGATTCCTCGCCAGCCTGGGCACGCTCGACAAAGCGCGCGACCAGCGCGTGCGCATCGCCGTCCACCGGCACCTTGATTTCCGGCGTGGACACGCTTTCGGGCAGGGCGTCCAACACCTCCGACGGGGTTTCCTCGCGCTGGGCCAGGATTTCCAGCAGGCGTGCGGCCGCATAGATGCCATCGTCGAAGCCGTACCAGCGCTCCTTGAAGAAGAAGTGCCCGCTCATCTCGCCGGCCAGTTCGGCGTCGGTCTCGCGCATCTTGGCCTTGATCAACGAATGCCCGGTCTTCCACATCAACGGGCTGCCGCCGTTGCGCAGCACGTGATCGGACAACTTGCCGGTGCACTTGACGTCGTAGATCACCAGCGCGCCGGGATTGCGCTGCAGCACATCGGCGGCGAACAGCATCAGCAGACGGTCCGGGAACACCATGGCACCCTGCTTGGTGACCACGCCCAGACGATCGGCATCGCCATCGAAGGCCACGCCGATATCGGCATCGAAGCGCTGCACCATCTTGACCAGGTCGTCGAGGTTGTGCGGCTCGCTCGGATCGGGATGATGATTGGGGAAGGTGCCGTCGATCTCGCAGTACAGCGGGATGACCTCGGCGCCGATCGCTTCTAGCAGGCGCGGTGCGATATCGCCGGCCACGCCGTTGCCGGCATCCACCACCACCTTGATCGGGCGGTCCAGCTGCACGTCGTCGGCGATGCGCTGGATGTAGGCGTCGCTGATGTCGCGCTGTTCCAGATCGCCAGGCGTTGCCGCAGTGTGCAGGCGGCCTTCGTTGATGCGCTGGTGCAGTTCGGCGATCGCCGCTCCGGACAGGGTCTCGCCACCGATCACGATCTTGAAGCCGTTGTAGTCGGGCGGATTGTGGCTGCCGGTGACCGCCACGCAGCTGCCGGCGCGCAGTTCGTAGGCGCCGAAATACACCACTGGAGTGGGCGCCAGGCCGATGTCGATCACCTGGCAGCCGGCGCGGCGCAGGCCGTCGATCAGGCCATTGGCGAGCTCCGGGCCCGATAGCCGCCCATCGCGGCCGACCACCACCTCGCGCAGGCCCTGCGCCTGCATCACGCTGCCGATGGCCTGGCCGATCAACGCGGCGACGCCGGGATTGAGATCCTTGCCGACCACGCCGCGGATGTCGTAAGCGCGGAACATCTCGCTGGCGACCTGCACGGCCGGTACCAGCGCTGGCGGTGAGGGCGGCGCATCTGCCTCCAGCGCGCGCGCCTGGCTGGCGAGGCTGGCGTCGTGCTGCAGGCTCTGGCTGAAGGTGGGTTCGTCGGCGGTCGGCTCGCCGGACACGCGGCGACGCGGCAAGGCGACGCGGCCACGGCTGGCCAGCACCAACAGCACGGCGATGACGAGCAGCAGCGCGGCCACGATCGCACAGCCCACGGCGCCCAGACCCAGCGGGCCGTCATCGCGCTGCGGCACCGCGGCGGCCACGCGCAGGCCGCTGTTACCCAGTGGCCTGGCCAGGGTTTCGGCAGCATCGGCCAGCACCAGATCGCCCTGCTGGGCGACGTTGTAGCTGCCCTGGCGCAAGGCCAGGTACGCACTGCCGGGCACTACGATCGCATCCAGCGGGCCGGTCAGACGCAACAACGGCAGCCGCGCGTACGCCACCGCCGGTTGCGCGCCCAGGCGCACCGCTGCCGCCACGCCGAGACGGACCTGCTTGGCATCGCGCACCACGTGCACCTGCGCACGCTCGGCCACCAGTGCCGACTCGAGCAGGCTCAGCCGCGCGTAGCCGAAGTCCTTGGGATTGTCGTAGGCGGCGGTGAGGTCGCCGGACAGGACCTGCACATCCTCGGCGCCCTTGAAGCGCTCGCGGATGCTCGAAGCAGCCGCAAGCGCGTCGCCATTGGCCAACGCGGCGATGACCTGCGGTTGCTTGAGCACGGCGTCGAGCTGGCTGGCCTGCTGGGCCATGGCCCGGCTGATGTCCTGCACGGCGCGGTCGCGCGCCTGTTCCAGCTCCTGCGCAACCGCATCCTGGCGCCATTGCGCATAGCTGCTCCAGCCGAACCAGGCAGCCAGCAGCACCAACACCCCCCCCAACACCGGACCACTCGTACGCACGCTGGACATCGACTGCCTGCGCTCGTTCGCCTTGCTCATGTGACGTCCCCCGTCAGCGCACGCCGGTGTGGCCGAATCCACCCGCTCCCCGCGCGCTGTCGACGAAAGTATCCACCACTTGCAAGCCCACGCGCACGATCGGCAGGATCACCAGCTGTGCGATGCGGTCGCCCGGCTCGATGGTGAAGGCCTCACGGCCGCGATTCCAGGTGCTGATCAGCAGCGGCCCCTGGTAATCGGCATCGATGAGCCCGGTGCCGTTGCCGAGCACGATGCCGTGGCGATGGCCCAGGCCCGAGCGCGGCAGGATCACCGCGCACAGCTGCGGGTCGGCCAGATGGATGGCGATGCCGCTGGGAATCAGCGCCGCATCGCCCGGTTCCAGCGTCATCGGCGCTTCCAGCGCGGCGCGCAGGTCCATGCCGGCGCTGGCGTCGGTGGCGTAGGCCGGCAGCGGCCACAGATCGCCAAAGCGCGGGTCGAGCAGCTTCACCTGCAAGGACTGGGTCGGGGTGCTCATGCCTGCAATCTCTCCGCGATCAGGGCCAACAGCTGGTCGGCCAGTTCGGTCTTGCTGCTGCTGGGGAAGGCGCGCTCGCCGCCCTGCCAGTAGGCGGTGGCGGCGTTGTTGTCGCTTTCGAAGCCGCCGCCCTCGATCCCCACCTGGTTGGCGATGATCAGGTCCAGCCGCTTGGCGGCCAGCTTGCCACGCGCGTAATGCTCCACGTCGTGCGTTTCAGCGGCAAAGCCGACCACCAGCTTCAGCGCGCCGGTCTGCGCGGCGACCTCGGCCAGGATGTCCGGGGTGCGCACCAGCTCCAGGGTCAGCGTCTCGCCGGTCTTCTTGATCTTCTGCGCGACCACCCGCTTGGGGGTGTAGTCAGCCACTGCGGCGGCGCCGATGTAGATGTCGGCCGGGAACGCGCCCAGCACCGCATCGCGCATCTGCGCAGCCGAACGCACGTCGATCCGCCGCACCCCGGCCGGGGTGGTCTGGTGCACCGGGCCGCTGACCAGTACCACGTCGGCGCCCTGGCTGGCAGCGGCAGCGGCCAGGGCATAGCCCATCTTGCCGCTGCTGCGGTTGCCCACGTAGCGCACCGGGTCCAGGTCCTCGAAGGTGGGGCCGGCGCTGATCACGATGCACAGGCCGTCCAGTTGCGCGCTGCTGGGCACGAACGCCGGGGCGGCAGCAGCCTTGGAGGCGAGCGGCGCGGCGCTGCCGGCACCGCCGGCCAGGGCGGCGATGATCGCCGCCGGCTCGGCCAGCCGGCCGGGGCCGGACTCGCCTTCGGCCAGCGGGCCGTCCTCGGGACCGACCACGCGCACGCCGCGCGCGGACAGGGTCGCCACGTTCGCCTGCGTGGCCGGGTGCAGCCACATGCGGTGGTTCATTGCCGGGGCAACGGTCAGCGGCGCGGTGGTGGCCAGGCACAGCGTGCTGACCAGATCGTCGGCCAGGCCGTGCGCCAGCCGCGCCAGCAGGTCGGCGGTAGCCGGGGCGACGATCACCTGATCGGCCCAACGCGCCAGTTCGATATGTCCCATCGCCTGCTCGGCGGCGCTGTCCCACAACGTGGTGCGGGTGGGCTGCCCGGACAGTGCCTGGAAGCTGAGCGGGGTGACGAATTGTTGCGCGCCGCTGGTCATGGCGACCTGCACCTGCGCACCGGCGTCGCGCAGGCGACGGACCAGTTCGAGCGATTTGTAAGCGGCAATGCCTCCGCCGACGCACAGCAGCAAGCGCTGTCCGTCCAGGGGGCGGGCCTGAGTGGAGCCGATCACGTCGGAGTCGTCCTACGGTTACAAGGACAACTAGATTAGCCGATGCCCCCGTCCGGCCTGATAGGCGTGAGCGATGAGCACCGGCAATCTCGCCATATGCACATTCACGACTGGCCCACCCACGAACGCCCGCGCGAGAAACTGCTGGCGCGCGGGGCGCCTGCCCTGTCCGATGCCGAGCTGCTGGCGATCTTTGTCGGCTCCGGCCTGCGCGGCCAGGACGCCGTCCAGACCGGACGCAATCTGCTGCTGCGCCACGGCCCGCTGCGCGTGCTGCTGGATCACACGGCGCCCGCCCTGGCGCGCCTGCCCGGCCTGGGTCCGGCCTCGGCCTGCAAGCTCAGTGCGGCGCTGGAACTGGCGCACCGCCACCTGCTGAGCGCACTGGAACGCGGCGACGCGCTCAGCGACCCGCCCAGCGTCGGCCGCTACTTTTCGCAGCGGCTGCGTGCGCGCCCCTACGAGGTGTTCGCGGTGCTGTACCTGGACACCCGCCATCACGCCATCGCCTTCGAGGAAGTGTTCACCGGCACCATCGACGGGGCCGACATCCACACGCGCGAAGTGGTGCGGCGGGCGCTACTGCACAATGCCGCGGCGGTGATCGTCGGGCACAACCACCCTTCAGGCAATCCGGAGCCGTCCGAGGCCGACCGCGCGGTCACCCGGCGCCTGCTGGATGCATTTGAGCTGGTGGATATCCGCCTGCTGGACCACTTCGTGATCGGCGACGGGCGTCCGGTCTCGCTGGCCGAGCGCGGCTGGCTGGGATGAGCGCGCGGCGGTGACCTGAACCATCGGCCCGACCCCGGGGCGCGCGGTCGGGTAAAATCGGTGGTTTCGTTCCAAGCAGATCCCACGTGAAAGCCCAACTCCGCGCACTGATCGGCCAAGGCATTGAAGCCTTGCGCGCCAACGGTACCCTGCCTGCCGACACCCTGCCGCCGGATTTTGTGGTCGAGCGGCCCAAGACGCGCGAGCACGGCGACTTCGCCACCAATGCCGCGATGCTGCTGGCCAAGCCGGCGCGCAGCAACCCGCGCGCGCTGGCCCAGGCGCTGGTCGCCGCATTGCCGGCCAGCGACGACGTGGCCAAGGTGGAGATCGCCGGCCCGGGCTTCATCAACTTCCACCTCGCCCCCACCGCCTACCAGCGCGAAGTGGCGCATGTGCTCAAGCAGGGCCACGACTACGGCCGCGGGCTGGCCGGCAACGGCCGCTCGGTGGGCGTGGAATACGTCTCGGCCAACCCGACCGGCCCGCTGCACGTCGGCCACGGCCGCGCCGCGGCGATCGGCGACAGCCTGGCGCGCGTGCTCGATGCCAACGGCTGGAACGTCAAGCGCGAGTTCTACTACAACGATGCCGGCGTGCAGATCGAGAACCTGGCCCTGTCGGTGCAGGCGCGCGCGCAGGGGCTCACCCCCGACAGCGACGGCTGGCCGGAGAACGGCTACCGCGGCGACTACATCGCCGATGTGGCCACCGCCTACCTGGCTGGCGACACCGTCGACCTGGAAGGCCACCTGGTCACCGGCGGCAAGGACCCTGCCGATTTCGACGCGATCCGCCGCTTCGCCGTGGCCTACCTGCGTAACGAGCAGAACCACGACCTGGCCGCGTTCCGCGTCGATTTCGATATCTATTTCCTGGAAAGCTCGCTGTACAAGGACGGCAAGGTCGAAGAGGCGGTGCAGAAGCTGATCGCCTCCGGCCATACCTACGAGGAAGGCGGTGCGTTGTGGTTGAAGTCCACCGACTTCGGCGACGACAAGGACCGGGTGATGCGCAAGTCCGACGGCACCTACACCTACTTCGTGCCGGACGTGGCCTACCACCTGACCAAGTGGCAGCGCGGCTACGAGCGCGCGATCACCGAGCTGGGGGCCGATCACCACGGCTCGCTGACGCGCGTGCGCGCCGGCCTGCAGGCGCTGGAACTGGGCATCCCGCAAGGCTGGCCGGAGTACGTGCTGCACCAGATGGTCACGGTGATGCGCGGCGGCGAGGAAGTGAAACTGTCCAAGCGTGCCGGCAGCTACGTCACCCTGCGCGATCTGATCGAGGAAACCAGCGCCGATGCGGTGCGCTGGTTCCTGATCGCGCGCAAGCCCGACTCGCAGCTCACCTTCGACATCGACCTGGCCCGGCAGCAGAGCAACGACAACCCGGTGTTCTACGTGCAGTACGCGCATGCCCGCGTCTGCAGCGTGCTGCGGCAGGCGCAGGAGAAGGGCTACAAGTACGAGCAGGCGCATGGACTGGCCGAGCTGGCGCGCCTGGACGACGAGCATTCGCTCAACGTCATGGTCGAGCTGTCGCGCTATGCGGAGGTGGTGGAAATCGCCGGGCAGACGCTGGAGCCGTACCAGATCGCGCAATACCTGCGTGAATTGGCGCACGCCTTCCACACGTGGTATCACAACACCAAACTGCTGGTGGACGATGCCGCAGAGCGCGACGCCAAGCTCACCCTCGCCGTCGCCACGCAACAGGTGCTCGCCAACGGCCTGGAACTGCTTGGCGTCAGCGCCCCAGAAAAGATGTAAGCCGGGCCGCATGGCCCGCAACGACGTGATTCGGAGAAGTGGTAGATGGCAGCACGACGCGGTAAGAGTCAGGCGCGACGCAACACCAGCAATGGCACCCCCGGTTGGGTGTGGTTGGTGGCGGGCGCTGCGATTGCGGCAGTGATCTTTCTGGCCGCGCCCAACCTGTTCAAGAAGGACGGCGACGGCTTCCTGCGCGTAGGCCCGCGCGCCAACCCCGACGCACAGCCCGAGCCGGTGGCCGATGCCGACGTGGATACGCCGGCCGAGCTGCCCAAGCCCAGCGCGCAACCGCCCAAGCCGCAGGCCAAGCCGGGCGATGCGCAGACCCAGTACGACTTCTATACCTTGCTGCCCGGCAAGGAAGTGCAGATGTCCGATGCCGAACTGGCGGCCAGCGCGCGCGCCGAGGAAGCTGCACGTGCGCGCGCCGCATTGGAAGGCAAGCCGGTCGCGCCTGCACCGGGTGCGAGTGTGGCGGCAGCCACGCCGGCCGCCAGCGTGCCGGTCCCGTTGACCGAAACGGCCGCCAGCGCGCCGAAGCCATTGGCCGAGACCGCCCCGGCACGCCCGGCCGCCACGCCGGCCCCGGCCAGCACTGCGGCACTGAGCACGCCGGCTGCAACCGCTGCGCCGAAGCCGGCAGCGACAGCAGCAGTTGCCACCCCGGCAGCTGCCTCTGCAGTGACCGACAACACCCGCTACATCCTGCAGGCCGGCTCGTTCGGCGCCTCCGGCGATGCCGAATCGACCAAGGCCAAGCTGGCGATGATGGGCCTGGCCGCACGCGTGGAGTCGGCCGACATCAGCGGCAAGACCGTCTACCGCGTGCGCATGGGGCCGTACGGCAGCGCCAGCGAACTGGCAGAAGCCAAGCAGAAACTGACCGGTAGCGGCTTGCCCGCCATTGCGATCAAGGCGCAGTAGCCGCCGTGCTGCAGCGCACCGCCGGCCTGTGGTTGTGGTGGGGACTGATCGGCGCGGCGCACGCCACCGAGCAGATTCCCGACCGCATCCGGATCGACGGGCAGGACGCGGTGCTGCTGGCCGAGCCATTGGCGCCGGTGCTGGACGACCAGGCCACTTGGCAACGGTTCGTAGCGCATGCGCGGCCGGCGCTGGGCAGTTGCAGTGCAAACTGGCGCGGTTACCAGGCCGATTGGCGCGTGGAGCAGACGCAAGTGCTGCTGGATCGCATCGTCATCGGTGCCTGCGACACCGCGCCGCCGGCGTTACCGCTCGAGGTGTTGTTCCCCGGACGAACCGCCCCGGTCGCCGCGGACTGGATCGATGGCGAGCTGGTGATCGCCCTGCCAACCGCCGCGAGCGCCGGCGACAGCGCACCCGGCACCGCAGAAGCACCGTATCTGCTCCTGCAGGTGCAACACGGTCGCGTAGTGACGCGCGAGCCGCTCAGTGAGGCCGAGCTGCGCGCGCGCCGTGCCCAGGCCCACGCACCCGGCGCTGCCACGACCCCCTGATCCCTTTGCCTGACCCCCTCGTTCGCAGGAGTTATCCCCCATGTCCAAGACTGTTCTGATCACCGGTGCCACCTCCGGATTCGGCAGCGCCGCCGTGCGCCGTTTTGCCGCCGCCGGCTGGAAGATCATCGCCACCGGCCGCCGCGCCGAGCGCCTGGATGCGTTGGCGGCCGAGCTGCCTGCCGGCCAGGTGCACACCGCTGCCTTCGACATGCGCGATGCGCAGGCCTTGTCGGCAGCGATCGACGCATTGCCGGCCGAGTTTGCCGACATCGATGTGCTGGTCAACAACGCCGGGCTGGCGCTGGGCACCGCGCCTGCACAACAGGCCGACCTGACCCAGTGGCAGCAGATGATCGACACCAATGTGACCGCGCTGGTCACCCTCACCCACCGCCTGCTGCCGGCGCTGATCGCACGCCGCGGCGCCATCATCAACATCGCCTCGGTCGCGGCGACCTACCCCTACACCGGCGGCAACGTGTACGGCGGCACCAAGGCGTTCGTGCAGCAGTTTTCGCTGGGCCTGCGCGCGGACCTGCACGGCACCGGCGTACGCGTGACCTCGATCGAACCGGGCATGGCCGAAACCGAATTCACCCTGGTGCGCACCGGCGGCAACCAGGCCGCCTCCGACACGCTGTACCGCGGCGCCACCCCGATGACCGCCGAGGACATCGCCGAGCAGATCTTCTACGTCGCCAGCCTGCCGGCGCATCTGAACATCAATCGGCTGGAAATCATGCCGGTCACGCAGTCGTTCGCCGGTTTCCAGGTGGCGCGCGACGCGCAGTGACGATGGCCTGCAACGCCAATGCCTCGGTCGCGTCGCGATCCGATGGTGGGTTGGTCGGCGCGTTGGCAGATTGCGCCGCATCCAAGCTCGGTGCGGCGCGGCAACCGGCGTACCGCCAGGGCTGATGACAACGCCGCGCATTGCGCGGCGTTTTGCTCTGCCTGGTCAGCCGCGATCGGCGGCAGCCAACGGCTGCGCGCCTGGCCGCAGCATCCTGTCGCGCAGTTGCAGGAACGGGCGCTCCACCGCGTAGTGCAACAGCGCGCCGCCCAGCACTGCCACCAGGCCATACACCGCAAATGCCAGCACGCCCCGCCCCTCCAGCGCCGGGCCGAACCAGCCCTGGGTGAGATGGAAGACGGCCTTGTGGGTCAGATACAGGCTGTAGGAGATGGCCGCCAGCCATGCCGCGCCCGGCACACGCAAACCGCCAAGCACACCGCTGCTGGCAGTGCCGGCGAGCACCAGCAAGGCCAGCCCCAGCGACAGCACCGGCCAGCCCACCGCATTGCCGATCAGGCCGGTGCGCTCGCGGAACAGCCACAGTGCCAGCGCCAGAATCGCCACGCCGGCACACAGGATGGCGTTGCCGTGTTGCTGCAGCCGTTGCCAGAGCGTGGGGCGAAACACCTTCAGTACCGCCAGCACGACACCGGCCAGCAGACCGTCCAGACGGTTCCAGGTCGGGTAGTAGATGTCTTCGATAAACCAGTTGCGCTGCAGACCGACGCCAGCGCTGTCCAGGGCGGTGTTGTGCCACCAGATGCCGGCACGCAGCGCGATGCCTGCAACCACGACCAGCACGCAGAGCACGCCAAAGCGTGCGGCCGAGGGCCGACGCAGCAGCAGCGTCGCCAGCAACGGAAACACCAGATAGAAATGTTCTTCCACGCACAACGACCAGGCGTGCGAGAACGCGGCGTCACGGCCGTAGTCGACGAACAGGTTCAGGGTGAAGGTGACGAACATCCACCACGGCGCCAGCCCGGGCGACTCGCGAAAATCCGGCCACGCCATGTAGATCACCAGCACCAGCAAGAACGCCGGCAGGATGCGAAACGCGCGGCGCAGATAGAACTCCCTGAAGTCCAGGCGTTGCCCGCGCGCCAGCGGCCTCAGCACCTGCGTGCCGATCAGAAAGCCGCTCAGGACGAAGAACAGGTCCACGCCCATCCAGCCGTAGCGCGACAACCACGCCCAGTCCGGCCCCAGACCGCCGACCACGAAGGAATGGAACAGCATCACCCAGACAATGGCGAAGCCACGCAGCAGATCGAGAGCGGGGTAGCGCATGCGGGCGATGCAAAGCCGAGGGAGCCCGATTGTGCCGCATCCTACCGATGCGACGATGCCGGCGCTGGCCGCATTCGCCAGCTCGGATCAGCAACGCAGACGTTGTTTCCACCTCACTCCGTCATGCAGGCATGGTCCGGCCGACCACCCATCGGCGACAGCAACACGCCAGCGCCACGCCCGTGCAGCAGCCAAGGGGCTTCGGTGAGGCCAGCCGCATTGCCGCAGCCAATCCAATGTTGACGCTGTGGCTCCCCCCACAGCGTCAACCATCACGCATCGGCCTGTGTCACGCGACGGCCTGCTGCTCGATTCGCACGGCCGGCGCCACCGACAGCGCCGGTTGCAGCAATCCCCAGGCTTCCAGCTGCTCCACCGCACGGCCGATTCCGTCCTCCTCGCGGATGCGCTGCCCCAGCGCGCGCGCCGCTGCGCGCATGCTCGGCGCGCTGGCCTGGCCGATGGCATCGGCCAGGGTCTCCGGCTGCAGCCCGACCCGTGCAAGCGCCGGCGGGGCGACGCCGCGTCGGGCCAGGCAGTGCGCCCAGAACGGCTGGTCATAGCCGAACGGCAGCACCACCGACGGAATCCCCGCAGCCAGCGCCGCACCGGTGGTGCCGGCACCACCGTGATGCACGGCCACCGACACCCGCGGAAACAACCAATCGTGCGGTGCCTGCTCCAGCTGGAAGAAGCGCTGGGCATCGTCGGATGCGTCTTCCGCGGCCGCCAGCCCGCCCCAGCCGCTGGCCAGCAGCGCGCGTTGACCGGTCAGACGCACCGCCGCCTTGACGATGGCGGTGAGCTGGGCCGCATCGCTGCTGATCATGCTGCCGAAACCGATATACAGCGGCGGCGGGCCGGCCTGCAGAAACGCCTGCAGCGCGGCCGGTGGCTGCCACTGCGGCTGCGGCAACTGCCAGAAACCGCTGACCTGGGCCCGGTCCGGCCAGTCCGGCGGGCGTGGGCACAGATGCTCGCTGTAGCCATACACCACGCGCTGGGCGCTGCGATCGGGCCCGCTCCACGGATACGCCGGCAGACCCAAGGCCGGGCGCACGATGCCGTTGAGCGCCGGGCGCATCAGCTGCCAGCCGGCAAAGCGCACCGCGTGATGCAGCGCCACGCTCACCAGCCCGGGCAGGCGCACGGTGGGCATCACCATCAACGGCACATGCCGCGAGGCGGTCAGCGGCTGCAATTGCGTGAACACCACCGGCAGGCCGTAGGCCTGGCCCAGGCTATGCGCCAGCAGGCTGGCGCTGCCGACGCCGAGAATCAGGCCGGCATCGGCACAGGCCGCGCGGCCCTGCTCGGCCCAGTCGCGCGCCCACTCCAGCAGCTGCGCGCGCAAGGTGCCCCAGATGCCGCGCCAGCCACCGCGCATCTCGGCGACATCCGGATGGCCCTGCAGCAGTTTCTGGTGGTCACCGCTGAGCGGGAAGAAGTCCAGCCCATTGGCGCGGATCAGCGCTTCGAAGTTGGCGCTGGTCAGCACCCGCACCGGGTAACCGCGCGCCTGCAAGCCACGGCCCAGCGCGATGATCGGGCGCACATCGCCATGCGTGCCCAGGGTGGCGATCAGCACCGGGCGCTGGCGTCCCGCGTTGACGGAAGACTCAGGCATATTCGGCCACCCCGTCGCTGGCGGTGGCGATGCTGCCATCGCGTTGTGCGGCTTTCGTGGTGGCCGCGTGCAGCAGTGCGCTGAGCGTGGCCGCATGCGTGGACGACAGCATCGAGTGGTGGTCGCTGTCCAGCACATGCAGCTGCAGGTTGCGCACATACGGGCGCCAGGCCTGCGGCCGGTAATCCACCCACGCCGTATCGTCGCCGCCGGAGGTCATGCGCACGCTCGCTTCGACGAACACCACATCCTGGTCCAGCGGCTTGGGACGATGACGCCGCGCCAGATGCAGGTGGTGCTGGGTCATGCCGCCCATGTCGTCCAGCAATGTGGGGCGTTGCTCGAGCAGCTGACGCACTGCGGGCAAGTCGTTCAAGCCGTAGTGATCGCACAGCAGGCTGGCCAGTTCGGCCACCGTGGTGGGCATCGGCTGGCCGGGTGCCAGATGCAGGCCCAGCGCATGCACCGATGCACGCACGTTTTCCGATTCCGGCAGCGACGCGGCCTGCTCCAGGTGCGGGTAGCTGTCGAGCATCGCCAGCAATTCGACTTCTTCGCCCAGCGCATGCAGTTCGGCGGTGATGGCATGGGCGATCAAGCCGCCCAGCGACCAGCCGATCAATCGGTACGGCCCCTGTGGCTGCACCGTGCGCAGCCGCGCCAAGTAATCGCGCGCGATCGCCTCGATGCTTTCCGGGCGATGCTGCGGGTCACTCAAGCCCGGCGACTGCAAGGCATACACCGGCCACTGCGGATCCAGCTGACCGAGCAAGGTGAGATACGACCAGCCCAGGCCGACCACCGGGTGGATGCAGAACAGCGGCGGCGTACCCGGGGTGCCCGCACGCAACGGCAACAGCACACCGAGCGGGTCGTTCGGAGTCTGCGCGTTGCGCTTGATCACCTCGGCCAGGCCGGCAATCGTCGGCGCATGGAACAGGGTGCCCAATGGCAGTTCGACACCGAACGTCTGCGGGAAGCGTGCTGCCATTTCTGCTGCGCGCAGCGAGTCGCCGCCGAGCTCGAAGAAGTTGTCTTCGACACCCACCACTTCGATGCCCAGCACGTCCTGCAGCATCGCTGCCAGCTGGTGTTCGAGCGCATCGCGCGGCGCCACATGCGCGCGCTGCGGCAGCGCACCTGGCGAGGGCAAGGCGCGGCGATCCAGCTTGCCATTGGGTGTCAGCGGCAGTGCCTGCAACGGCACCCACAAGGTGGGAATCATCGACGCCGGCAGGCGCTGCTGCAGATGTGCGCGCAACAGCTCGGGTGATGGCGTCGCGCCATGCTTGCCCACCACATACGCCAGCAACTGCAGCGCGTCGTGGTCGCCATCGCGGTGACCGACCACCACCGCCTGCGCCACCTGCGAATGCAGCAGCAAGGCGTTTTCGATTTCGGCCGGCTCCACGCGATGGCCGCGGATCTTCAGTTGCGCATCGGCGCGGCCGATGAATTCCAGCATGCCGTCGCGGCGCTGACGCACGCGGTCGCCGGTGCGGTACATGTTGCTGCCGTCGTCGGCGAACGGGTCCCGCACAAAGCGCTCGCTGGTCAGCTGGCGCTTGCCGCGATAGCCCTTGGCCACGCCCGCGCCACCGATGTACAACTCGCCGATCGCGCCGGTCGGCAGCGGTTGCCGCTGCGCATCGAGCACATAGACGCGGGTATTGAGCAGCGGCCTGCCGATCGGCGGGGCGGCAGCGTCGGTGAGCTGCAACGGCATGATGGTCGACCAGATCGTGGTTTCGGTCGGCCCATACAACTGGGTCAGGCGCCCGACCCGGCTCAGCAACTGGGTCGCCAGTTCCGGCACCAGGGCTTCGCCGCCGACCAGGGCGTGGATACGGTCCAGCGCCAGATCCTGATTGGCCAGCAGGATGCGCCACAGCGACGGGGTCGCCTGCACCATGCTGATCTGCTCCTGCGCGATCAGCCGCGACAGGCTGCGTGGATCGTGGGTGATGCCGGCCGGTGCGATGACCACGCGCGCACCCACCAGCAACGGCAGATACAGCTCCAGTCCGGCGATATCGAAGGTGATGGTGGTGACCGCCAGCACGCGGTCGCGTGGACGCAACGCAAGCTCATGCTCCATCGCATGCAGGAAATTGAACAGGTTGCGATGGCTGATTTCCACACCCTTGGGCGCGCCGGTCGAGCCGGAGGTGTACAGCACATAGGCCGTACCGTCTGGCGTGGCCAGCGGCGCGATTGCCGCCGGCAGCACCGCCGGGCGCGGATCCAGCCAGACCACGCCGCCGAGCAGATAGCGCTCGCACAACGCCGGCTCGCAGACCAGCGCGATGGCACCGGAATCGTTGAGCATCTGCCGGTTGCGTGCAGCCGGGCTTTCCGGGTCCAGCGGCAGATACGCCGCCCCGCTCCACATCACCGCCAGCAGGGCCACCAGCAATTGCTCGCTGCGCGGCAACGCGATGGCGACCACATCGCCGGGGCGGACACCATCGGCCACCCATTGCGCAGCGATGCGCGAGGCCAGTTCGCACAGCGTGGCGTAGTCCAGGGTGCGGTTGTCGTATTGCACCACCACTGCCGCCGGCATCAGCTCGGCACGCTGCAGCATGCCGTGCAGCAGCGTGGCCGGCTCCGGCAGCGCTGCGGCGGTGGCGTTCCAGGACTGCAACAGGCGGCGGCGTTCCGCATCGCCCAGCACATCGATCTGGCCCAGCGCGCATTCCGGATCGGCCAGCACCGCATCGGCCAGATGGGTCAGGCGGCGGCAGTGCTCGGCCAGCTCGTCGCTGTCGTACAGCGCCGGATTGGCATCCAGATCGAAGCGCAACGCGGCACCGTCGCCGCGCTCGTAGCAGAAGATGGTCAGATCGTCGGCCGGGCCGTTGGACAGGTTATGCGGCATCGCATAGGCCTGGCCAAAGCGCAGTGCGTAGTCAAAGGCTTCGATGTTCACTGCCAGGCGTGCGAACTTCTGATCGATCCCGAACATGCCCAGATCGCGGCGCACGTCCTCGAAGCGGTATTGCTGGTGGCGCAGCGCATGCCTGACCACCGAGGACACCTGCGCGAACAGCGCATGCACCGGCTGCTGCGGATCCATTTTCAGGCGCAGCGAAATCACATTGGCCACCAGGCCTGCGGTCTGCCGGTAGCGCGCATTGATGCGGCCGGTCACCGGCATGGCCAGCACCAGATCCTCGGCACCGGTGCAACGGTAGTAGTACGCGGCGATCAGCGAAATCAGCATCTGCGGCAGGCTGGCGCCATAGTCCTTGCCGAGCGCGCGCAGCCGCACCACCTGCTGCGGCGAGAATTGTCCGGTGCCACGCAATAACCCGGTCGATAGGTGATTGCCCGGACGCGCCAGGGTCGCCGGCGGCGGCAGATCGGCCAGCTGCTGCATCCAGTAGCTGCGGTCGCGCTGAAAACGATCGGACTCGCGATACTGCTGTTCCAGCTCGATCAGCGACAGCGCGCTGCCATATTGCGCAGGCTCCGGCTCGAGGTTTTCTGCGTAGGCGTTATACAGCACCGCCATGCGCTGCATCATGATCGAGGCGCAATAGCCATCCATTACCAGATGGCTGACGCATTGCACCCACATATGGTGGTCTTCGCCAAGGCGGAACACCGCGCAATGCCATAACGGCCCGTTCTGCAGATCTTCCGGCTTGCGGATTTCTTCGTCGACCCAATGCTCGGCGGCGTTGCGCGGGGAAGGATCTTCGCTGACGTTGAAATACGGAATCGCGGCGGTGTATTCGGGCAGGACCACCTGATGCGGCACGCCGTCGTGCTCGGCGATGCATAGCCGCAGCGTGTCGAATTCGCGCGTCAGCTGCATGCTGGCGCGGATCAGCAGCTGCGGATCCAGCGGGCCGAACATTTCCAGGGCTTCGGACAACATCAAGGTGTTGTCGGTATGCAACTTGCTGGCGACCCACAGGCCGCGTTGCGCTTTGGTCAGGGGAAACACGGGAGAGGCGTCGGTGTGCATTGCGTGCATCCTTCTTGTGTGGCGCGCAGTCGCCCGGTGCGCCATGTCCGCAATGCGGGCAGTGGAACGCCGGATCAGCACCTGGCCTTGAAACGTGGGGTAAGAGACACCGACGACCGCCAGCGCATGCCGGCGATATACGATGGAAACGCACAATGGGAACGCATCACGAAGCGGCGTGCAGCGTCGATACAACGACGTGCACTGACTTTCCTAAAACACTTGTTTCCCGACAAGTTAAACAAACACTAACAATTAGCCGCCGCGATAAACCGTGCAAAAATCACGAAATCCGCGTCACCCGCAAAAATTTTTTGCCGAAGTGTGATTTCAACTAGTGTTCTGGATGCATAGGTCTACAGATCGCGTTTTTCGCGCGCTGCACGCTACGGAACAGACCGCCATGCATCGCGCTGCAACCCGGCGAGGCGTTTTTGCCGGGAATTTTGCGTCTTTCATGTCGCATCCGGGACCGCATGCACCAAGACCACTGCATGCAGCGGCATTGATTTTATTGCGTTACAGGGACAACCATTCCACAAGACACAGCGCTTTTTTTGAATGCCGCCTGCAACCTCATGGTCACACGACGGTTATTTGATTGTCATTGCCACACCGCGGCGATTACGCATGCACAGGTGTTGCTGGTGATCGCCTGACGCTGACTTGAGCGGATGGTGTTGGTCCTCGCACGTCGTCGTCGGGGCAGGACGTCACCGGGCTCGGCCAGGGCGCGCAGAAGCCAGGGCGTCCGGCAATGGCGCCGGGTTCGGACCCGGAGCCATGCCGCATTACGGCCGCACAGCGGTGTTGCGGGCCGTCTCGTCAATGCAGTGCGCGCAAAGGTGAAACAGAATGGCGCGCCACGGCCTCGGCCGCAGCGCGCAGTGCCTCAGCCCAACGGTTCGTCGGACAGATAGGTGTAACCGGTCAACCCTGCTTCCAGCGCATCGCTCAATTCCTGTGCGCGCTCGGGCGGTAGCTGCGCGGCGGCAATGCGCTCGGCATAGGTCGCACGCAGCGTGTCCAGCTGATAGCCCACGTAGTCCAGCATCACATCGGTGGTATCGCCGCGGCGCTGCTGCGCGATGCGATAGCCATCGCCGTCCACGGCCACTTCCACCGCATCGGTATCGCCGAACAGGTTATGGATATCGCCCAGGATTTCCTGGTAGGCACCGACCAGGAAGAAGCCGATGCGATAACTCTCGCCCGGATTCAGCGTGTGCAGCGGCATCGAGCTGTCCAGGCTTTCGTTCTCGACGTAGGTCTTGACCATGCCGTCGGAGTCGCAGGTCATGTCGGCGATGATGCCGCGCCGCTGCGGCGCTTCGTTCAAGCGCTCGATCGGCACGATCGGGAACACCTGGTCGATCGCCCACACATCCGGAATCGACTCGAACACACTGAAGTTGACGAAGTACTTGTCCACCAGCCGCTCGTTGAGCTCGTCCAGCACCGGGCGATGGCTCTTCTCGTCGAAGCTCAGGCGTGCACGCACGCCATGCGCAATCGCATAGAACAGGTCGTCGATACGCGCGCGGTGGGTCAGGTCGATCTGGCCCAGTGCATACGCACTCAAGCCTTCGGCATGGAAGTGCTGCGCCTCCTGGAACAGTTCCACCGCCGGGCGCACATCGAGCTCGTCATGGATCTCGCGCAGGTGGCGGATCGCTGCCGGCTCGTCGTCGTGCGCGTCCGGCACGCGGCCTTCCGGCGCCCGCTCCACTTCGGACACGTTGGCGATCAGCACCGCGTGGTGGGCGGTCATCGCGCGGCCGCATTCGGTGACGATGCGCGGCGGGGTCAGGCCGTGCTCTTCGCAGGCGCTGGCCAGCGGCTGCACGATGTTGCTGGCGTAGGAATGCAGGCCGTAATTGATCGAGCAATAGCTGCGCGAGCGCGTGCCTTCGTAATCGATGCCCAGGCCGCCGCCGACGTCCACATGGCTGATCCTGGCGCCCAGCCGCGACAGCTCCACGAAATAGCGCGTGGCCTCGCGCATGCCGTTGGCGATGTCGCGCACATTGGAGATCTGCGAGCCCATGTGGAAATGCAGCAGCTGCAGGCTGTCGGCGTACTCGGTGTCGCGCAGGGTCTTCCACAGGTCCAGCACCTGCCGTGGCGACAGCCCGAACTTGGCCTTGTCGCCACCGCTGTTCTGCCACTTGCCCGCGCCAAGCGAGGCCAGGCGCATGCGCACGCCCAGACCCGGCTTGACGTCCAGCGCGCGCGCCTCCTCCAGCACCAGCTTCAGCTCGGAGGGCTTTTCGATGACGATGAAGGTCTGCAGGCCGAGCTTGCGGCCGATCAACGCCAGGCGGATGTATTCGCGGTCCTTGTAGCCGTTGCAGACGATCAGCCCGCCCGGACGCGACAGCGCCAGCACCGCCATCAGCTCCGGCTTGCTGCCCGCCTCCAGGCCGAAGCCGTCGCCGTGGTGGCTGGCCAGCGTGCCGGCCACGCCGCGATGCTGGTTGACCTTGATCGGGTAGACGGCCGTGTACCCGCCGGCGTAATCCCATTCGGACTGCGCCTGCGCGAACGCCGCCTGCAGCTTGCCCAGGCGCTGGCCCAGGATGTCCGGGAAACGCACCAGCAGCGGCAGCTTGGCGCCGGCTGCGCGCGCGGCGTCCACCACCTCGGGCAACGACACCGACGGACCGTCGCTGGTCGGCGTGACCACCACATGTCCGGCGTCGTTCACATCGAAATACCCGTCGGCCCAATGCGGGATCGAATAGGTCTTGCGGGCTTGGTCGAGGGACCAATCGCTCATTTCGCTGACTCGGCTGGGGCAAAAAGGGCGTGAAGTGTAACGCCTGGCACGCGCAGGGTCCGTTACAATCCGCGCCGACTTCACGCCCTGCTCCTGATTAGAGCGGGGTTGGCGGGGGTTCGGGATGGCCGCCAGCAGCTTGCCTGTGCGCGGCTGCGCCCGACCCTCATCCGGCGCTTCGCGCCACCTTCTCCCAAGTGGGAGAAGGAACAGCCCCATCTTTCAGGACCTTGCATGAGCGCCAACGACAACTGGTACATCGAACATTTCCAGCCGACCGGCTCGGCGATCGGCTTCCGCATCAGCGGCAAGCTGGACGAAGTGCAGTCCCCGTTCCAGAAGATCGAGATCTACCAGACCACCGACTGGGGCAAGCTGATGCTGATCGACGGCGCGGTGATGCTGACCAGCCGCGACAATTTCTTCTATCACGAGATGATCAGCCACCCGGCGCTGTTCACCCACGCCGCGCCCAAGCGCGTGGTGATCATCGGCGGCGGCGACTGCGGCACCCTGCGCGAGGTGCTCAAGCACCCGGGCGTGGAAAGCGCCACCCAGTGCGACATCGACGAGCAGGTCACCCGCATGTCGGAGAAGTATTTCCCCGAGCTGTGCGATTCCAACCACGATGCGCGTGCCGAGCTGCTGTTCGACGACGGCGTGGCCTACATGGCCAACTGCCCGGCCGGCAGCGTGGACATCGTGATCGTCGATTCCACCGACCCGGTCGGTCCGGCCGAGGGCCTGTTCAACAAGGCCTTCTACGAGAGCTGCTTCAAGGCATTGAAGGACGACGGCATCCTGGTGCAGCAGTCCGAATCGCCGCTGGCGCTGCTGGAGCTGATCAAGGAAATGCGCACCGAAATGGGCAAGGCCGGCTTCCAGTCGTTCAAGACCCTGCCGTTCCCGCAGCCGTGCTACCCGACCGGCTGGTGGAGCGTGACCATGGCCAGCAAGCAGGCCAACGCCGATTTCGCCTTCCGCCAGGACGCTGCGCAGGCCAAGGGCTTCGAGACGCTGTACTACACCGCGCACCTGCATACCGGCGTGCTGGTCGCACCGCCGTTCGTGGCCAAGGCACTGGGCGAGTAAGCACGGCTCACGCACCGTAGCGCGCCGCCAGCGGATGCGGGCGGCGCGCCAGTAATCACGGCCAGGCCGTAACCAGGCAACCGTGCAGAGCGCGCTACAACCGCGCCAGCACCTCGGCTTTCTTGGCGTCGAACTCTTCCTGGGTCACCAGTCCCGCATCCAGCAGTTGCTTGAGCTTGCTCAGCACCTGGATCGGATCGTCCGCGGCCGCTGCCGTGCTCTGCGGTGACGAGGACGCGCTGCCCTGCGCGGTGGGTGCGTGCACCACCACGCCACCTGCCGATGCGCGCAACTTGTCGAACTCCAGCTGCTGGCGCTTTTCGTAGGCCGATTCCTCCACCTGCTGCGCATAGGCGTAGACCCGCCGTGCCTGCTTCTTGGGCAGGCTGTCGATGGACAGGTAGCCGCCTTGCGTGGTGCGGCACATGATCGTCGCTCCCAGCATCTGCTCGCTCATGTGCACGTCGAGCACCTCGCGCCAGGGGACATCGCGAAACGTCATTCCGAACAGCGTGGGGTGCACCACGATGAATCTGCGAGTGGTCAGCACCACTGCGGCCGGCGACAGGTTCACCACCATTTTCTTCTGCACTGCGATGTACTCGACCTGCTCGTCCCGCGTCAGCAGCTCGTTCACCTTGGGCAGGATCTTGCCCACGGCCACCGGATCCTGCTCATCGGTCAGGAATTGCGTAAAGACCTCCATACCTTCCTCGTCGTGATCGCCTGCGCCGCAGCGTTGTCTTGTATGACACCACATCCAGCATGCAGGTTGCGGCATCGCACGCGCTGCAGGCCTCGGTTCATCCAAGGATTCAGCGCTCTCCACGCTCCAAACACGACAGGGCGGATGCCACCATCCGCCCTGTCGTTACGCACTTTTGATCAAGCAACCGGTCAGAAGCGAACTTCAGCGCCAACGTTCAACACTTCGGCACGATTGATGGTGATGTCTTCGTCGGAGTAGTAATAGTCGTTGGCATAAAGATAGTTGGTATAGAACACGCTCAAACTGGCGTGCCGGCCAATGTCTACGCCAAAGCCGGCACCCGCGTACGCACCTGACACGCGCTCATTCGATTCGCCGTTGGAATTGGCCGACCAATAGCCCAGGCGTACCACAGCGAAAAGTGGACTGTCACCAAAGTTGAAACGCGCAGTGCCGCCCAGACTGCCGAATTCCACGCCGGGTACGTAGGAGTCCTCGTGATCGCTGATGCGAGCCAGCTTTCCCACCGCCGCTTCGATGCCGATCAGCGTCACCGGGCCTGCCCGCCAGCGATAGCCGGCATTAAAGCCGAGCATGTCCTGATCGATGCCTTCGTATACTTTCCCCTGACCGCCCTGCACACCAAGAAAGACACCGCTCTTGAGACGTTGCTCTTCCTCGCGTGGCGTCGCCGACCGATACGCGAGAGCCGGCGACGGCGCCACGGCCGTGGATGGAGCAGAAGCGATGGTGGTGGCTTCGGCAGGTCCAGCTGTGTAACTACCATTGGCTGCGGCTGACTGCAGCGCGTCGTCGTTCGTTTTTGCAGTGCTCGATGCCGCTGGCGTCGCCAGCTGCGCTGCGCCGCTCTGTGCAGCGGCCTGTTGCTGCTTTTGCTGTTGCCGATAGGTATCCCAGCCACGCGACAACGACTGTGCGGCCGCGTCGGAAACGCAGCCCAGCGCCGTGCAGGCCAACAGCCATGTTGCGGTCCTTTTCATTGCATTCCCCAATGAGTCGTCCTCCATCGTCCCCGCATCCATGCGCACGCAGGCATGACCTGGCGGCGTCCGGAAGTGGCGCAGTTGCTGTCCCATTCGGGGGCTTTCCCAGCATCACCGGATCGTGCGCGTACTCGGCTTCAGGCATCGTCCGCGTGGACGTGCCGGTACTGACGTGTGATGCAGCCCCCTGACCGCAGCCGGCACAGTGAATCGAGTCTCAGAAGCTGTCAAGAAGGGCTGTGATCGCTGACCGGTGCGCGCAGTGCTCAGCCGGCCGCCCCGAGAAGCGCTCCTGCCAACGGGTACGGCGTGCGCTGCGCTCCACGCACGCTCGCTGCAGGCAGCGCGTCGTATGGACATATCGACAAGATTGACTGCAGCTGACGCGGCAACCTATTGATTCTTCGAACCGTTCCACTCCCGGAACATTTCATTTGTTAAACAAATGTAATTTCAATACTCGCAAGTTCTAAAATTCACCGGACCGATCCCCCGCGATCATCGTGAACCTGCCAGACGCGTGATTCCTCCGCGCCGCCAAGGTCCGGAGACTTGCCATGCATTACCAGCCGCTGGACACCTCCAGCCTGCAAATCGTCACGCCCGTGCTGCTCAAGCAGGGCACCCGGCTGCTCGAGCCCAACGTCTATCGCACGCATCTGGATGGGCAGCTGGCGGTGGTCAAGGACTACAGCCGCTACCGCCGTACGCTGCTGGCGCCGATCGCGCGGCTGATGGTGCGGCACGAGGCCAAGATGCTGGCCCGCCTGCACGGCTGGCGGCACGCGCCGGCCCTGCTCGGCACGCTGGGCGGGCTGGCGTTGGGCATGGAGTTCATCCCCGGCGACACCCTCAGCGCCAGTGCGGTGGTCGGCCAGGAAGTGTTCCAACAATTGCAGCAGGCGCTGCGCCGCCTGCACGCCGTCGGCATCACCCACAATGATCTGCACGGCACCAATGTGGTGATCAGTGCCGGCGTGCCGGTGCTGATCGATTTCACCTCGGCCTGGCGCTTCCCGCGCTGGTTGCGGCGCGGCACGCTGGCGCGGCAACTGCAGCGCAGCGACCTGGCCAATTTCCAGAAGATGCGCCAGCGCCTGGCCGGGATCGCGCCGACCGCCGACGAGGCCGCACGCAGCGCCGAGCCGCGCTGGGTACGCACCATCCGCGGCAGCTGGAAGCGGCTGTATCGGCACCTGAAGCGCGATGCGCAGCCAACCAGTGCCGACTGAAACCCGCTGACCGGCAGGCCACGGCCACCCGCCGCCAATGCAGCGCGCGCCGGGCGCGATGCCTGGCCGGTGACGTGCAACAGCGCCCTGCATTCAGCACCGGCGTTAGCACCTGCGCAACAACGCATATCGATCTGCGTCCCGCGTGCTGATCCGGCGACGCGGGCCACTCCCACCGGGCTGCAAGCCTGGCCATCCCGATGCCACGCCAACAGTGCGCCGATCTTCCTGGCGAGCAAGCGCCAGGTGATGCGCAACGGCGCGGGGAAACCACAGTGGACAGGGGGACGCGCCGATGCCGTGCACCGGCGGCGCCCTCCAGGCGGCTAGCCGGTCGTCCGGTCGCCGCCCCGGCTCCTCACTGCGCGCCGGCCGCTTTGGCTGTCGACGGCGCGCGGTAGGCGATCAACTGCGGTGCGTCGGCGACGAAGCGGTCCAGCACGCCATCGGCGATCTTGACCGGACCACCGAAGCGCGTGGCGCCGGGGATCGAGGGGATCGCCGCGGCTTCGGCGGCGATCCGCTTGGCATCGGCAAACGCAACTGCTGCCTGCGCGTCACCGCGATTGGCGGCATCCAGCCCGGCTGCGGTCTGCTGCAGCGCGCGGCCCCAGCCTTCCATCGCCTCCAGCCAGGGGCGCGATTGTTCCGCAAAGCCCTTGTCGGCCACGCCTGCACGAATGGTCTGCGGCGCGGCCGCGAACGCGTCGGCCGTACGCGCCAGCTCGGCGATGGCCTGGCTGCGCGCTGCCGCATCGCCGAGCGCAATCGCCTCGTGCACCTGGTCGAGCACCGCCTTCAGGCGCGGCGCCTGTTCCTGCCACGGCTGGCTGCCGAAGGTCGGCGCCAGATGCTGGGTATCGAAGAAGGTCAGCAGCGCGGCGGTCACCTGCGCGTCGCCACCGGCCAGGTCGCGTGCGGCCGCATGCCAGGTGCGCTGGGCGTCGTAGCCAGTGTCGTTCCAGGCGAAGGCGGTCAGCCCCATCACCGCCACCCGGCTGGGCACTTCCTGATTCATCGGGTTGGAGACGATGCCGGACAACTCCGCCGACAGGCCGGCCTCGCGCCGCGCATACGGCGCCATCAGCAGGCGCCCGGCCGAGGTTTCGAAATCGTTGACCGGGTAGTTGTCCCACAGCAGCGTCTTGCGGCCGAACGCCTTGGTGGCCGCGCGTGCATCGGGAATGGAAATGGCCGGCGGCACCACGTCGGTGCCGGTCCACTGCACCACGATCTTCGGGTCCAGATGCTTGCGCAGCGCTTCCTTGTACGGGCTTTCCTTGGCGTCGTAATACTCGGTCGGCACCATGATCAGCTCCGAGGCTGCATCGTGGCGGGCGACCAGATCGGCCTGCACCAGGTTGAGCAGATGCGACTGCGCGATACCGGCCGCCTGCGCGCCGGACGCGCCGAAGGTGGTCTTGTCGCGCTCGCAGTTCCACTTGGTGTATTCGATATCGTCCAGCGCCACGTAGAAGCTGCGGACGCCCAGCGCACGGAAGGCATCGAACTTGCGCAGCAGCGCCTTGGCATCGGCCGGATCGGAGAAGCACACCGACGGCCCCGGCGAGATCGCATAGACGAAGTCGACATGGTTGCGCCTGGCGGTGGCCGCCAGCTTGCCCAGCGCCTTCAGCGTCGCGGCCGGATATGCCTCGCGCCAGCGATCGCGCGCGTACGGGTCGTCCTTGGGGCTGTAGATGAAGGTATTGGCCTTGCTGCGGGCGAGAAACGCGATGTGCTTGCTGCGGTCGGCCATCGACCATGGCGCGCCGTAGAAACCTTCGATGGTGCCGCGGATCGGCATCGCCGGATGATCCTGGATCGCCAGGGTCGGAATGGCCGGGCGCTCGACCAGCTGGCGCAGCGTCTGCGCCGCATGGAACAGCCCGTCGTTGTCATGACCGGCCAGCGTGATCAGGCTGCCGGTGCCGAGCGCCACGCTGGCGAGCGTATAGCCCTCCTTGTGGGTGTCCTGTACCGCCTTGCTGCGGGTCAGCGCATCGCGCACCACTGCCGCCTCGCCAGTGCCGAGCACGATGTGCGGGCGGTCGAGCGTGGCCGGCAGACGCGCCGCGGTGGCGATCTTGGTGACGCCGGCCGTACCGAGGATGCGGCGTACCAGCGCGACCGATTCCGGATCCGCACCCGGCGCCGCCACCAGCACCACTGACTGACCCAGCGTGACGGTGCCGCCCTGCAGCGTGATCGAAACCGGCGTGGGGAAGATCGCCGGCTGGGTGACTGGCTGTGCCAGCGCGGGGACGGTTGCCGCTGCCAGGCCCGCTGCCAGCCAGAGCGAGAGCGGGCGCAAGCCCGACTTCCTATCGCGTCGCTTCATCCCCGAACTCCGGTATTGAAATGGTATTAGGCCCTAGAGTAGGCAAGTCGTCGCGTGGCGACAAGCGGGCCCGGCCTCACGACATTTCCTCAGAGCAGAACGGCAGGCTGCGTGACGGCACAACGCTGAGGCCGCTGCTGGCCTCAGGCGCCGGATTTGATCTGCGGTATTGAAATGGTATGAGCACACGCGTGGGCGTGGTACCGCTCGGGTCATGTCGCGGGCCAACCGCCCCGGATGAGGTTGCGCACGGGGCACCGTCTCGCAGACGCGTCGGCCGTCGATGCCAGGTGCCGCCTACCCACGGCGAACGGTGACCCACGACGCAGTGGTGGACGCCGTGGCGCTGTGTCGCGGCAATCGGGCGATGACGGGTGCGGTATCTCAGCAATCGGCCAATCGCCTGAGTACCAACGGCGCAGCAGCGGCCAAAGGCGCTGCCCGCTGACGCCTTACAGCGCGTCGCTGTCCAGCTCGCCGGTGCGGATGCGCACCACGCTGCCCAGGTCGTAGACGAACACCTTGCCGTCGCCGATCTTGCCGGTCCCGGCCGCGGTCACAATGGCTTCGACCACGCGCTCGGCCTGGTCGTCGGTCACCGCCACTTCGATCTTCACCTTGGGCAGGAAATCGACCACGTATTCGGCACCGCGATACAGCTCGGTGTGCCCCTTCTGGCGCCCGAAGCCCTTGACCTCGGTGACCGTGATGCCTGCCACCCCGCAGCCGGCGAGCGCTTCGCGCACATCGTCGAGCTTGAACGGTTTGACGATGGCCATGATCATTTTCATCGGTGCGGATCCAGCGGCATGACAGGGCGCGCAGCATACCGTGGACGGCCGTAACACTCACCCGGCAGCGTGCGCCCGTCACCGCGGCCGACAGTCGAATGGGACTATCCTTACCGCCTGCCGACTGCCTTGCCGATGTCCCGCGTGTCCCGGCCTGCACTAGGCTTCCTACGGACCTGCGGAGAACACCCATGATCGATTTCAACCAGCTCGACGACCTCGCCCGCCGCCTCAGCGACCTGGTGCCGCCGGGCCTGCGCCAATCGCGCGAAGAACTGCAGAGCACCTTCAAGGGCGCGCTGCAGGCCGGCCTGGGCAAGCTGGACCTGGTCACCCGCGAAGAGTTCGACGTGCAGCGCGCGGTGCTGCTGCGCACGCGCGAAAAACTCGAGGCGCTGGAGCAAGCCGTGGCCGCGCTGGAAGCCCGTGCGCCCGCGACGCCGCCCGCAGCGCCACCTGCCGCTCCCTGACCAGGACCCTCCACCATGAGTCTGGCGCTGGTGCACAGCCGTGCCCGCGTGGGGGTGCATGCACCTGAGGTCCGGGTGGAGGTGCATCTCTCCGGCGGGCTTCCCTCCACCCAGATCGTGGGCCTGCCCGAGGCTGCGGTACGCGAATCGCGCGAACGCGTGCGTGCGGCGCTGCTGTGCGCACAATTCGAATTTCCCGCCCGGCGCATCACCATCAACCTGGCCCCGGCCGACTTGCCGAAGGAAGGCGGCCGCTTCGACCTGCCGATCGCCCTCGGCATCCTGGCCGCCAGCGGGCAGATCGATCGCCAGACCCTGGCCGACTACGAGTTTCTCGGCGAGCTGGCGCTGACCGGCGAATTGCGCGGCGTCGATGGCGTGCTGCCGGCCGCCCTGGCTGCCGCGCAGGCCGGGCGACGGCTGATCGTGCCGCTGACCAACGGCGCCGAAGCGGCTGTCGCCGGGCACGTCGAGGCCTTCACCGCGCGTACGCTGCTGGAAGTCTGCGCCGCACTCAACGGCAGCCAACGGGCGCCCGCTGCCGAGGTAGCGATTCCGGCGCTCGGCGCGCGCGCGCTGCCCGACATGGCCGATGTGCGCGGCCAGCCGCACGCGCGTCGCGCGCTGGAGATCGCCGCTGCCGGTGGTCACCATTTATTGCTGGTCGGCAGCCCTGGCTGCGGCAAGACCCTGCTCGCCTCGCGCCTGCCCGGCCTGTTGCCGGAATCCAGCGAGGCCGAGGCACTGGAAACCGCTGCCATTACCTCGGTCAGCGGCCGCGGGCTGGATCTTGCGCGCTGGCGGCAGCGGCCCTACCGGGCTCCGCACCATACCGCCAGCGCGGTCGCATTGGTCGGAGGCGGCACGCATCCGCGCCCGGGCGAGATCTCGCTGGCCCACAACGGCGTGCTGTTTCTGGACGAATTGCCCGAATGGCAACGGCAGACGCTGGAAGTGTTGCGCGAGCCCCTGGAATCCGGCCTGGTGACGATCTCGCGCGCCGCGCGCAGCGTGGATTTCCCGGCACGCTTCCAGCTGGTTGCTGCCATGAACCCATGCCCGTGCGGATGGGCCGGCGATGGCAGCGGGCGCTGCCGCTGCAGCAGCGACAGCATCCGCCGCTATCGCAGCCGCATCTCCGGCCCGTTGCTGGACCGGATCGACCTGCATGTCGAAGTGCCGCGACTGCCCCCGCAGGCCTTGCGCAGCGGCGATCCCGGCGAAGACAGCGCCAGCATGCGTGCCCGCGTGGTCGCCGCACGCCAACGGCAACTCGCGCGTGCCGGCGCACCCAACGCTCACCTGGATCAGGCACAGACCGATGACCACTGCCGCCTGGAAGGCGACGATCAGGTGCTGCTGGAACGCGCCATCGAACACCTGCAGCTCTCCGCACGCTCGATGCATCGCATCCTGCGCGTGGCCCGCACCATTGCCGATCTCGACGACAGTGCGGCCATTGCCACCCGGCATCTGACCGAGGCCATTGGTTACCGCAAACTGGATCGCGCCATCGGCACGGCGAGCGCGGCGTAGCAGCGCCGATCCAAACGCCTCAACGTGGTGGCAGTGGTCCACCGTACGACGATGCCGCGCAGTTTCGTTAGGATGCTAAGGAATTCCAGACGGCAATGCGATCGATCGCTGTCTCCATCGAAGGGTTATCTGCTGCCGGTTCGTCGGCAGGGCGCGTACGCGTGCTTCCATCCGGCGGCACAGCATCCGCCGATACGTCCACACGCTCTCTCCAGCGTCGCAACATCCATTTCATGGCGATGCACGTACAACGTCCGCCTTCCCATTGCGCAGAGGCCGTCATGAGCCGACTTCCCGACCTAGTAACCGTCCCGTCCCTGGATCTGAATCGTTATCTGGGCACCTGGTACGAAATCGCACGGCTGCCGATTCGCTTCGAGGATGCCGATTGCACCGATGTGTCGGCGCACTATTCGTTGCAGGACGATGGCACGGTGCGGGTGCAGAACCGCTGCCTGACCGCCGAGGGCGAGCTGGAAGAAGCGATCGGGCAGGCGCGCGCCATCGACGACAGCAATGCACGACTGGAGGTCACCTTCCTGCCCGAAGGCCTGCGCTGGATTCCGTTCACCAAAGGCGATTACTGGGTGATGCGCATCGATGCGGACTACACCGCCGCGCTGGTCGGCGGACCCGACCGCAAGTACCTGTGGCTGCTGGCAAGGCTGCCGCAACTGGACGAAAACACCACCCAGGCCTATCTGGCGCATGCGCGCGAGCAGGGCTTCGATCTGGCCCCGCTGATCCACACCCCGCACACCGGGCGACTGACCGAGCAGCCACTTCCCTGACAGCGACGCCAAGCCGACAAAGCAGCCTTCAACGTTTCTCGCTTGGGCACGCTTCCTCGGCCAGCGAATGGCTTGTGTCTTTGGGGATCGGGGTTGCGGATAGCTCGACCGTAAAGCCAGACCGACTCTAGAGCGGCTGAATCTGCAACTTGGCTGCAGGGCCCTTTGCCCGCCCACCATCGCGGGACACGCTGCAAGTACATGCCTGTAGGCTCTTAGGCGGCATCCATGCCGCGTAAGGTCCCGCGACGGTAGGCAGCGAAGGACCAGTCGAGATGGTCGGTGTGCATGGGGCAAGCAGGGCAAGACATGGTTGGTCGGATCACTGCATGCCCCCGGCTTCCCATCCCAAGCCGCGCAGCACACAGGTGTTCAACACGCAACCGACAAACGTCTCGTCTGCCCGCCGCAAGCTCAGGAACACGCTTTCGAGAAAGCGGCCGACCAACTTGCCAGTGTGGGACCCTTGGCGGCATCAATGCCGCCAGGGAGCCTGCACAGACGGATGCACGGCGTGTCCTGCGAGCGCTGAGGGCGCCGCGCCCTCGACCTACCCCCCTCGCCTATCTGATATTGGACGACTGGCGACCGGACTGCAGCCCGACTCAACCGTCGAGCGCACCCAGATCCTTGGCCGCAGCCTGCGCGCCTTCCAGGCTGTCGAAGGCGACGCCGGTGTCGCCGACCACGTACTTGGTCAGCTCGCCATCGCGGGTGGTTTCCTGCATCTTGAAGATCGGCACCGTATCGGTGCCGCCGACGCGTTCTTTCTGCGTTGTCATGGTGATTCCTCCAGGGAGAGTGCCTTGCACGGGGCCGGGTGGCGCCGTGGCTCCCGCTTGGGAGCACAGACACTTCGACCCTAGCGCGCCGCCTGGTGCAGGCGCGTGAATCCGTTGACGAGGCCGATTGCCACACTTGCCGGCATCGTCGTTTGCAGAAAATCACGTCTGCTTCGCTCCGCGGACGCGCGCAACCCGCGCGTCTGTCGTACATTCGCGACGTGCAGCCTCATCAGTCCACCGTCACTGTCTCCAGCGTCCTCGCGCGGCACGTCCGCGTGCGGCACCGGCATGCTGCGCCAGTGGCGGGGCGATACGCGTCAGCGTCGCTCTGCACGGGCTGTCGTGCGTGAGCACCCCTCCACGCAGATGTGGGTGGTGAGGTGAAGCGTCAACGCATCATCAGTCTGACCGTGCTGCTGGTATTGCTGGGCGCAATGCTTCCGATCAGCCTGTCCTACTATCTGGCATGGCGGCTGGCGCTGGACCGCGAGGAGAGCAAACTCGCGCAGCTCGCGGCGCTGTCGATCCGACGCACCGACACTGCCTTCGACGAGGCCCATGGCGCGCTCCTGAGTATGGGCGCATCGCAGCTGCCGCCCTGCTCGCAGTCGCATCTGGCGCAGATGCGCGCACTGGTGCTGGCCAGTCACTACATCGTCGAACTCGGCTACATGCAGCAGGGCCGGTTGCGCTGTACCTCATGGGGGCCATCGCCGCAGGCGGTTGCGCACACCGCTGCCGACTTCGTGGTCAAGCGTGGCATTGCGGTCACCACGCGGCTGCGTCCGCTGGCCAATCCGCAACACCCGCTGATGGCCCTGCAACTGCGCGACTACAACGTCCTGATCAATCCGACCACGCTGACCGACATCAATCTGCCGCCCGGCCTGCAGTTGGCGATCGGCACGCCGGACGGACAGATACTGAGCAGTACAGGCACTGCCGCCGAGCGGCTGCTGATCGCAGCGCCGACCGACGCCTCCGGCACCGGCGCAGATGCCCAGGTGTTGTCCGGCCGCGACCGTCGCGGCGACTGGGCCGCGGTCGTCACCGAGCCGGCGGCCTATCTGCGCGGGCCGCTGGCGGCCGCGCGGCTGCAGGTGGTACCGGTCGGCATTGCGCTGGCGCTGCTGTTGGTCAGCCTGGTGATCTGGGTGTCGCGGCGGCGGTTGTCGCCGCTGGCACGGCTGGAAATCGCCGTCCAGCGCAACGAGTTCGTCGTGCATTACCAGCCGATCATCGCGCTCGACACCGGCGCCTGCGTCGGTGCCGAGGCGCTGGTACGCTGGCAGCAACCCGATGGCGTGCTGATCCCGCCCGATGCCTTTATCCCGCTGGCCGAAGAAAGCGGCTTGATCCTGCCGATCACCGACCTGGTGGTGGCCGAAGTCATCCGCGACCTCGGCCCCACCCTGGCGGCTGACCCCTCCCTGCACGTGGCCATCAATGTCTCTGCCGAGGACATCAAGAGCGGCCGTGTGCAGACCGTGCTTGCCCAGGCGCTGCACGGCACTAGTGTGGACAGCGGGCAGTTGTGGGTGGAGGCGACCGAACGCAGCCTGATGGACATCGAAGCGGCACGCACCACCATCACCCATTTGCGCGGTGCCGGCCACACGGTGTCGATCGACGACTTCGGCACCGGGTACTCGAGCCTGCAGTACCTGCAGGGATTGCCGCTGGATGCGCTGAAGATCGACAAGTCGTTCGTGGATACCATCGGCACCCATTCGGCCACCAGCGCGGTGACCTCGCACATCATCGACATGGCCAAGACGCTGCAGTTACGCACCATTGCCGAAGGCGTGGAACGGCAGGAGCAGCTGGACTATCTGCGCGCGCACGGCGTGGATCTGGCGCAGGGCTGGCTGTTCTCGCGCGCGCTGCCGGCTACCGGCTTCATCGCCTACCACGCACTGATGCGCGGCGCTGCGCACTGACCGGCGCCGGGACGGCGCCCTGCACTGACCTGGACCGTCAGGACGCGTAGTCGACCAACGGCCACGGCGATCCAGGCACCTAGATAAACGTTGTGCGCGCACGGCATGCTCGAATCGCAGCACAGGTACTGATCTCGCCCGCACGCAAGCTCAAATTGCCCGAACGCGTGCTGCCCGAGCTGGCGCTACCGCTTTGCGTTCACCCCTGCCGCAAGCACCGATGCCGAGCACCCGGCAAGGTGCAATCTCGTGTGGCGATCCTACTGGGACTGACTGCACCAAAAAAAAAAGGCCGCCAATGGCGGCCCTTTCGATCAGGCGCTTTGCAAGGCGCCTTCGCGTTGGCGGCGTACCGGCTTGGGCCGGCTCGGGAACGCATGCCGCACGATCCGCCACATCACCTGGCCGAACTGACGCGGCAGCGAGCCGGTGTTGTAGTGCTGGCCGTAACGCGCACAGACCTGCTTCACCTCGACCGCAATCTGCGCGTAGCGATTGGCCGGCAGGTCCGGATAGAAGTGATGCTCGATCTGGTGGCTCAGATTGCCCGACAGCACGTTCATCAGCTTGCCACCGGTGAGGTTCGAGGAACCCCGCAGCTGACGCAGATACCAATGG
Source organism: Xanthomonas sp. NCPPB 3218 (assembly GCF_056725185.1). Taxonomy (NCBI): domain Bacteria; kingdom Pseudomonadati; phylum Pseudomonadota; class Gammaproteobacteria; order Lysobacterales; family Lysobacteraceae; genus Xanthomonas; species Xanthomonas sp. NCPPB 3218. The sequence goes on from NZ_CM161516.1 coordinate 4,609,091, forward strand.
CCGCGCGACTCGTTGCGGATCGACTCCTTCGGGAACACTTCCGCATCGGCGGTGAAGTGGCCGCAGAAGATGATCACGAAGGTCCAGATGCTGCGCAGCACGTTGGCGGCCAGGTTACCCAGCAGCACGGTCAGGAAGAACGGGCCGGCCAGCAGCGGGAACACGATGTAGTCCTTGAGCATCTGGCGGCCCATCTTGCGGCCGACCGGCAGGAACGAGGCGCGCAATTCGGCCGCCTTCATCTTGCCGGCGAACCAGCGGCCCAGGCGCAGGTCCTGGATGGCCACGCCCCATTCGAACAGCAGCGCAAAGAACACCGCCACGAACGGCTGCAGCAGGTAGAACGGGCGCCAGCGCTGCTCGGGGAAGATGCGCAGCAGGCCGTAGCCGATGTCGTCGTCCATGCCGCGCACATTGGTGTAGGTGTGGTGCTTGAAGTTGTGCGTCTTGCGCCAGTTGTCGCCGGTGGCAACGATGTCCCACTCGTAGGTGTTGCCGTTGAGCTGCGGATCGCCCATCCAGTCGTACTGGCCGTGCATGACGTTGTGGCCCAGCTCCATGTTCTCCAGGATCTTGGACAGGGTCAGCAGCACCACGCCGGCGATCCAGGCCGGGATCAGCACGCTGTGCACGAACGCGCCCAGGAACAGCAGCGCGCGACCGGCCACGCCGGTCCAGCGCACCGCCGCCACAATGCGGCGGATGTAACGCGCATCGGCGGCGCCGACCTGGCTCTGCACGCGGGCGCGAATGGCATCGAGCTCGTCGCCGAAGGACTGCAGTTCGGCAGCGGACAGGGCGCGGTTATGGACTCGGCTCATGAAGATTCCTTACAGATCCAGGATCAGGTCAGTGCTCGGGGCACTGATGCACAGGCGGACCTGTGCGGTGGGTTCATTGCTGCGCTCACCGGTCAACAGGTGGCGCGTGGTGCCGGACTGGCGCGCGCAGGCGCAGCTGTTGCAGATGCCCATGCGGCAGCCGTATTTCGGGCGCAGGCCTTGCGCTTCCAGCCCTTCCAGCAGCGACTGGCCGCGCGGCAGGCTGAGCGTACGGCCACTGCGTGACAGCTGGACCTGCACATCACCGGTTTCGCCGTCTTCCAGCGTCGGCACGCTGAAGGCTTCGGCCTGGAACGCGGCCACGCGGCCCTGCAGGCGCGCACGCGCCGCCTGTACGAAACCGCCTGGCCCGCAGACCATGACGTGACGGCTGGAGAGATCGGCAATCTGCTCCAACGGATAGGTATCGATGCGCGCCGCCGGCGTGGCGCCTTCGCGGGTGGTCAGCAGCCGCACGCGCAAGCGCGGATGGGCGGCGGCCATCGCCTCGAATTCGTCGACGAAGCAGGCTTCGTCGCGCTGGCGCACCCAGTACAGCAGGTCCACGTCCATCGGCATGCCGGCCTGCGCGGCGGCCTGCAGCAGCGCGCGCATCGGGGTGATGCCCGAGCCGGCAGCCAGCAGCAACAGCGGCGTCGGGGTGGTCGGCAGCAGCATGTCGCCGAAGGCCGGATCCAGCGACACCACCGTCCCGATCGGCGCAGCGCCGGCCAGGTAGCGGCTGACCAGCCCGCCCTCGATCGCCTTGACGGTGATCGCCAGGCGGCCATCGGCCAGCACGGTCGGGCTATAGCTGCGCAGCAGGCGGCGGCCGTCGATCTCCACGCCCAGGCTCACGTGCTGGCCGGCCTGCAGGCCCTGCCAGTGGCCATTGGGCCGCAGCACCAGGGTCACCGCGTCGCGGCTGGCCGCCGTGCGCGCGACCAGGCGGGCCATCGGCCGTTCCAGCGTCCACAGCGGATTGAGCCGGGTCGCCCAGAAGTCGAACAGCTGCGGCGACACCAGCCGGCGCGCCAGACGCGTCGGCAATGGGGACTTGGACTTGGGAGGAGATGCCAGGTTCATGGATTGCACTATACGCATGCATGCACAGCCGTGTATACAGTTGTATATCGATCAGAGGAGCTATGATTCAGGCCCACGCCTAGCTGCTGCCTCATGACCTCCATCGCCCTGCCTTCCCAAGACGCGCCGCCGTCACGCAAGCCGGCGATTTCACGCGAGGACCTGATCGCCGCGGCGCTGTCGCTGATCGGACCGCATCGCAGCCTGTCCACGCTGAGCCTGCGCGAGGTGGCACGCGAAGCCGGCATCGCGCCGAACAGCTTCTACCGCCAGTTTCGCGACATGGACGAGCTGGCGGTGGCCTTGATCGATCTGGCCGGGCGTTCGTTGCGCACCATCATCGGCCAGGCCCGCCAGCGCGCCACCTCCACCGACCGCAGCGTCATCCGCGTGTCGGTCGAAGCCTTCATGGAGCAGCTGCGCGCCGACGACAAGTTGCTGCATGTGCTGCTGCGCGAAGGCGCGGTGGGCTCGGATGCATTCAAGCAGGCAGTGGAGCGCGAGCTCAGCTATTTCGAAGACGAGCTGCGGGTGGACCTGATCCGCCTGGCCGCCGCCGACAACGCCAAGCTGCATGCACCGGCGCTGGTGTCCAAGGCGATCACCCGGCTGGTGTTTGCGATGGGTGCAGTGGCGATGGACTCGCCGCCGGAAAAAGATCCCGAATTGATCGAACAGATCTCGCAGATGCTGCGCATGATCTTGACCGGCGCACGTACCTTGGGCACGCACGGCGGGTGAGCGTGGTTTGACGTTGGAAGCGGCGTGCCTGCCCTGCTTTCATCGATGACGCTTGATCGTTGAGCGCTGCAGCCCGGCTGGCTGCGGATGGATTGCATCGCACGTCTGCACTGTCATCGCGTCAATGACCTTGTGGTCATGCTGGCGTCGTCCACCTGCGTTGCCGCGTCGAGCATCGTTCAAGCGCCCGTGCATCGACATGGCCGCAGGTACTGCGTTTCGCACAGCCAGCCAGAAATAGCGATCGCTGAAACATCTGTAGTGCCTGCTTTCGAAGGCATTTCGATGACCTGCAGGGCAATACGGCCGCATCTTCTGAAGGCCACCGCTTTGTGGAAATACGCTTGGCGTTATCGGCTGACGTCTTGGTACAGATTATCCGTACACACCAGCCACGTAAGGCCATTCGATAAATCAATACACCTGCGGTGCAAGCTTGCTTGAGCGCGATATTGCAGGCTGGCGGCAGCGACCTCATCCATACCGACAGATGCACAGTTCAGTCTTGTCGCGACGGCACTCACGTCCAAGCACACGCGTTTCACTCCTCGCTGGCCAAGGTGGCGCCACGTTCGCGATCTGCTCGACAGACGCACCTACAGCCACCCCGGAGACGACATGAGCAACCACGATACCCCTCTCGACAAGCAGGAACGCAAGGCCGAAGCGCAGGATTTGAATCGTGATCCGATCTCCGGCGCACCCGGTTCGCATCCGGTAGGCGTGGGTGTGGGCGGCGTTGCAGGCGGCGCTGCCGCAGGCGCGCTGGCCGGTACGGTGTTCGGCCCGCTGGGCACCCTGATCGGCGCTGCGGTGGGCGTGGTGGCCGGCGCTGCAGCCGGCAAGGGCGTGGCCGAGCGCCTGGACCCGACAGTGGAAACCGAATACTGGCGCCAGGAATATCAGAACCGTCCTTACTACAAGGAAGGCACCGATTACGATCGCGATTACGCCACCGTGTACGGCTTCGGCCTGCAGGCGCGCGAAACGCGCCCAACCAGCACCTGGGAAGAAACCGAAGCGACCCTGGCCGGCGAGTGGCCGCGCAATCGCGGGGAATCGCGACTGGAATGGGAAGAAGCGCGCCTTGCTGCGCGTGATGCCTGGGAACGCGCCGATCGCACGCATAGCGTCTATCGTGAGGGCGACACGCATTACGAAGGCCGTTTCGACAGCGCGAGCTATCGTGATGCCGAGTATTCCTATGACGATTATCGTCCGGCCTATCGTTATGGCATGCAGGCGCGTCAGCAACACGCCGGCCGCCAGTGGGACGACCATCTGGAACGCGACCTGGGCGACGGCTGGGACCGGTTCAAGTCCAACTCGCGCCTGAGCTGGGAAAAGGCCAAGCACGCAGTGCGCGAAGCCTTCGATTCCGAGCATCACGGTGATGCGGCACGTCGCAACCCGACCGACCCGCGCGTCTAAGCTCATACGGCCTGGCGCCGAGCCAGGTTGAAGTCTTGGAAGAAGAACGGGCCCCACGGGCCCGTTCTTCTTTGTGGAAAGCACTGCCATGCACGAGGCGTTCTAGCCAACGCGCGAATCAGCTGGAACTGTTCTCCACCGCACGGATATCGCCACGGAATTCATTCGTGCCCTGCCCCGGCGAGGAGAGCGCATCGCTCTGCTGCTTGAGTCTGTGCTTGCGCGCGGCCACCACTTCCTTGGCCAGGGCGATGCGCCGGCCGACCACCATCTCGGTCAACCAGTCGATCAGCGTGCGCGTATATTCCTGCTGGTGTTCCTTGACGCTCAATGCGTGATCGGCACCGGCAATCACGCGTGCACTCAGCGAGCGCGCATTGACGAAGGCATTGGCGTAGTTGCGCAACACCGGATGCGGCACGATCACGTCGTGTTGCGCCTCCACCAACAGCACATCGCCTTTGTAATCGGCACAGGCGGCCAGGGCGATATTGTCGTCGGGGGTCAGCACGCGTTGCCGGTAGTCCATCAACTCCGGATCGGCGTTGAGGCTCACCTTGGGGTGATCCCAGTGCTCGTCCTTGTAGAGCGCGGGCGAGCGTAACGCCAGCCATTCCACCGGGCGTTCGCGCGTCAGCAATGCCGACAGGTAGCCGCCGTAACTGAGCCCGACCACCGCAATCGACTGCGGATCGACGTACGGCAGGCCAGCGAGCTGATCGTAGGCGGCCTTGATGTCGTCCAGGTTCTGCGCGCGTGTCACGCTCTGACGCATCGACGCATAGCCTTCGTGACCGCGCAGGTCGAAGGTCATGCAGATGCAGCCCAGGCCGACCGCTTCGCGCGCACGCACTAGGCTGTGATGCTGGCTGCCGCCCCAACCGTGGACGAACAACACGGCGGGAATGCCGGTAGGCGTCAGCAAGGTGCCGCTGAGTTCGTCCTGGTCGACCGGGATCTGGATGCTGGAAAGTTTGGCTTCCATTATGCGGTGGATACCCTCCTGTATTTGAAGCGCGGACCCGGCCCGACGCGCTCCGCGCGGTAGTAGATCTGCGCATCCGCGGGCGGTTCGCCCTGATAGATCTCATGCGTGGATGCATGCACCCACTGCAGGTTGGCGTCATCCTGAAAGCTGGAGATCGCGGCCAGCTCGGCCGGTGTCGCGCCGCCGACGCGCCAGGATTGCTCCAGCACACCACAGACCGGACCGGCCTGCCCATCGTCGCCGCTGACCACGTCGTAGTTGCGCCGCGAGATGTGCAACCCAGGATAGGCGGCGGTGATGAATCGATCGTATCTGCAGGCCTGCTCGACCACCCGCTGTTGCAGCAACGGTAGCGCGGTCATGGCCAGTGCCTCGAGCGATCCGCGATACACATGCAGCGACGAGCCGCCGTAGACCTCTTCATCCTGCGTGTTGCGCACACTGCATTGCGTGCCGTAATAGGCAATCTGGACACCGGCAAGGCAGAGCTCGCCCACGCTATGCGTCACGGGCTGCAGGATGTTGCGCTCCAGCACCGCGCCATGCGTGCGCAAATAATGCTCCGGCAGGCTGTCCAGCACCTGCGCGAGGTGCGCTGCACCGGCGATACGCCATTGGCCGTTGCCACCCACGCCGGTCGGCAGCTTCAGTCGCACACCGCCATCCGGAAGCAGGAGCTCCAATGCACGCAGGGCATCGATGCGCGAAAACACCGTATAGCCCGCCAATGTTGCCGGGATCAGCGCGGTGGCCAGTGCCTTGTTCCATCCGGTGATGCTGGCTGCATGGTCGGCAATGAGCGGGTGGCCGATCACCTTGGTCGCCAGGAAGGCATGCGGCACGATGCCGCCCAGCAAATCCGCCGCGTCATCGATACCGAGTCCATGCGCCTGTTCCGAGGTCAAGGTCTCATCGGGCACATGAAACACGGTCTCAGGAACAACATGCTTGGAGTCACTGGCGTGCCCTGCGCCGCGAACGCCCAGCAACCTTGCGATTTCACCGCAGACCCAGGCATGCGTGGCACGCTCATGACCGTCCTCGGGCACCGGACGCGTGACATGCCCCACGACCTGGCAGTACTGCCTGTGCGCCATCACGTCTCCCCTCGCAGCGTCGAGCCGCGTGCCGTTGCTGGCTTGTTCAAACAGTTGAGACGTATGCAGGCATTGATACAGCGCTATGCGATGCCCGGGAGAAACGGCTTATTTCAGCGTCAGATAGAACGCAAATACGATCGCAAGGACGACGATCAAGCTGATGGCGACACGTCCCCCTCGTAGCTCCACCAAGGCATGCCACCACACGCGTGCTTCGGAGGTACCGCTGGCGGCTGGCGGCTTACGGCTGCTTTCGCTGTCCTGCATCCTGAGTACTCTCATCTCCCTAAAGTCATCCCACATCCTAAGCATCAGACGTTACACAAGTGTGGAACGATTCAGAATCTTCCGTAAATTGCGGCATTGCGCAGGCGTTTTCTCGCTCATCAATGCAGCCACCAGCCGATGCGCGATGCAAGCCTCACACCTCGATTGCCGACATTTCAGCCAATGCAATCGATTGCTGGCTATTACTCAGCACGACGCCATCGCCTCGATCGCACTGCACGTCATGCGCGACATGGCTTGCATACGCAGCGTGTAGAGGCGCAACTGCAAGCTGACCAGTTAAGCGCGCAGCGCGGCAGTGCGTTGAATAGTCGGGTTCGATGATCATTCGTTGACACAGCCGCAGTTACCCTGCATGTCAAGTTTGTTTAACCCGGACCACGCGAAGTCATGAGCAGAGACCCATCCGTCATCGATGTACAAGCCGAAATCGCGCATTGGCAAGCGCGGCACGCGCAGGGCAACCTGGGTGCAGGCAAGTTCAGCGAATTGTCCCCGGTGGTCAAGATGGCCTGCGATATCTATCTGCAGGCGCCGCGTTCGAGCGATCAGGAACGTCTGCGCCTGTTTCGCGACCGCCTGGAACATCACTTCATTTCATCCAGCACCCAGTCCAATTACGAGCAATTGGCCACCGACTGCTGGCAGCGGCTGGGTGCACGCAATAGTTGAGCAGTATGTGTTGAGCAAGACCGTTACTCACTGGAGAGCATCATGAAAACCCCGTATCAAGTGCAGCAGGAGCTGGAGCGATTGGAGCGGTTGGTTCCGCACATCGTCAGCGACCAGGGCGACCGCGCGGAGGACATCCTAGGCTTCCATGTCGCCAGCTTGTTGGGCAGCGCCCCGGCTAGCGAACACGCTTTGATTCGCGAGCGCACCGCACGCATGGCGCGCGTGTGCCGCACCGCACAGGACAGCGTGCGTCCGCCAGCCAGACCGTTGGGCCTTGGCGCAGCCGCCCAGGCGCAGCTGGCCTGACCGGCAGGCGCCGATCCACGCATCACCGGAGCCGCGTAGCGGCTCCTTTGCATTTCACCGTCGGCAGTATTAGCCGCATTCTTTTAGGACCTCCATGAAATCCCTTCTTGTCGCGACATCGCTCCTTGCCATGCTCTCCCTGACCGCCTGCGATCGCCCCGGCGGCGATGCCTCGCGGACTGCGCCGGCAGTATCGCCCGAACCGACTGCCGCACCGGTCAGCGGCACCGGCGCTGCCGAACTGGCCAAGGGCGATCCCGCCGTGCTCGGCGTGCTGGCGGCGCTGGATGAAAACGAAATCGCGCTGGCCAAGCAGGCCATCTCCCAGGATCTGGGCGGTGCGACCGACACCTTCGCCAAGCAGCTGCTGCACGACCACGAAGCCAACCTGGAGAAGAGCAAGGCACTGGGTGCCACCGACAGCCCGCGTGCCGATGCAATGCGCGCCAAGGGCAAGGCAGCGGTGGACGCACTGGCAAAGACGGCGACCCTGCCCGATGGCAAGGACGCCTACCGCAATGCCTTCCTGCGCACGATGGTCAGCGACCACGGCGACACCATCAAGATCATCGACGCCGAACTGCTGCCCGCCGCCGAAAGCGCGCCGGTCAAGCAGCATCTGGAAGAAAGCCGGCGCGTGGTGTCGGCGCACTTCGAGCGTGCCCACGCGGTGTCCTCCTCGCGCTGAGCCCGTTGCAGCGTCTGCAAGCACCCAACGCGCCGGCCTGTCCGGCGCGTTGGCGTTTGGGCCTTGCCGATCTTGCCGATGGACACGCCGTCCGCGCGGCCGCCGTCCTGGTGCCACGCGCGGTCCTCGCGCCACGTGCAGCAGCGACTTCACTTTGCAGCAGGCAGCGCTGGCCTATCGTGCCGCATCGATTCGGCGCAGGAATGTCCCATGCAGTTGCTCATCACCGGCGGCACCGGGTTCATCGGCCAGGCCTTGTGTCCGGCACTGGTGCAGGCCGGGCACCAGGTCAGCGTGCTGACCCGCGACCTGCGGCGCGCGGCGCGTCGCCCGCCCGGCATGACCGTGGTGGACACGCTGGATGGCGTGCAGGCCGATGCGGTCATCAATCTGGCGGGCGAGCCGCTGGCGGCCGGCCGCTGGACCGATGCGCGCAAGCAGCGCTTCCGCGCCTCGCGCCTGGGCATCACCGGCCAGCTGCATGCCTGGATCGCGCAGCAGCCGGCCGAACGGCGCCCGGCGGTGCTGATTTCCGGCTCGGCGGTGGGCTATTACGGCGAGCGGGGCGACAGCGTCCTGACCGAGGCGGACCACGCCGGCAACGATTTCTCTGCGCAGCTGTGCCGCGACTGGGAAGCCGAAGCGGCAAAGATCGGCGCACTCGGCCCGCGCGTGAGCTGGGTCCGCACCGGCATCGTGCTCGACCGCGACGGCGGCGCCCTGGCCCGCATGCTGCCGGCGTTCCGCTTCGGCGGCGGCGGCCCGTTCGGCGATGGCCGCCACTGGATGAGCTGGATCCATCGCGCCGACATGGTGGCTTTGCTGCTGTGGTTGCTGGAACACGGCCAGCCCGGCGCCTACAACGCCACCGCACCGACCCCGGTCACCAATGCCGAGTTCGCGCGCACCCTGGCCCACGTGCTGCATCGTCCGACACTGCTGGCGCTGCCAGCCGGCCTGCTGCGGCTGGGCTTCGGCGAGATGGCCGAGCTGCTGCTGATCAGCCAGCGCGTGCTGCCGCAACGCGCGCTGGATGCCGGCTTCCGCTTCCAGTATGTCCATCTGGAAGCGGCGTTGCGCGCCATCCTGCAGCGCTAGCGCCTGCGTGGCCCTGGGGCCCTGCGCAATGGCAGGGCTGCCGGCCGCCTGTAACGGCTCGGAGGGCCATGCACTAATATTTGCCTAACGACCATCTCCGACAGTGCTGCCGATCTCGGACTGGCCCTGGGCCCGGCGGAACCCCTATGCACCTGCTGCTTGTCGAAGACGACACCATGCTGGCCAACGCGATCTGCGATGGCGTGCGCCAGCAGTCCTGGACCATCGACCACGTCGGCAGCGCCAATGCCGCCAAGACCGTGCTGGTGGACCACCGCTACACCGCGGTGCTGCTGGATATCGGCCTGCCGGGCGAGTCCGGGCTGACGGTGATCCGCTTCATGCGCGGCCATTACGACGCCACGCCGGTGATCGCACTGACCGCGCGCGGCCAGCTCACCGACCGCATCCGCGGCCTGGATGCCGGTGCCGACGACTATCTGGTCAAACCGTTCCAGTTCGACGAGCTGATGGCGCGGCTGCGTGCGATCACCCGACGCAGCCAGGGACGCGTGGTGCCGCTGCTCACGCAGGGCGATGTCTGCGTGGACCCGAGCAGCCGCAAGGTCACCCGCGACGGCAAGTGGGTGGCGCTGAGCGCGCACGAATACCGCCTGCTGCTGGCGCTGATGGAACGCGCCGGGCGCGTGGTCACCAAGGATCAACTGGAAGAAGGCGTCTACGGCGGTCCGTCCGAAGGCGGCAGCAACATGATTGCGGTGTACGTGCACCAGCTGCGCCGCAAGCTGGGCGACGAGCTGATCTCCACGGTGTATGGCCAGGGCTACATGGTCGGCAAGGCACCGGAATGAAATCGCTGCAGGCACGCATGCTGGCGGCGCTGGCCGCAATCGTGTTGTTGAGCTGGTCCACCTCGTTGTGGATCCTGGTCGCCCTGGTCACCCAGGGCCATCACAGCGTGTTCGAGCAGGAGCTCAACATGTTCGGCGACCAGTTGATCAGCGCCCTGCCCGACGCGCTGGAGCACCGCTTCGATACGCAACCAGAGCCGCCGGCCGCGGTCGATGCGCACACCCCGATCGGCAATGTGTCCTCGCGCATGAGCTTCAAGCAGACCTTGATTGCGATGGTGCTCAACACCTTGCAACTGGGGGTATTGGGCGTGCTGGTGTGGTGGGCGGTACGCACCTCGCTCGCACCGCTGCGCGCCATCTCCGGCGCCATCGCGCAACGCACCGGGCTGGAAACCGAACCGGTGCCGCTGGCGCAGGTGCCGGACGAGATTCGCCCGCTGATCGGCTCCTTCAATTCGCTGCTGGCCCGCGTGGAAAAGACTGTGCAGGCCGAGCGCGATTTCGTGGCAGACGCCGCGCACGAACTGCGCACCCCGCTGTCTGCGCTGCATGCCTACGCCGAGGTCGCGCTGCGCGCACCCACGCTGGAGGCCAAGGACGCGGCGCTGCAGCAGCTGCTGGAAACCGCGCGCCGCAGCAATCGGCTGGCCGAGCAATTGCTGGATCTGGCGCGGCTGGATGCAGGCATCAGTTCGGCGGCGTACCAGCAGGTGGACATGGGCGAGCTGATCTCGCATGTGCTGGACGAATTCAGCGTGCAGGCAGAGGCCCGCCACGTCAATCTGCAGGTGGAAGCATCGCCGTGCCTGCTGCGTTGCGACGTGGATGCGGTGGGCATCCTGATCCGCAACCTGGTCGACAACGCCATCCGCTATGGCCGGCCTCACGGCATGGTGGAAGTGAGTTGCGGCTACTGCCTGCGCGCCGATGCGCTGCATCCGTTCGTGCAGGTCAGCGATGACGGCCCGGGCGTGCCGGAGAGTGCCCACGCGTCCATCTTCGAACGCTTCTACCGGGTTGCCGGCAGCCAGGTGCAGGGCAGCGGGATCGGGCTGTCGCTGGTGGCCGGCATCGCGCGCCTGCACGAAGCCAGCATCGAAACCTGCGAAGGCCACGAGGGCCGCGGCCTGTGCGTGCGCGTGGTGTTCGCCAGCGAGGGCGTGCGCCGCACCGGCTGAACGCAGGTGGCGCGTGGCGATCGCCCAGCGCCCAACCCAATAAGTTTCCAACACCCGCTACCTACAGTGCACTCACCGCACGCATCCAGGATGCATGGTGATGTTTCACTCGATCCGTTCCACCCCGCTCTCCCCCGCCGCCATCGCGCTGCTGGCACCACATACGGCTGCCAACGACAGCGTTGCCCCTGCCCCGGTCGCCGATGTCCTCCTGCTGGACTTTCGCTGTGGCCGCACCGGCACGCGCAATCGCGACATCTGGAGCGAACTGCCGGATATCCGCAGCGCGCGTCAGGCGCGCCGGCTGCAGCAGTGGGCCAAGAGCGGGGTGTTGTTCACTGCCGCCGCAGTGGTGTTTGCGCTGGCGGTGGCCAGCTATCTGATGCATTGAGCGCGCGGCCCCGCTGGCGCGTGCTTGCCCCTATCTGCTTCCTCTCCAGGTATTTGCCCATGTCGTTGCATTCCCTTGTCCGTTGCTGCGCGCTGCTGGTTGTCGGCGTGACGCTGATCGGTTGTGCCAGTACGCGCCCGATGCCGTACAGCCAGCTGCCGTCTTCAAGCTATCTGCGTCCGCACGATGGCAGCCGTGGTGACCGCATGCCATACGCCTACCAGGGCGAGGTGGATTGGACGCGCTACCGCGCCGCACTGGTCGAGCCGGTCAGCATCTATCGCGGTCCTGACGCGCAATTCGAAGACGTGCCCGAGCAGGACAAACGCATGCTCGCCGATTACATGCAACAGGAGTTCGGCAATGCGATCGGGCAGCGTTGGCAGCGCGCGACGGTGGCCGATCGCGACACCTTGCGCGTGCGCATCAGCCTGACCGGTGCCAAGCCCAGCAAGCGGGTGCTGGGCACCTTCATGAAGGTGGATCTGGGTGGCGGTTCCTATAACGCGGTGCAGGCCGCACGCGGCAAGGAAGGCGCGTTTTCCGGCTCGGTCAGCTACGCGGTGGAAATCTTCGACGCGCAGAGCAACCGCCTGCTCGCCGCCTATGTCGAAAAACAGTATCCGAGCGCAATGAACATCAAGGCCAGCCTGGGCGCCTACGACGCCGCCAAGGCCGGTATTCGCAAGGGCGCCGAGCAGTTGGTCAAGGGAATGGAGTAGCTGGGATTTGGGATTTGGGATTTGGGAATCGGATTAGCGGAAGCGATGGCTTCCAGTTTTCGTCCCCCATCGGGAGAAGGTGCCCCGCAGGGCGGATGAGGGTACGGGCGAAGCCTCGCGACGACATGCGGCTTCGTCGGTTTCACGCTACCGCCGCTGCACACCCAACCCATTCTTGCAGCGCAGGCGCTCAAGGACGCGCGCCCATGGCGTGCAAGCCGTACCTTCTCGCTCCGTGAGGAGAGTGGCTTGCTGTCCCGCATCTGGCGAGCGGTGCGGACAGATGCCCATCTGGTTCAGATGTCAGATCCAGTCACTTGCCCGATCAGATGAGCGCAGCAAGCAAGGGACCGCCTCGTTAACGGTCACACCACAGAAAAGGCCGGCGCTGTACAGACAGCGCCGGCCTTTGTCAGTCTGCACGGCCAACGCATCGTCAGCGTGCAATGCCATCTTGGTGCTGCAGCATCAACGCGTCACGCGCTTGGCCACCTTCTTGCCCACCGCCTTGCGGGCGGCGGTGGTCTTGGCCACGGCACGCGTGGCCGGGGTCTTGGTGACCTTGGCGGCCTTCTTCAGGGTGGTCTTGGTCACCGCCTTCTTGAGCGGGGCCTTTTTCACTGCGGCCTGTTTGGTGGCAGTCTGCTTGGCCACCGGTGCCTTCTTGGCGGCGGGCTTGACGATGGTCTTGGCGACCGGCTTCTTGACCGGCGCCGCCTTGGCCGCAGCCTTCTTCGCTGCCGTACGCGCGCCTACCGTGGCCACCGCGCTCTTGCGCGCTGCGCTCTTGGCCGCGGTCTTGGCACTCAGTGCTGCGGCTTCGGCCTTGGCATTGGCCTTGGCGGTTTCCAGCTTCTGCTTGGCGCTGGCCTTGGTGTTGGCCAGTTTCTTCTTGGCAGCATCGGTGGTGCTGCTCAGCTTCTGCTTGGCGGCATCCTTGGTAGATGCAAGCTTCTGCTTGGCAGCGTCCTTGGTGGCGGTCAACTTGTCCTTGGCGGCCTCCTTGCCCGACACCAGCGAGCGCTTGGTCTTGGCCACGCTGCGCTTGACCGCGGTGGCTGCATCGCCGGCCTTTTCGACAACGCGCTGTTCGACCTTGACCACGGCCTTGCGGGCCTTGGCGACGCGGATCTTGACCTCTGCCGCCGCCGTGCCGGCCGCGTCCTGCACGCTGGCCACCGCGTCGCTGGTGGTGCTGGCGATGGTCTCGCCCAGTTCGGTGGCAGTGCTCTTGACGCTATCGACAGCCTCGGACAGGGTTGCCGTCACACCATTGCCGTTGCTCATAGGACCCTCCTTAAGGGCATCAGTGCTGAAAACGCGGGCGATGCGCAGCGGCATGCGTATGCTGAACAGGCATCGGATCAAGCGGACGCTACGCCGGGCTCAAGCGACTGTCAACGCAGCGCCGGCAAGGGCTCGGCGGCGCTTTCACCAGGCGTTAAATTGCCCGCTGGCACTCTCGTTCAGCTTGATTTACGCAGTCAGACGCCCTATTCCTCTTCCACCGCGTAACCCGGACTCGTTGCATGCGCCCGCTGCCCACCTTGCTGACCCTTTCCCTGGCCGCTGCCTTCGGCGGATTTGCCGCCACCGGCATCAATGCCTGGATGGACAACCGCGCCGAGGCCGCACCGGCCGGCGCGTCCACCACCTTTAGCCTGCCCGCGGCCGCCGCACTGCCGGCCGCCGTCGCCGGGCAACCGGTGCCGTCGCTGGCGCCGATGCTGCAACAGGCGATGCCGGCGGTGGTGAGCGTCAATACCAAGCAAGTGGTGCGCGTGCGCAACCCGTTCTTCAACGACCCGATCCTGCGCCGGCTGTTTCCGCAGGTGCCGCAGGACCGCATCAACGAGTCGCTGGGTTCTGGCGTGATCATCGATGCGCAAAAAGGCTATGTGCTGACCAATCACCACGTCATCGAAAATGCCGACGATGTGCAGGTGACGCTTGGCGACGGGCGCACGGTCAAGGCCGAGTTCATTGGCTCCGATGCCGATACCGATATCGCGCTGATCCGCATCAAGGCCGACAACCTCACCGACATCAAGCTGGCCGACAGCAATGCGCTGCGCGTGGGTGACTTCGTGGTGGCGATCGGCAACCCGTTCGGCTTCACCCAGACGGTGACCTCCGGCATCGTCTCGGCAGTGGGCCGCAGCGGTATTCGCGGGCTGGGCTACCAGAATTTCATCCAGACCGATGCCTCGATCAATCCGGGTAACTCCGGCGGTGCGCTGGTCAACCTGCAGGGCCAGTTGGTGGGCATCAATACTGCCAGCTTCAATCCCCAGGGCAGCATGGCCGGCAATATCGGCCTGGGTCTTGCGATCCCCTCCAACCTGGCGCGCAATGTGGTGGAGCAATTGGTGACCAAGGGCGTGGTGGTGCGTGGCACGCTCGGGCTGGAAACCCAGAACCTCACCCAGCAGATGCTGCAGGGCCTGGGTGTGGATTCGTTGCGGGGTGCGCTGGTGACGCGTGTGTTGCCAGGGTCCGCTGCGGCCGCCGCAGGCGTGCAGCCGGGCGATGTGGTGGTGGCGGCCAATGACCAGCGCGTGGACAGTGCAGAGGCGCTGCACAACTACGAAGGCCTGCAGGCGGTTGGTAGCCCGGTCAGGCTGGAGATTCGCCGCGATGGCAAACCCCTCACCCTCACCGCCAAACTGAAAGAGCAGGACCGCGCAGTCACCGGCGACATGCTCGACCCACGCCTGGGCGGCGCCACCTTCGTTGACCTGCCCGAATCGCTGCGCCAGTCCGGCATTACCGGCGTCATGGTCAGCGAGGTCAAACGCGGCGGTCGTGCCGCAGCCAATGGTCTGGTCAGCGGCGATGTGATCGTGGCCAGCAGCGTGGGCGAGTTTGCCGATCTGGCCAGCTGGCGTGCCAACTTCCAGCGCAAGCCGCAGCAGTTGGTCGTGCGCATCCTGCGCGGCAACGCGCAGTACGACGCGTTGATGCGTTGACGTGGCGTGCACTGCCATCGGCGCGCACTAACACCTCCTACACCGTAGCGATGCTATTGCTGCACCACGCCCGCACGCTGTCGCGGCTGCCATTAATGACCGAAGGAGATATCACATGAGCCCCACCAATACCGACCAGCTGAAAGAAAACCTGAGCGAAGCCGGCACCCACCTGAAGTCTGCCGCCAGCGCCGCAGGCGAAGCCGTCAAGGGCGCCACCAGCGCTGCAGGCGATGAGCTCAAGCTCGGTCGCGCCAACGTCAAGGCTGAGCTCTCCGATACCGCACTGGCCGGCATGGCTGCTGCCGAGTTCGGCGGCGCCGCTGCCAAGGAACAGCTCGACGTGCTGGTCAGCAAGGGCAACGATCTGCTGGAAAGCGCCACCGATCTGATTCGTGAGCGCCCGCTGGCTGCGTTCGGCGTTGCGTTTGCGACCGGCTGGATCATTGCCAAGCTGGCACGCAGCAACGACAACTAAGTCGTGAGCGACCAGGCCTCTACAGCTGCCGGCTCCGACGCGCCCAACGCGCGTCCGGAAACGCCAGGACTGGACGAAAGCGTACGTGCGGTCGGCGCAGCCGGCCGCGCCACGCTGGGCTCGGCCAAGGACACCAGCCGCGCGTTGCGCCGGCTGGTGTCGGCCGACTTGCAACTTGCACGCAGTGCCTTCGGGCGCGGACTGGCCTGGGCATGCGTTGCCGTGGTCTTCGGCGCGTCGTCGTGGCTGTTGCTGGCAGGTGCGATCATCGCGCTGCTGCAACGCGCCGGCCTGTCGTGGTTCCAGGCGATGTTTTTCACCGCGTTGGCCAGCTTGCTGGTCACCGGCATTGCGGCGTGGCGGGTGTTCTTCTACTTCGACCACACCGGCCTGAATGCAACACGTCGTCAGCTGGTCAAGCTGGGCATCTTCGATGACAGCAGCGACGACGACGATGCCAATGCATCGGCTGCCAATGGAGCACGCACATGAAGTTTGGCACCTTGCGTCAGCGCGTGGAACGCGCCGAATTCCTGGTGGAGGGGCGCGCTCAGGAAACGCGCCTGCATTGGGGACAATTGCGTGACACCTGGCGTGCCGGGTGGTCGCCGTTGCGGATCATGGTTGTCGGTTTCGGCCTGGGCTTTGTCACCGGCCGCAACGAACCGCAGGCGGCACTGGGCAGCATCGCCAGCAAGCTCGGCGGTATCCCGAAGATTCTGCAGATGATCAGTACGATCTCTGCGCTGTTCACCGCACACCGTGCGCAGGAAGCCTCCGAGCAGGCCGAACGTGCTGCAGACAGTGCCGAAGAAGTTGCCGCCGATCCGCCGGTGACCGTGGTGCAGGCACCGATCGACCGCGCCGCGTAATGAAGCGTTCCCGAGCGTCGCTCGGGATCACGCTGCGGATGTCTGCCGCCCGATGCGCGGCAGAGCCCGCTACTGGTGCTGTTAAGGACTGACGTTACGCGCACACCCTCTGTGCGCTGCGTTGACGCGTTCGGCTGATAATGGCCCACCGCTGGCAGCACGCCAGTCTGCTGCCAGGGCGCGCATGACTCTTCCCGTCGATTCTATGGATGCTGCCGCTGCGGCAGATTCACTCCCGCCGCCACCGGCACCACGCCCACGCGCACCGGTCTCGTTGGTGGTGCTGGCCACGCTTGCGGTGGGTTATACGCTGTGGGCTGCGCAGACGATCATCCTGCCGGTGATGCTGGCCGCCTTCTTTGCCTTGATCGGCAACCCCATCCTGCGCGGTCTGCGCAAGCTGTACATCCCCCGCTTCCTCGGCGCCTTGATGGTGTTGTGCCTGGGCCTGGCCGGTACCGTGACACTGGCCGCGCAGCTGGCCGGGCCGGCCGCCGAATGGGTGCAGCAGGCGCCCCGGCAGATGCGCCAGATCGCGCGCGACGTGCGCGATTTCACCAAGCCGGTGATGCAGGCCAACCAGGCCGCGGAAAACTTTGCACGCGCGGCCGGCGGCGATGGCCAGCGCAGCGTGCAGATCGTGCGCACGCAGATGGACGACCCCTACAAGGCGCTGGTGCGCACGCCCAAGCTGGCCGCCTCGGTGCTTGCGGTGGTGCTGCTGACGTTCTTCTTCATGGTCTACGGCGAAAGCCTGCAACGGCATGCGATCGCCTTGCTGCCCAACCGACAGCAGCAACGCTTCACCACCGAAATCATGCTGGACATCGAGCGCGAGGTCTCGCGCTACGTGCTCACCATCAGCGTGATCAATACGCTGGTCGGGCTGGTCTTCGCCGGCATTCTCTACGTGCTCAAGATTCCGTTGCCCGAAGCGCTGCTGTGGGGCACGGTGGTGGCGCTGCTCAACTTCGCGCCGTATGTGGGCCCGTTGATCGGCGTGATGCTGATGCTGCTGATGGGCTTTGTGGAATTCCGCACCACCTTGTCGGCGATGCTGCCGGCGATCCTGTACCTGGCGCTGCATACCATCGAAGGCCAGGTGGTCACACCGATCGTGCTTGGCCGCCGCATGGCGATCTCGCCGCTGATGCTGATCCTTGCGCTGATGCTGTTCGGCTGGCTATGGGGCATGGTCGGCCTGCTGCTGGCGGTACCGCTGCTGGTCTGCATCAAGATGGTGCTGAGCCGGGTGGAGGGAATGCAGCGTTGGGCCAGGCTGTTGGAGTAGCCGGGATTGGGGATTCGGCATTGGGGATTGGTAAACGCAACCGCGCAGTTGCCGTTGCCAATCCCCAATCCCGATTCCCCAATCCCAACGCAAGACCGTAAAATCTGGCGATGAGCTTCCAAATCAGCGCCATCACTCTCGACCTCGACGATACGTTGTGGCCCTTTGCGCCGATCGGGGCGCGCATCGACCAGGTGTTGTACGACTGGATGCGCGAGCACAGTCCAGTCACCGCCGAGCGGTTTCCGGTAGAGGCAATGCGCGAACTGCGCGAGCGCAGCTTTGCCGACAACCCGCACCTGCATCATGACCTCAGCGCGCTGCGGCGGTTGACGCTGGAAATGGCGCTGCGCGAGAGCGGCGGCGACCTGGCCTTGCTGGAGCCTGCGTACGAAGTCTTCTATGCCGCGCGCAACCAGGTGGAGTGCTACCCGGATGCGCTGGACGCGCTGGCGCGTATCGCCGCGCATGTGCCGGTGGCCGCGCTCAGCAATGGCAATGCCGATCTGCAACGCATCGGGCTGATGCATCACTTCGCGTTTCAGCTGGGCTCGCGCGAGCACGGCAGCGCCAAGCCGGATCCGAGCATCTTCCTGGCCGCATGTGCGCGGCTGGAGGTGCCACCGACGCAGGTGCTGCATGTGGGCGACCACGTGCGCATGGACGTGCTGGGCGCGCTGGATGCCGGGCTGCGCGCCTGCTGGATCAACCGTGATGGAGCGCAGTGGTCGCACCCGACCCAGCAACCGGATCTGGAGTTCGACTCCATGACCGGGCTGGCCGACTGGCTGGACGCGCAGCAGCCGCACCCCGACCCCGCACACGCCGGCATCCGCCTTCCCGCCTGAGCCACTTTTTGCTCGGCGCATGGCGCCGCCTCCGAGGATTTCCATGTCGCAGCTCACCGGTTTCATCGATCCCAACGCCGCAGCCTTGCCGCTGCATGTGCTCGACCGCGAAGGCTTTGCACGTTGGTGCGCCGAGCAGCCCACGCGCGTGCTGGCGTGGGCACAGGCGCAACGGTTCGATGCCGCGCCAGGCAGCGTGCTGTTGTTGCCGGGCGAACAGGGGCTGGCCGGCGCGGTGCTGGGCATCGGCGACCGCGCCGATGCCTACGCCTACGCGCATGCACCGATGGCGCTGCCGCCGGCCAGCCGCTGGACGCTGGCCAACCCACTGAGCGAGAGCGAGCAGGCGCTGCTGCACCTGGGCTGGGGCCTGGGTGCGTACCGCTTCTCGCGCTACCGCAAGGTGCCGCGTGCACCAGCCGAACTGGCCGCCACGCCGACACCGCAGACGCGCGCCTTGATCGAGGCCTGCATCCGCGTGCGCGACTGGGTCAATACGCCGACCGAGGACATGGGCCCGCAGCATCTGGAAGAGGCCACGCGCGCACTGGCGCAAACGCACGGCGCCCAGGTCGATGCCATCGTCGGCGAGCAATTGCTGGCGCAGAACTTCCCCACCATCCACGCGGTCGGGCGCGCCTCGCACCGGGCGCCGCGGCTGATCCAGCTGCAATGGGGCGATGCGGCGCATCCGCATCTGGTGCTGGTTGGCAAGGGCGTGTGCTTTGACACCGGCGGGCTGGATCTGAAGCCGGCCGATGGCATGCGCAACATGAAGAAGGATATGGGCGGCGCGGCGCATGCCTTGGCGCTGGCCGGCCTGGTGATGGCGCAGCAGCTGCCGGTACGACTGACCCTGTTGATTGCCGCGGTGGAAAACGCCGTCGGCCCGGATGCGTTCCGCCCGGGCGAAGTCATCACCACCCGCGCCGGCGTCACGGTGGAAGTGGACAACACCGATGCCGAAGGCCGCCTGGTGCTGTGCGATGCGCTGAGCTACGCCACCGAGCAGCGCCCCGATCTGATCCTGGATTTCGCAACGCTCACCGGTGCCGCACGCATCGCCTTGGGGCCGGACCTGCCCGCGCTGTTCGCCAACGACGATGCGCTGGCGCAGGCCTGGCTGCGTGCCGGCGAGCAGACCCGCGACCCGGTCTGGCGCATGCCGCTATGGCGCCCGTATCTGCGTTACCTCAACAGCCATGTCGCCGACATGGCCAACGCCGGCTCGCGCATGGCCGGCGCGGTCACCGCCGCGCTGTACCTGGAGCGCTTTGTCGCGCCGGGCCAGCTGTGGGCGCATCTGGACGTGTATGCCTGGAACGACAGCGACCGCCCCGGCCGCCCGGCGGGCGGCGAGGCGCTGGCGCTGCGCTCGGCCTTTGCGATGCTCCAGCAACGCTACGGCGGCTGAGCTCGCAGAGCTCGCCGCGCACGCAACGCGCGCGGGCCATCAGCACGCAGCTTGAGTCGCGCCGGTCATCCCTGGCTGCGCAGCAACGGCGCGATCGCGCGCATGCGCGTCTGCGTCGCCGGGCCGACCAGCGCAAACGCGGTCTCGCCTTCGGCCCAGTACTGCGCCAGTAGACGGCCATCGCGTCGTTCGCCGGTGGGCATCGGCCCGCTGCGTGGACGCAGATACAGGCCGATACGCGCACCGTCGGCATCGCTGTAGACCAGCATCGCTGCCGCGCCTTCGGGTGTGGAAAGCAACTGCCCGCCGCGCAGCACGTAGCCCTGCGCACGCAGATCCGGTACCACACCGGCATTGCCGAAATGCGTGCGCAACCACGGCTCCAACTCCGCGCGGCGCTGCACGTCCAACATAGCGCCCGGATGCGCGTCGGCATCGGCAAACAGGCGGTAGGCAGCCACCGCATCGGCCATCGGCACGCGCTGAATCGCGAGCCGGCTCTCGCGCAACTGCCAGCCCAGCCCGGTGCCCAGGCCCAGCGCCAGCACGCAACTGGCGGCCGTGGCCGCCAGGGTCCGGCGGCGTTGCTGCAGGCCACGGCGAATCGCCGCGGGCGTCAGCGCAAGCGTGGCCATCTCCGGCTCCAGGCCGGCGTGCGCGGCGCGCAGCGCTTCGGCATCGCGTTTCCAGCCCGCCACGCGCGCGGCCTGCGCCGGGTGCTCTTGCAACCAGGCGGCCACCGCTGCGCGTTGCGCCGGCTCCAGCCGGCCATCGACATAGGCGTGCAGTGCATGTTCGTCAGGCGGCGGGGTGCTGGTCATTTCAGGATCCTCAATGCAGGTGCGTGGCGCACGTGGCCTTCGTTCAATGCACGCAGGCGTTCGCGCGCGCGCGACAGCCGCGACATCACCGTGCCGATCGGGATGCCGAGGGTATCGGCCACCTCGCGGTAGCTGAAACCCTCCACGCTGACCAGGAGCAGCAAGGCGCGCTGTTCCGGCGGCAGCAACGCCAGGCTGGCCAGCATGGCGCGGCCGTCGTGCACCTGCTCGGCCGATGCGGACTGGCTGGGCTGCTGCGGCGCGAACAGGCCCACCACGCGCTGCCAGCGCGCCGCGCGGCGCTGCCCGTCCAGAAACTGCCGGTACAGGATGGCGAACAGCCACGGCTGCAGGGCCTCGGCGGTATGGCGGGTGCGCCAACGCCGCAGCGCACGTTCCAGCGTGGCCTGCACCAGGTCGTCGGCGCTGGCGGGCTCGCCGCTCAGCGAGCGCGCGAAGCGACGCAGCGCCGGCAGCACGGCACGCAGTTGGTCATCGTCCAGAGCATCCATCGGCAGGTTTGGTGGTGGCATCACACAGTAGACGCGCTGGAGCGTGGACTATTCCCACGTTCGATGCGCGTGCCACAACGCCTGGGCGATCACGGGAATAATCCGGCCTGCACGTCGTCTCACTGCATCGACCACTCACCGCACCGACCCCTGGAGCCAGCCATGACCTTGCCACCTCCTTCCCCACCGCCACAGCATGGACGCGTTCGCGTGGCGCCCTTGCTGGGGATCGCCGCGATTGCCGGCGGCCTGGCGGTTGCGTTCGCCTGGACCGCCGGCTGGATCGGTGGCGACCGGCTGACCGCCGCGCGCATGACCGACACCATCGAGGCCAGCGGGCCGCCGCATCCGGGCTTTCGCCGCGCACATACCAAGGGCGTGTGTGTGAGCGGGGACTTCAAGGCCAGCGGCAAGGCCACCTGGCTGTCGTCGGCACGCATCTTCAGCCAGGCCAGTACGCCGGTGCTCGGGCGCCTGTCGATCGGCGGCGGCGACCCGCATGGCGCCGATGGTGCGGCACGCGTACGCAGCATGGCATTGCTGTTGCGCAGCGACGACGGGCAGGAATGGCGCACCGCGATGAACAGTTTTCCGTTCTTCGTGGTGGCCACGCCGGCCGGTTTCCAGGCATTGAACGTGGCATCGCGGCCGGACCCGGCTACCGGCAAGCCAGACCCGGCCAAGCTGGCCGCGTTCGGCAAGCAGTATCCGGAAGCAGCCAAGTTCCAGCAGTGGGCCAAGACCGCACCGTGGTCCAACAGCTGGGCCAATACGCAATACAACGGGGTCAATGCGTTCCGCGCGATTGCCGCCGATGGACGCGAGCGCTACATCCGCTGGTCGATGCGTCCGCATACCCCGTTCCAGGAGCTCAGCGCCGAACAGCGCGCGCAGGCCGATGGCGATTTTCTCGCCACCGATCTGGACACGCGCCTGGCGCAGGGGCCGCTGCGTTGGGACCTGGTGCTGACCGTGGCCGAGCCGGGCGATGCGGTGGACGATTCCTCGCAGCCATGGCCGGAAAGCCGCAAGCAGATCGTCGCCGGCACGGTATCAATCAACCATGCCGAGCCGCAGGCCACCGGCCCGTGCCGCGACCTGAATTACGACCCGCTGATCCTGCCCAAGGGCATTGCCGGATCCAACGACCCGATCCTGGCGGCGCGCTCGTCGGTGTATTCGCAATCGTTCAACCGGCGCGAGCATGAGATCGCCAATGGCACAGGCAGCGCCGCCACCGGCCAGGGAGCACACCAATGAGCAGCCACACCCACTTCAATCTGCCCGCACGCGTGCTGCACTGGTTGATGGCCGCGATGATCCTGACCATGCTGTTCGTCGGCGTGGGCATGGTGGCGTCGGTGACGCAGCGGCCGTGGTTGATCGATCTGCATCGCCCCTTGGGCATCGCGATCCTGATCCTTGCGGTGCTGCGCCTGATCAATCGCCTGCGCAACCGCCCGCCGCCGCTGCCGGCCGACCTGCCGGCCTGGCAGAAGGCCGCGGCGACCGCTTCGCACTGGTTGTTGTATGCGCTGATGCTGGGCATGCCGTTGATCGGCTGGGCGATGCTGTCGGCCGGCGCTTATCCGATCGTGCTGTGGCCGGGCGCGAACCTGCCGGCGATCGCGCCGCACGATCCTGCGCTGTACGCCTGGTTGCGGAGCGCGCACGGCTGGTTGGCGTACCTGTTGTTCGCCACCGTGCTGGGGCATCTGAGCGCGGCGCTGTTCCATGCCTGGGTGCGCCGCGATGGCGTGTTTTCCAGCATGGCGCGTGGCGAGCGGTCTGCGCGTTGATGGATGGCTGCTGGCTCCCTTCTCCCGCCGGGAGAAGGTGCCCCGCAGGGGCGGATGTGGGTACGGGCGAAGCATCGGGTTCGCCACCGTCTGGAATGGCGTTGCCTCTAACCTTCACCCCCAACCCCTCTCCCAGCGGGAGAGGGGCTAGGATTTAACGCTGGCGTTTTGTCTTGGCCGCTGGCGCGGACGCTTGGATGCCCTTGCCGGTGGCGGCCCAGTAAATCCCGCCGTACAGATGCTCCAGGTAGCGCGGGTCGTTGTAGGCCTCGGCCAGGTGGCCGAGCGCGGTGGCGAACACGCGGCCGCCTTCGAAGTGGTGGTACCACGCCACCGGGTGCTGCTTGCCCATGCCCTTGGCGACCTGGCCCGGCCAGATCAGCGTGGGGTCGTAGCTGGTTTCGTCCACCGTCATCAGCGTGACCAGGTCGTCGCTGTACGGCGGATCGTATTCGTACCATTCGTCGGTCCACACCCAGCGCGCGGGCAGGCCGGCAGTGGCCGGGAAGTTGGCGTCCACCACGTCGACCATCGCGGTCTGCATGTACGGATGGGTGCGGAACGAGCGGCCGATCAGATGGTCGTACCACTCCCATTCGCCGCGCTTGATCGCAAACGCCTTGTGCACCGCCACCACGCCGCCGCCGTTGCGCACGTAGGTCTGAAAGTTCGCACGCTGCGTGGGATCCAGATCGGTGGCCGGCGTATTGAGCAGCACGATCGCCGCGTATTGCGATAGATCGCCATCGAAGGCCTTGGCATTCCACGCCCACACCAACTCGACATAATGCTTGCGCGCCATCGCTTCGAATTGCGGCTTGGCGACCGGGATATAGTCGTGGTGATACTGGTTGGGAATCGCCGCCACCAGGATCTTGAATTGCTCGGCAGACGCGTTGAATGCGCACACCATCAGCAGGCCCAACAGCCACAGGGATTTCATGCCGTTCGCTCGCAGGGATCGTTCTGGCCCGGCAGTGTACCCGCGCCTGCGCGGCATGCTTTTCGCGTTATTCGGAATAGCGGCAGGCGGCAATGCACAACAGATACGCGGCGCAGCATGCCATCCATTGCTGCGCTCGCTGACAGCGCAACGCGTCTGCGTCACTGCGTCACAGCCAGCCTTTCTGCCGCGCCAGCCGATACGCTTCGATGCGATTGGCCACGCCCAGCTTGCCAATGCATTCGGACAGGTAATTGCGCACCGTGCCATGCGACAACTGCAACTGCTGCGCGATCTCGCTGGCCGAGCGGCCTTCGCCGGCCAGCCGCAACACCGTGCGCTCGCGTTCGCTCAAGGGATCGGCTTCGACCCAGGCATCCAGCGCCAGTTGCGGGTCGATCACCCGCCCGCCACGCTGCACCTGACGCAGGGCGCCGACCAGTTGTTCGGCCGGCGCGTCCTTGAGCAGATACGCCGCCACACCGGCATCCAGCGCGCGGCGTAGAAATCCCGGGCGGGCGAAGGTGGTGACGATCATCACCCGTACCGGCAGTGCCTGGCGCTGGATGCGCTGGGCCAGCTCTAAACCGGTCAGGCCAGGCATTTCGATATCGGTGATCAGCACGTCCGGCTGCAGGCGTTGCAGCTCGCGCCAGGCAGTTTCGCCATCGCCTGCGCTGCCGACCACCTCGATATCGTCTTCCAGCCCAAGCAAGGCGACCAACGCGCCACGCAGCAGCGCCTGGTCTTCGGCCAACAACACCCGGATCATCGCGCGCGCTCATATGCAGACAACGGTGGCGCACGATAGCAGCGCTTGGGCCCGCCGTGCATTGCGTGCAATGCGGTGGACGTGTGCGCGATCAGCGCGACGGTGGCAGCAGCGGCACCGGCAAGGGCGGCTGCGCCGTCGCCAGCGTGGGCTGCGGCAACGGCACGCTGGCGCGCAGGCGCATGCCGCGCGGCAGCGCTTCCACTTCCAGCGCGCCGCCCAGGCCGTGCAGGCGTGTGCGCATGCCGTCCAGGCCATTGCCGGGCACGATCACCCCGCCACGCCCGTCGTCGCTGATGTCCAGCACCGCCTGCTCGCCCTGCGCGCGCAGGCTCACGCGCATATGCCTGGCCTGCGCATGCCGTTGCACATTGGTGGCCGCTTCGCGCACCACCAGTGCCAGTGCGGTTTCGTGTTCGGGCGGCAATGCCAGCGTTTCCAGTGCGTGTTCCAGCACGATGCCGTCCATCTCCAGCAACACCCGCGCCGACGCCAGCTCGGCCACCAGCCCGGCGGCGCGAATGCCGGTGACCGCGCGCCGCACCTGCGCCAGGGCGTCGCGCGAGATCTGCGCCACCGCATCGATCTCGCCGCGCGCGGCCTGCGGATCGCGCGCGATCAGGCGCGCGGCCAGATCGGACTTGAGTGCCACCAGCGACAAGGTGTGGCCGAGCAGATCGTGCAGGTCGCGGCCGATGCGTTCGCGCTCGGCGGTGGTGGCCAGCCGGCGCACTTCGTCCTGCGACAGGCGCAGCAACGCGTCCTTGCGTTCGTTGATGCTGTACACCGCACCGACACCGGCCATGCCCAGCACCGACACCGGCAGCCACACCAGCGATTGCAGGCGCATTCCCAGCCAGTGCGCCCAGCCCAGGTAGAGCACGTTCATCACCACCAGCATCGCGAAGTGCCGCCACAGGGCCTGCCGTGTGGACGGGGGCAGGCTCAGGCAGGCGAAGACGAAATAGCTGATTCCCGAGGGATACACCGGCAGCAACGCGGCACTGAGCACACCCATCGCCCAGGCATAGCGATACAGGGTGCCGCGCGGCGCCAGCAACATGCGCGCATACAGCAGCAGGAAGACCGGATACGACAGCAGGGTGCACAGCAGCCAGGTGCTGTCGTACCCCCGCGAGGAAAACACCGGCACCACGAACACCCAGCTCGACCACAGCAGATGCACGCCATCCATCCACGGCGACTGGCCCTGCGCCAGCCGCGCGGCAACCTGCGAATTGGCGGCGGGGCGAAGCCAGGCGGGTAACGACACGCGCATCGGGGTGGGTCCATGTGGGTGATCGGATTCTGCCACTGCCGGGCCCGACCGGGCGCCCGATGCTGCAGCCTCGCCCATCCTGAAGGGCGCGGCCAGTTGCCGCTGTCATGCACGGCAGGTGACAGCTGTCACTGGTGGATGCCGCCATCGCGGTCGCATGCTGCGCAGCACCTGGCAGCAGCGTTGGTCGCGCTACCGTTCGTCGCCGCGATCGCATTGGTGACTTCCGGCAGCTTGCGGCGCCGCCTGCGGCCGGTCACATTTCGCGCAGCATCCCGTCCTGGTCATCGATGAATACTTCCGCCGATCTGCTCAAGCAACTCCGCATCGACCGCCAGCGTCCTGCCGCCCCCGAACCTGCACGGCGCGGCGGCTGGATCATCGCCGCCGTGATCGTCATCGTGCTGCTGGCGGCCGCGGCGTGGTGGTTCACCCGTCGCCCGGTGGCGAAGGTACAGACCGCAGCGGTGGTGGCGATCGGCGCTGGCAGCCGCAGTGCCTCGGTGCTGGACGCATCGGGCTACGTGGTGGCGCGGCGCATGGCCACGGTGTCGGCGCAGGTCACCGGCAAGGTGCGCGAGGTGATGATCGAAGAAGGCATGCGCGTCGAACAAGGCCAGGTGATGGCCACGCTGGACCCGCTGGATGCCGATGCGCAGCGCACGCTGTCGGCATCGCAGCTGTCGGCCGCACGCAGCCAGGTCGACAACATGCAGGCGCAACTGGCAGTGGCCAATGCCGATGCGGCGCGGCTGCAATCGCTGGTCGGTGCGCAACTGGTGTCGCGCTCGCAGTACGAGCAGGCCACCGCACAGCGCGATGCCTTGCGCGCACAGCTGCAGAATGCGCAACGCAATGTGCGCGTGGCATCGGACCAGCTGGCGATCTCGACAATCCGCTCGGACTTCAACGTGGTGCGTGCGCCGTTTGCCGGCGTGGTCACCGCCAAGGCCGCGCAGCCCGGCGAAATCGTCTCGCCGCTGTCGGCCGGCGGCGGCTTCACCCGCACCGGCATCGGCACCATCGTGGACATGGAATCGCTGGAGATCGAAGTGGAAGTGGGCGAGTCCTACATCGGCCGCGTGCAGCCGAAGATGCCGGTGGAAGCGGTGCTCAACGCGTATCCGGAATGGAAGATTCCCGGTGAGGTGATCGCCATCATTCCCACGGCCGACCGCGGCAAGGCCACGGTGAAGGTGCGCGTGGCGCTCAAGCTCAAGGACCCGCGCATCGTGCCGGAGATGGGCGTGCGGGTGAGCTTTCTGGAACGGGCCAATACGCAGGAGGCCAGCAAGCCGCAAGGCGTGCGCGTGCCGGCTGCGGCACTGGTCGAACGCGACACGCGCACGGTCGCGTTCGTGGTCGGCGAGCGCAACACCGTCAGCATGAAGACGGTCACTCCCGGGATGGTGATGGGCGAGGACCGCCAGGTGGTGTCGGGTTTGAGTGCGGGCGACAGCGTGGTGCTGGATCCGCCAAAAGGCCTGAAAGACGGCGACACGGTGGCCGAAGCCGACGCGGCCGCTGCCGAGTGACTGCGCCGGTCACTGCAATCACCAGCTGGGCAGCGACGCCGCTCCGGGGAGCGCGGCGCCCACGGTGGCGGCAATGGCTGATGCGGTCGTGGCACCTGGATGGCGCTGCGATCGCGCAAGGCGATGCAACCACATAGCAACGATCACAGCGGCGTTGGTGATCCACAGCCAGCGGCGTCATCGGTCAGTGCAGACCTAGCCGCCTGGCTTGTCGCCGCCATGCGTCGTCGCGCATGTCCCAGCAGTTGCGTCTGTCGTCATCCAGCCTCGCACCGTCTTGCCGCCTCACCGTCACCGCATCGCCGTGCTGCCGCCTCATGCAATCGCGGTCGCCATGCCGCATCGCGCTTGCCTCTTTCCATTGCACCGTCAGGAGTCGCCATGACCGCTCTCGTCAGCTTGCGCAACATCACCAAGACCTACCAACGCGGCCCCGAGCAGGTGCAGGTGCTGCACGGCATCGACCTGGAAATCGCCAGTGGCGACTTCGTCGCATTGATGGGGCCGTCCGGCTCGGGCAAGACCACCTTGCTCAATCTGATCGGCGGGCTGGACAACCCCAGCGGTGGCGAGATCGAGATCCAGGGCGAGCGCATCGACCGCATGAGCGGCGGCCAGCTCGCGACCTGGCGCAGTCACCACGTCGGCTTCGTGTTCCAGTTCTACAACCTGATGCCGATGCTCACCGCGCAAAAGAACGTGGAGCTGCCGTTGCTGCTCACCGCGCTCAACGCCGCGCAACGCAAGCGCAATGCGGAAATCGCCCTGACCCTGGTCGGCCTGCAGGAACGCCGCAACCACAAGCCCAGCGAACTGTCCGGCGGCCAGCAGCAGCGCGTGGCGATTGCACGCGCGATCGTGTCCGACCCCACCTTCCTGATCTGCGACGAACCCACCGGCGATCTGGACCGCCATAACGCCGAGGAGATCCTGCGCCTGCTGCAGGAACTCAATCGCGAACACGGCAAGACCATCGTGATGGTGACCCACGACCCCAAGGCCGCCGAGTACGCCACCCATACCATCCATCTGGACAAGGGCGAGCTGGCCGATGCGCCGCTCGTGCTCTAAGGGAGTGCTGCCATGAAGTATCTCTGGCTGGTGTGGGCGCAGTTGTTCCGCAGCAAGACCCGCACCTTGTTGACCTTGCTGTCGGTGGTGGCGGCGTTCCTGCTGTTCGGCATGCTCGATTCGGTGCGCGTGGCCTTCACTTCCGGCGGCAGCGTCAGCGGCGTGAACCGCCTGGTGGTGGCCTCGCGCCTGTCGATCACCCAATCGCTGCCGATCAGCCTGGAGCCGCAGATCCGCAGCGTGCCGGGCGTGCGCGATGTGACCTCGGCGATGTGGTTCGGCGGCATCTACCGCGACCCGAAGAATTTCTTCCCGAACTTTTCGGTAGCGCCCAATTTCTTCGACGTCTACAGCGAGTACGAGCTGCCCAAGGAACAGCTCAAGGCGTTCCAGACCACGCGCACCGGCGCCATCGTCGGCGAGACCCTGGCCAAGGCCAATGGCTGGAAGATCGGCGACACCATTCCGCTGCAGGCCACCATCTTCCCGCGTGGCGGCAGCAACGACTGGCCGCTGCAACTGGTGGGCATCTTCCGCATGAAGGACCGCGCGGTGGCGGCCAATCAGGAACGCCAGTTGATGATGAACTGGAAATACTTCGACGAGTCCAACGACTACATCAAGAGCAGGGTCAGCTGGTACACGGTGACGTTGCGCAACGCCGACCAGGCCTCGCGTGTGGCGCAGGCGATCGACGCGTTGTCGGCCAACTCCGATCATGAAACCAAGTCGCAGACCGAATCGGCGTTCCAGCAGGCCTTCATCAAACAGTTCGCCGATATCGGCCTGATCGTCACCTCGATCATGGCCGCGGTGTTCTTCACCTTGCTGCTGCTGACCGGCAACACCATGGCGCAGGCGGTGCGCGAGCGCATACCGGAGTTGGCCACGCTCAAGACGCTGGGCTTTCAGGACCGCACCGTGTTGAGTCTGGTGATGGTGGAGTCGGTGCTGTTGATCGGCCTGGGCGGGTTGATCGGCATGGGTCTGGCATCGCTGGTGATCCCGCTGGTGGCCGCACGCAGCGGCGGGGTGATGCCGGTGCAGGGCGTGCCGCTGCAGACCTGGTTGGTCGGGCTGGGCCTGATGGCCGGCATCGGCATCGTGGTGGGTGTGCTGCCGGCGCGACGCGCGCAGCGCTTGAAGATCGTCGATGCCCTCGCCGGCCGCTGACAGGAGCATGCAGATGCAAACCCAATGGAAGAACCGTCTGGTCAACCTGCTGTCGGTCGTGTCGCTGGCCGTCGGGTTGGCCGTGTGGATCGCGCTGCCGTGGATCGGCGTGCTGGTCGCCGCCGCCTTGCTGGCGGTGTGGCTGGTTGTCACGCGCAGCGGCCGGCTGTCGTTGGCCGCCGCACGTATCGGCATTGCCACACTGCCGCAACGCTGGGGTGCCAGCTCGGTGATCGTGGTCGGCATCGCCGGTGTGGTCGGCGTGCTGGTGGCGATGCTGGCGATGGGCCAGGGGTTTCAGGCCACGCTCAACAGCACCGGCGACGACACCACCGCGATTGTTCTGCGCGGCGGCTCGCAGGCCGAAACCAACTCGGTGATCACCCGCGACCTGGTGCCGCTGATCGGCAGCCTGCCCGGCATCGCCGCCGATGCCAGGGGCCGCCCGCTGCTCTCGCCGGAGCTCTCGCAGGTGGTCAACATCGCCTCCAGATCCGATGGCACCGACGTCAACGCGCAACTGCGTGGCGTGGGCGAACAGGCCTGGGCGGTGCACGACAAGGTCAGGCTGGTGCAGGGACGGCGCTTCACCCCCGGCCTGCGCGAGATCGTGGTCGGCAAGGGCGCGTTGACTCAGTTCCGCGGACTGCAGCTGGGCAAGACGCTCACTCTCGGCAGCCAGCAATGGACCGTGGTCGGCGTGTTCGCCTCCGGCGATGCGCACGATTCGGAGCTGTGGACCGATGCGCAGACGCTGGCCACCACCTACAACCGCAGCGCCTACCAGTCGATCAGCGTGCGCACCACCGGCAAGGCCGGTTTCAGCCAGTTCAAGACCGCCATGGCCGCCGATCCGCGGCTCAAACTGGATGTGGAAACCACCCGTGCCTACTACGGCAAACAGGGCGGTGGCTTGAACAGGTTGATCAGCATCCTGGGCACGGTGATCGGCGCGATCATGGCGGTGGGCGCGGTGTTCGGCGCGCTCAACACCATGTATGCGGCGGTGGCCACACGCGCGCGCGAGATCGCCACGATGCGGGCGATCGGTTTCCGCGGCACGCCGGTGATCATGGCGCTGATGCTGGAGACCATGCTGCTGGCGCTGCTGGGCGGCTTGCTCGGTGGCCTGATCGCCTGGGCCATCTTCAATGGCTACAGCGTGTCCACGCTGGGCAGCAACTTCAGCCAGATCGTGTTCCAGTTCAAGGTCTCGCCGGAGCTGTTGTGGAGCGGGCTCAAATGGGCGCTGGGCATTGGCCTGGTCGGCGGGCTGTTCCCGGCCTTGCGCGCGGCGCGGTTGCCGATCACCACTGCCTTGCGTGAGGTGTAGCGCGGGCCTTGGCCCGCCGGGAATCGGGAGTGGGGATTGGTGACAGCCAAAGCGGAGCAAGTGCGCTGCTGCGGCTGAACGCAATGCGGGTTGTCATCGTTCTGTCACTGCACTGCGGTAGATGCGCGGGCCGGGCAGGCCGTAGGCTGCCCGGCCGTTGCATCCATCGATCTTCGCCCATGACGCGCCTGATTCTGCTGGCCTGCGCCTGCCTGTGGCTGGCCGGCTGTTCCTCGTCCTCCACCTCGCTCAGCGAGCGCCTGGTCGCGCCCGGCGGCACCTCGCCGTTGCTGGACGAGGAGCGCATTGCCGCCACCATCGCCACGGTGCCCAACCGCAGCGGGCATGTGGTCACGCGCGATCAGGTGCCGATCTTCTGGCGCGCGATCGACCCCGGCCAGTACGCCATGCACTACCGCTATCTCGGCCAGCGCCACGATCCGGCGCATGCGCTGGATGTCGATTTCAGTTTCAAGGTGCCCACCGCGACCCCGCCGACGCCACGCGGCACCGTGGTGCTGCTACATGGCTGGATGATGGATGGCGATTCGCTGCTGCCATGGTCGCTGGAGCTGGCGCAGGCCGGCTACCGGGTGATCACCATCGACCTGCGCAACCACGGCCATTCCGGCGGTGGCCCGTCCGGTTACGGCACGCGCGAATCCGACGATGTCATCGACGTGCTCAATGCGCTGCAACCGCGTGGCGAGATCCGTGGCCCGCTGTACCTGTTCGGCATTTCCTACGGCGCCGCCACCGCGCTGTTCACCGCCGACAAGCTCGGGCCGCGTGTGACCGGCGTGGTAGCGATGGAATCCTTCGCCAACGCCGGGCGCGGCATTCGCGACATGGTCCCGCACCTGCTCGCCAGCCAACCGAATGGCTGGCGTGGGCAGGCGGTGGCCGCGTATGCGCGCTGGCGCTATGCCGACCAGGATATCGATGCGGTGATCGCCGCCGCCGACCGCCAGCTGCAGCTGGACCTGGACCATGTCGATGTCACGCAGGCCTTGGCCGACACGCGCAGCTGCGTGCTGCTGGTGCATGGCGATGCCGATCAGCACATCCCAGTCGCGCATGGGCGTGCGCTGGCGCTGGCCAGCCCGCGCGCGCACTACGTCGAGCTGCCTGGCGAAACCCATCTGAGCCTGCCGCTGCGGCTGGATCTGCTGGGTGGGCCGATCGACCAGTGGCTGGCGCAGACGCAACAGGATCCAGGCCACTGCCCCGCGCCGCAGGCACTGCCGACCTCCACGCTGGCGGTGGCGACACCGGCGTTGGCGCCGCGCGGCTGAGAGCGGCTGACAGACGTCGCCAACAGTCGTCAGGCGGTAGCTAACCGCGCGTTACGAAACGGTGGGTCTGAATGATATGCCGTTGACTGCACCCGCCCTGCGGTGAACGCAGTGGTCTGTTGCTCGCCCTGAATCCAGGCAGGAGCTGCGCAACGGCAGGCTGTCGAAGCGCGCACCGCGCTGCTGCCCACCGCGCAACGCAGCCGCTGCGCGATCGCCCGGATCGCGCAGCGACCGATGCTTAAGGCGTCACCACCACCGGCCGCCGCTGCCGCCACAGGCTATCGCCGACGAACAGCAGCAGCCCCACCCAGATCGCGGCAAATCCGATCGCGCGCCCCTGATCGAACGGCTCGTGGAAGAACCACACGCCCAGCAGCAACTGCAGGCTCGGCGCGATGTATTGCAGGATGCCCACCAGCGACAGCGGAATCCGCCGCACGCCATACGCAAACCCGATCAGCGGCACCGCGGTCAGCACGCCGCCCAAGATCAGCAGCAGATCGGTACGCAGATCCCAGCCGCTCAGGAAGGCGCCGCCATGGCCCTGCTCGCCCCAGCCCGCCAGCAGCAGCGCCGGCACGAACAGGTACACGCTTTCCACGCCCAGCCCGGCCACCGGATCCACCGCCACCAGCTTGCGCAGCAGGCCGTAGGCACCGAACGAGAACGCCAGCCCCAGCGCGATCCACGGCGGCGCACCGGCATCCAGGGTCAGCCACAGCACGCCCACCGCCGCACACACCACCGCCACCCACTGGATGCGCTGCAGGCGTTCCTTCAGCACCAGCACGCCCAGCAACACGCTCAGCAGCGGATTGATGAAATAGCCCAGGCTGGCCTCGATCACATGCCCGGCGTTGATCGCCCAGATATACAGGCCCCAGTTGAACGCAATCGCCACGCTGCTGCCCGCCAGCATCCATAGCGCGCGCGGCTGCGTGGCGATGGCGCGCCACCAGCGCAGGCCCGAGGTGGCCAGCAACCACGCCACCACCAGCAGCGCGCTCCAGACGATGCGGTGCGCGATGATCTGCAGCGACGGCACCGCCTTGAGCAGGTGCCAGTACAGCGGCACCAGGCCCCAGATCACGAAGGTCGATGCGGTGATCAACAGCCCGCGACGCGCCTCGGTCGGCGAGACCGTCGTCATCGCCGCGCCTTGGCCAGGGTCACCACCAGCACGCCGGACAGGATCACCGCCATCGCGCCGATGTCGTGCGCGCTGAAACGCTCATGCCCCAGCCACGCACCCAACGCCACCGCAATCACCGGGTTGACGTAGGCGTAGCTGCCGGCCAACGCCGGGCGCACGTGATGCAGCAGCCACACGTAGGCGGTAAACGCCACGATCGAGCCGAACACGCACAGGTAGGCCACGGCCAGCAGCCCCTGCGAGGTCGGCAGGCTCTGTGGGCGCTCGCCGATCAGCAGGCCGGTGCTGACCAGCAACACGCCGCCGCACAGCATCTGCCCGGCGGCAGTCATGAACGGCGACGGCAGGTCGCGTCCGCGCGACCACACCGAGCCGAAGGCCCAGCCGATCGGCGCGATCAGCAACAACACCAGCCCGCCCGGCGTGGCGGTCAGGCTGCTGCCGGCGTTGAGCCAGACCACGCCCAGAAAGCCGATCACGATACCCAGCCATTCGCCACGGCTGGCGTGCTGCCCGCGCAAGGCGCCGAACAAGGCCATCCACAGCGGCACCGATGCCACCGAGGTGGCGGCCAGGCCGGACGACACGCTGCGCTCGGCCAGCACCACCATGCCGTTGCCCAGCAGCAACAGGGCCGCGCCCATCATCGCCACGTTCTTCCATTGCGCGCGCGTCGGCGCAGCCACCCCGCGCCAGCGCAGCACCGCATACAGCACCGTGCCGGCCACGATGAAGCGCGCCCCGGACACCATGGTCAGCGGGAGCGCGCCGCCTTCCAACGCAAAGCGGATCGCCAGATAGGTCGAGCCCCAGACCACATAGACCAGCAACAACGCGACAACGACCAGGCCGCTGCGCGCAGGCGCTACAGCATCGTGTGAAGAGGACATCGAAGATTGCCAAATACAGCGGAAGCTTCAATTCTAGATCACCTGCCCACGCCAACGTCGTACGCCTCTCGGGCGCCTGCCGCGGTATGGTGCGCATTGATCCCCGGCCCGGAGTGCATATGCAGCGTCGCGTCCCCTGGTTGATGTTGGCCGCCCTGACCGTGCTATCGGCCAGTGCATTGGCACGCGTACCCGAACCCTGGGAGCCCAGCGGGCGCAAGCTCCTCGAGGCCGGGCTGGACGGTTCGTTGGCGCCGGAGATCGCGCCCGAACAAACCGAGCTCAAGGTCATGCTCTCGGCGAACCGCGCCGGCGCTTACCTGCTCGGCGTCGCCAGCAGCAGTTACCGCACGCAATGGTGCATGCCGGCCGGCAAGAGCGGCCCGCCGGACATGCAGGCGATCATCAGCGATATCGGCGCGCTACCCGATGCACGCCTGGACGAGGCCGCACCCGCATTGATCGTGCAGGCGCTGGCCAAGCGCTACCCGTGCCGCAAATAGGCGGCTCGGTCGCCGCAAGCCGGCTAGACCAACCGCCACGCAATGGCCGGATGCACTGACGTTCGCCTCGCCGATCGCCCGACGCCCGGGCTCGAAAGCAGCAGGCGTTTGCACACCGCTGGCCCTACTTGCGCGCGGCGTCGCTGCTGGCGCGGATCGCCTTGAACTCCGAACCGTCCTGCCAGCTCGGCCACTGCCGGCCGTTGGCCAGCGCCACGCCGACGTCGTAGACCAGGGTGGTGTCGGCCGCGTGGCCGCTGGCATCCCATTGCGGGGTCCAGCGATCGCAGGGCTGGTGATAGCACTCGGCAAAATACTTGTCGCGCAGCGCCTTGCCGGCCGCCACGCCGCCGTCGAGCATGTCCAGCCCGGGACCGGCGGTGATCGCCGGCACGCCCATGCGCGCAAAGGCGAAATGGTCGGCGCGGTAGAAGAAGCCCGCTTCCAGATTCGGGTCCGGCGAATAGCTGCGGCCGCGCGCCTTGGCCGCGGTTTCCAGATCGCCTTCCAGCGACACCCGTCCGCGTCCCCACGAGGCGATATCGCGGGTGGGGCCATCGGGGCTGAACATCTCCATGTTGAGTACCGCCACGGTCTTGTCCAGCGGCGCCAGCGGATGCGCGGCGTAATAGTTGGCGCCGAGCAGGCCCTTCTCTTCCGCCGTCAACGCGATGAAATACAGCGTGCGCTGCGGCTTGGGGCCGGCCGCGAACACGCGCGCCAGTTCCAGCACGCTGGCCACGCCGGTGGCGTTGTCCACCGCGCCACGCCGCACCGTGTCGCCGCCGGCATCGGCCTTGCCTACGCCGAAGGCATCCCAGTGCGCGGAGAAGATCACCGTCTCGTCCGGATGCTGGCTGCCGGTGAGCTTGGCCACCACGTTGTGCGTGACCACGCGCTCGCGCTTGAGCTTGAAGTCCACCGACAGCGTCGCATCGCCCAACGCCACCGGGGCGAAGTCGCGCTGCTGCGCGCGCAGCTTGGACTGCGCAAAATCCAGCCCGGCGCGCTGAAACAGCGACACCGCCAACGTCTGCTGCATCCAGCCACGCACCGGCACATGCTGCGCCTTCGCATCGGCATCGCTGCGTTCGATATCGAACAACGGCGACAGGCCCGAACTCTGCACCGTCGCCCAGCCGTACGCGGCCGGCGCGGTCTCGTGCACGATCAACACACCGGCGGCACCACGACGCGCGGCCTCTTCGTACTTGTAGGTCCAGCGGCCGTAGTAGGTCACCGCCTTGCCATCGAAGGCGCCAGGCTGGCTGGATTCGAAGTCGGCATCGTTGATCAGCATCACCGCGATCTTGCCGCGCAGGTCCACGCCCTTGTAGTCGTCCCACTGCCGCTCCGGCGCACTGATGCCGTAGCCCACGAACACCAGCGGTGCATGCTTCAAGCGCACCGCGTCCTGCGGACGCAGGCTCTGCAGGGTCACATCGGTGCCATTGACCAGCGTCTGGCTCTTGCCGCCGACACGCAGGCTGGCGCGCACCGGGCCATCGACCTGCGCGCGCACCAACGGCACCGCCTGGGTCCAACCGCCCTGCTCGCCACCCGGCTGCAGGCCGCCAGCCTTGAACTGCTCGACCAGGTAATCGACCGTGCGCTGCTCGCCGGCACTGGCCGGCGCACGGCCCTCGAACTCGTCCGAGGCCAGCAGGCGCACATGCCGCGACAACGCTTCGGCATCGATGCCGCCACCGGGCAGATCGTTGGCGGCCTGCGCCACGCCCCCCACGAACAGGCAGGCGGACAACAACAGGATGCGCATCGGATTCACGGCATGGCCTTGCAACAGATAGATGACACACAGTTTACAAGCGCGCGGCCGTCACGGGAGCGCTTTGACCAGCGTTGGCAGGCGCGATGTCTTCCTCTCTAGCAGGCCCCTTGGGCTGCATGGATGCTGTCACGGAGCTCGATGGCGGATTTACCGTGTGTCCTGCAAGCGGCAAAGACACCGCGCGCTCCGCTCACAGAGCTCTTGGTTCACGCCTCTGATCGCGCCTAAACATGACTACGGTTCGAAGTCTCGATTGCTTTGGCGTTGTGCTTCGAGAGCCTGGACAGTGCGGATAGATCAGCTGCAGAGCTGATGATTTGCAGCTTGGCTGCAAGGCCCTTGCCCGCCCACCATCGCGGGACACGCCGCAAGTACGTCCATGTAGGCTCTTACGCGGCATCCATGCCGCGTAAGGTCCCGCGACGGTGAGCGGACAAGGACCCGTCGGGATGGTCGGTGTGCATGGTTAAAAGCGGTGCATGACCTGCGCCGGTCGGATCACTTGTGCGTTCGATTAGCGCCTCACCATCTTTCGATCACAAGCCGAGCGGCGGACACGCGTCAACACGCAACTTAAAACGTCTCAGCTACGACCACTAGCCGAGCAACAAGCTTTCAAAAGCAGCCGACCAACTCTCTGGTGCGGTGTCCTCGCCGGTTGCGGGACCGTGTGGCGGCATGGATACCGCCACCGCGCCTCCACGCACGGATTCACGGCAAGTCCCGCAAGCGGTGAGGGCACCGCGCGCTCGACCGACGCGGCTTTTGACTGTCGCCGAACGACGCGACGACTCGCTGCAGCGTTCTAGTGGGGTGTTACCCACTCCAGTGGTGCTAATTGGTACGCGTCGCGCGATCCAGCCAGCACGCCAGGCCCTGCGCGTTGAGTTCGATATCGGTGCCCAGCAACTGCGCCACGCGTGCATCGTCCAGCCGGCAGCCGTGCAGGCGGGCGCGTTGCAGATACAGGTCGGTCAGCGCCGCCACCATGCAGCGATGGCGGTCAGCATGCTGCGCGCAGTCCAGCGCGATGGCGGTCATCGCATGGATCTGCTCGACCAGTGCCTGCGCCAACGGTGCCGGCGATTCGACCCGGCCGTAGTGGGTGAGATACATCGCCTGCGGCGCGGTCTCCATCAGCCGCGCGATCGAGTGCAGCATCGCCTCCGGTTCGAACTGCACCGGCGAGGAGGTCGGCAGGATGAAGGCGCCTTGCGCGCTATCAAGCTGGCGATACGACAGGCCGAAGGTGTCGCCGGTGAACCAGCTGCGGCTGCGCGCATCCCACACGCACAGATGATGGCGTGCGTGGCCCGGCGTCTCGATGGTGCGCAGCGCGCGCTCGCCCAGCATCACGGTCTGTCCGTCGGCCGCTTCCAGCACGCGCTCGGCCGGCACCGGCACGATCGCGCCGTAACTGCGCGCCATTTCCGCCGCGCCGTACACCGCCGTGGCACCGGCGATCAGTCGGGCGGGGTCGATCATGTGCGGCGCGCCGCGCGGATGCACCAGCACCCGCGCATTGGGCAGATGCTGCAGCAAGGCACCCGCTCCTCCGGCGTGATCCAGATGCACGTGGGTCAGGATCAGCCAGTCCACCTGCGCCGGCGTCAGCCCGGCCGACTGCAATGCGGCCAGCATCTGCGGCACCGACAGCGAAGTGCCGCAATCGACGAAGGCGCCGCGTTGCGCCTCGACGATCAGGTACGCCGCATCGAACTGCACCCCGCCAAAGCCGGCGTCGATGGTGTGGATGCTGGAATCGGCGGTCGCTGTCATTGCTCCCTCACGGCTATGCGAGAGGCCACAGTCTAGCCACCGGCTCCACAGAGGTGTCGTTACGCCTCGCGCAACACGCGCAGCGCCGCCAGGATCACCTCCGCCTCCACCTGCGCATGCACGCCCGGCAATTGCAGGTCGCTGCCTTGCCCGGCCTGCTTCAGCCGCGCAATCAGCTGGCCCGCATCGCGTGGCGAGGCGAAGCCATCGCTCTGCAGCAGCAACGCACCGGCGCCGTCGGTCAACTTGAAATAGAACTGCCCGTCGCTCTCGCGGTATTGCTTGAACACCGGCGGCGCGCTCTTCTCGCTCGCTGGCGTCGTAGCCGCATCGCCCTGGCTGGACAGATCGCGCAGCCCCACCGCAGCACGCAGCTCGGTCAGGAACGGAGTGGCGTAGCGTGCGCGCAGACGTGCGCCACCGGCGCGTAGAATCGCCTCGATCTTGGCCGGCTCGGCCATCAGCGCCTCGTAGCGCGTGCGCAGCGGTGCGATCTCCTGGTCGATACGCTCGAACAGCTGTTGCTTGGCGTCGCCCCAGCCGATGCCATCGGCAAAGGCCTGCGCAAAGGCCGCCGTTTCCTGCGGCGTGGCAAAGGCCTGGTACAGCTGGAACAATGCCGACCCCTGCGTGTCCTTGGCTTCGCCGGGCGCGCGCGAATCGGTGAGGATGGAGAACACCAGCTTGCGCAATTCCTCGCGCGGGGCGAACAGCGGAATCGTGTTGCCGTAACTCTTGCTCATCTTGCGGCCGTCCAGACCCGGCAAGGTCGAGACCTGCTCGTCGATCACCACCTCGGGCAGAGTGAAAAAGTCGCGGCCATACACGTGGTTGAAGCGCTGGGCGAAATCGCGCGCCATCTCGATATGCTGGATCTGGTCGCGCCCCACCGGCACCTTGTGCGCGTTGAAGATCAGGATGTCTGCGGCCATCAGCACCGGGTACATGAACAGGCCGGCAGTCACGCCCGCATCGTCGTCTTCGCCGTCGGCGCGATTCTTGTCCACCGCCGCCTTGTAGGCATGCGCACGGTTGAGGATGCCCTTGCCGGCCACGCAGGTCAGCAGCCACAGCAACTCGGTGGTCTCCGGCACATCGGACTGGCGATAGAACCACACCGTTTCCGGGTCCAGGCCGCAGGCCAGCCAACTGGCGGCGATCTCCAATGTGGAGCGCTGCGTCCGCGCCGGGTCCTGCGCCTTGATCAGGCTGTGCAGGTCGGCCAGGAAGTAGAAGCTTTCCGCATCGGCAGCCGTACTGGCCTGGATGGCCGGGCGGATCGCGCCGACGTAATTGCCCAGATGCGGGGTGCCGGAAGTGGTGATGCCGGTAAGGACGCGAGTGGTCATCTGCGTAAGGCCAGGGAGTCAGCACGCAAGTTTAGCGGTTCCGTGCCCCTGACATGAACGAGACGGTGCCTTGTACCTGCCGCTACCGGCAGCGGCGGCAGACGCAAGACGGGCCGCATCGAGCGGCCCGTCCTGCGCAGTTGCGCTCACCACGGCGGGTGGGCGCGGTTGCGTGGCACCGTCAGGTGTCGTCGCGCAACGACTTTTCGAAGGCGCGCACCTCGGTCTGGGCGCGGTCGCGATCCCAGCCGTAGCGCTCCTGCAGCTTGCCCTGCAGATATTCGGCGTTGCCCTCGGCAACCTTGAAATCGTCGTCGGTGAGGTCGCCCCACTTGGCCTGCGCCTTGCCCTTGAGCTGGGTCCACTTGCCGGAAATGATGTCAGTGTTCATTGCGTCGACTCCGCTGATGCGGCCGCGATTGACCGTCTGCGCAGGTTGCCCACCGCACCGT
This sequence comes from Xanthomonas sp. NCPPB 3218, assembly GCF_056725185.1. Lineage (NCBI taxonomy): Bacteria > Pseudomonadati > Pseudomonadota > Gammaproteobacteria > Lysobacterales > Lysobacteraceae > Xanthomonas > Xanthomonas sp. NCPPB 3218. The sequence continues at coordinate 4,649,742 of NZ_CM161516.1, forward strand.
TCGCCGCAGATCAAAAGCCGTCAAACCCGCACTCACCGCACTGAACGGTTGCCGACGCTTGCGGCGCAGCTCTACGCATGACCGCGCCGTCGCATGCCCAGATGCGTCGCCGCGCTGCCCTGCCTGCGCAAGGCATCAGGCAAAAAAAACGGGCCTTGCGGCCCGTTTTTTCTGCATGCAGCGCTAGATTACTTGCGCGCAGCGTCTTCCACCTTCTCGCCAGCGCCCTGCACGTCCTTGCCGGCACCTGCGACGGTGTTGCAACCCGACAGCATACCGACCGACAACACCGACAGCACCAGCAGCACAATTGCACGCTTCATAACAGACTCCTTCGTGGGTAAAGCGGCGGCTTGCCGCAGATCAATCAAATCAAACAACTAGGGTTCAAAACGCAAGGATCAGCACTTACCGTCGCTGCAGTTGTCGGCCTTCTTTTCGACCTTCTCGCCTGCACCCTGCATGTCCTTGCCGGCGCCGGCCATGGTGTTGCAGCCAGTCATCACGCCGGCCGAAAACAGGCCCAGTACCATCAGTGTCAGCAGTCGCTTCATCGGTCTTCCTCAGTTCTGCGTTCGGTGCAGACGCACCGTGTCTGGCGACAAATCTGACTGCGCGGCCGTGGATTTGATGTGAACGCGGCGTGCTGCGTTCAGCGATCGATCAATCTCGCATCAGTGTTGACTTGCCGAACAGGCTCTCGACCAGATCCACCGCCAGCTCGGCGGTGGCGTTGCGGTTGTCCAGGACCGGATTGAGCTCGACGATGTCCAGCGACCCCATACGCCCGGTGTCGGCGATCATCTCCATCACCAGCTGCGCCTCGCGGTAGTTGGGCCCACCCGGCACGGTGGTGCCCACGCCCGGTGCGATGCTCGGGTCCAGGAAATCCACGTCGAAGCTCACATGCAGATGGGTGTCATCACTCATCCCCTGCAGGGCGGTCTCCATGGTGCGCTTCATGCCGGCCTCGTCGATGTAGCGCATGTCGTAGACATCGATGCGGTGCTGCTTGATCAGGCGCTTTTCCTCCGGGTCCACCGAGCGGATGCCGATCTGCCGCACCTGCTCGGGCAGCAACGCCGGTGCGCTGCCGCCCAGATGCGTCAACGCCTGCGGGCCCAGCCCGCACAGGCAGGCTACCGGCATGCCGTGCACGTTGCCCGACGGCGTCACCTCGCTGGTATTGAAGTCCGAGTGCGCATCCAGCCACAGCACCCGCAGCGGGCGTTGCTGCTCGCGGCAGTACTTGGCCACCGCGGTGATCGAACCGATGCCCAGGCAGTGGTCGCCACCGAGCATGACCGGCATGCGGCCGGCGCGCAGCTGCGCATAGCTGGCCTCCATCAGCGCCTGGTTCCAGGCCACCACCTCGTCCAGATGCCGGTAGCCGGCCTGCGGGGCCTGCCAGGGATTGCGCGGGCCATCCAGGTTGCCCAGGTCGTGCACCTCCACGCCGCGGCCGATCAAAGCCTCCTGCAGCCCGGCGATGCGCAACGCCTCCGGCCCCATCCGCGCACCACGGTGGCCGGCACCGATGTCGGTGGGAACGCCAATCAGGGAAACCGGCAGGTATTGCGTCGCCATGCATTGCTCCAGCATCGAGAAAGCGCTGCAGTCTAGTCGCCGGCTCGTGCGCTGACGCGCGGCAGCGCAGCACGGCGTCCGGCCTGCGTCACCGATCACGCAATCGCATTTGCCCCTGCAGCAATCGAAAGTGCGGCCGATAGTGCGTAGCGGGCAAATGGTCGGACCGGTACGGACGGCAGGCGCAACACCGCGGTACAGGCGCGCTGCAGTCAGGCCGGAGCACTGGCAGTGCATCGGCCGCGCCCGCTTGGCGGCGGCGACCAACGCGTTCTGGCCGCTTGAAGTGACGTGGTTGGGCAGTTTGTGGCGTATCTGCGCTTTACGGACTGTGCTTGTCTGACCGCACAGTTAAGAGATTGAGGGTGCTATGACGATGACGGAAGGTGCCGATGCTACTGTTCGCCCGCCAGCGCGGGACCCGGTGTCATCGACAAGGTCTTTCATCGCGCAGCGGGTTTCGTACAGGGGAGGATTTCATGCCGCATAACGCCGTCAACCAGGTCGTCAAGGCTGCCGTGGGCGAGGTCGCGCGGGCGTCGCACCAATACGATCTGCAGCGCATCGGGCGCGAGTTCGCGCAGACCATCGAGCGCGAGCCGGGCATCCGTCTGCTGATGCTGTCCACTGCCGACGGGCGCGCCATCGCCGAACAATCCAGCCTGGATGTGGACGGTCGCCGGCTGGCAGCGATGGCCAATTCGTTCCTGACCCTGGGCGAGACCCTGGCACGCGAATCCAGTCTGAGCGAAGCCGACTACGCCACCATCAGTACGCGCGGCGGGCAGCTGGTGCTGATCCGCATTCGCGCCGACAAACCGCTGACGCTCACCGCGGTGGGCAGCAGCGATCTCAATGCCGCAGCGCTGCTGTTCAACGCACGCGACTGCGCCGGCCGACTGGCGACAGCGCTGGCGCAGCCGGCCGACTGAGCGTTTGGCACTGTTCGTGCTTGTGCCAGTGCACTGAATTTCTCACCGCTCGTAAGGACGACCCGTGTCAAAACTCAATTTGGAACACCTGCATTCGATCGCCGGCTTCGTCGGCGCTGCCCTGGTCGATAGCGACAGCGGCATGGCGCTGGGCATGACCGGCGGCACCGATCTCAACCTGGAACTTGCCGCAGCCGGCAACACCGAGGTGGTGCGTGCCAAGCGCCGTATCGCCGAGCAGCTCGGCCTCAACGACACCATCGAAGACATCCTGATCACCCTGGCGCGTCAATACCACCTGCTGCGCCCGCTGGAGAGCAACGGCACCTTGTTCCTGTACGTCGTGCTGGATCGCGCCAAGGCCAATCTGGCCATGGCCCGTCATGAGCTCAAGGCGTTCGAGAAGACCCTGGACTTCGGTTGATGCCAACCAGGCGGCGCGCACGCGTCGCCTGCCCGGCCTGCCGGTGCGCACCGGCAGGCACCGCACTTGCTACGCGCCGACGCGGCGCCCTGTCATGACCTCACCCATTCACACCATGCGGGTCGCCACGGCCGGCCTGGACCTGCTGCACACCACGCGCCTGAAACTGGCGTGCTCGTTGCTGCTGGCCGAGCGCATCGACGTGCAGTTGGGGCAATGGCCGCAACACGCCGCCGAGGTGGTGGTGCTGGGGCTGGAAAGCCCCGATGGCCTGGCCGCCTGGCAGGCCTTGCAGGGGCAACCGGTGCGTGTGCTGGTGGTGTCGCGGACACCGGTCGGCGGCGCATGGCTCAAGCACGGCGCCACCGTGCGCGAACTCAACGAGCAGATGCGCCTGTTGCTGTCGTCCTCCGATCATGCGCAGGTCGCCGAGCCGGCCTTGCTGGTCCGCCATTGCCGCGGCGAATTCGGCACCGCTGCGGTGCTGCTGCGCAACGGACATTTGCAGGTGCGCGTGGACCCGGCCGACAGCTGCGTGCAGCTTCCCGCCGGCATCGCCTTGACCGAGCTGCTGGCGGCCCTGGATCGCCCCGGCTGGCAGGTTGCGCCGGACACCGCCGGTAGCGCACTGAGCCAACGTATTTCCTTCGAAGCGCTGTACTTCGCCCTGCCCGAGCACCTGCGCCCCGCGCTGCCGGCGGTCGAACCCAGCCATGCGCTGCGGTTGCGGCAATGGCCGGAGCTGAGTGCCGAGACCAGTTCGCCGGCGCAGCTGCTTGCCATTGCCCACCTGCATGCGCGCCCGTGGCGCCCGCAGGCGCTGGCCAATGCTTGCAAGCTGCCGCTGCAAACGGTGGAATGCCTGTTCGCCGCTGCACTTGCCAGCGGCCTTGCCCAGACTGCGGAGATTCCCGTGCCTGCAACGCAGCCCCGTCCGGACAGCAGCAACTCCCGGTTTTTCTCCTGGGTCGCACGTCGCTTTGGCCTCTCTCTCTTTCAGGCGCAGTCATGAGTCTTCCGGCCAACAAACTGGTGTTCGTTGGCGGCATGGGCGCCGGCAAGACCACCGCCGTGCGCGCCATCTCCGACGTGGAGCCGGTCAGCACCGAGATGCCGCTCAGCCAGGATGCCTACGGGGACAAGACCTACACCACGGTCGCACTGGACTACAGCTCGATCGAACTGGAAGACGGCGAGTTGCTGCACGTCTACGGCGTGCCCGGGCAGAAGTACCTGGATTTCATGTGGCCGCTGGTGTGCGACGGCGCGTTGGGCGTGATCGTGCTGGTCAGCGCGCGCGATCCGCAGATGCGCGATGCCACCGTGGCCTTGCTGCGCGAGTTTTCGCAGATCGCACCTGCGGCAAGCCTGGCGGTGGGCATCACCATGACCGACGAAATGCAGGACTTTTTGCTGCCGCCGTTCCGCGACGCGCTGGTGGCCGAAGGCTTCCGCATCCCGGTCATGCGCGTGGACGCGCGCTCGGCCACCCAGATCACGTTCCTGGTGAAGTCGCTGCTGTCCTATCGTTACACCTCGGCGACCAGCTGAGCGGCCGTGCGCGTGGCGCATGCCGACATGGTCGGCGAACGAGCAAAACAAGGAATCCGGTCACGACGGTGCCTGATCGGGCGTCACGCGGGGGATGCCGCCTCTAGGGTGGCGGCGACGCGTCCATCTTCCTTGATGCCAGACACGCGACGCGAACGTCATACATTCGAGCGCTTTGCCTGACTTGTTCAGTATGCCGCGCAGCCAGAAATCAGGGCATCGGGACGTTCCCGACATCGCGCAGGACATACCGGTCATACGGCATATGCAATAGCGCCAGCAGCCGGCGGTCGTGATGCGGTTGTTGTGCATGCCCGGCACTGCGTTGGATATAACGGTCGTCAAGCCATCTCGCACAGGCACCGACGCGCGGCAGCGGCGGTGCCATCGGTAACGCGCAGCGCAGACCCGATGCGCCGGGATCGGCCGCTGCAGGGCGACGTCCGCGCCAATGCCAGGTGCTGATCCAGCACCATGATCGGATAAAGTAGCGCGATGACAATCGAACTGAAGCCAGGCGGTCTACTGATCGCGATCGAAGGTATCGACGGCGCCGGCAAGACCACCCTCGCCCGCAGCCTGGCCACCACGCTGGAATCGGCCGGCGCGCGCGTGGTGCTGAGCAAGGAGCCGACCAACGGCCCCTGGGGCACCCAGCTGCGCCAGTCCGCCGCCACCGGCCGCCTCAGCGCCGACGCAGAAGCCGAGCTGCTGATCCGCGACCGCCACGAACACGTGGACACCCTGATCGCGCCGGCGCTGGCACGCGGCGACATCGTGATCCTGGACCGCTACTTCCCCTCGATGGTCGCCTACCAAGGCGCCGCCGGCCTGCCGCTGGACGATCTGCTGGACCGCAACGCCTTCGCGCCGCGCCCGGACGTGCTGCTGCTGCTCGACCTGCCCCCGCCCACCGGCCTGGCGCGTATCCGCGCCCGCGGCGATGCACCCAATCACTTCGAAACCCAGGACAACCTGGAGCGCTGCCGCAGCATCTTTGCGCAGCTGCAGTTGCCGGGGAAGCACGTCGTGGACGCCAGCGCCGATGCGGACAGCGTGCTCCGCCAGGCCCACGCCATCGTCGTTGCCGCACTGGCCGAACGCCTGCGCGTCGACGCCACCGATGCCGACCAGGCCACGTTGGAACTGCTGTCGGCCGGTCGCCCGGCCTGAGTCGCTGCGCGTCCTGCGCGCAGGCAACAGCAACTGGCGCGTTGTGATTGGCGGGCCGCGGGCAGATAGCTGTTTCGGCCGATCACACCGGACAAGGCGCGGCCCGGAGACGCTGACCCAACAGCGCAGTCAGCCCCGAGCTACATGGACATTTCGGGATAGGACGAGAGAACCTTCGTGGTGCCGGCACCCGGATTCGAACTGGGGACCTACCGCTTACAAGGCGGTTGCTCTACCAACTGAGCTATGCCGGCAAAGGCAGGCGCGTTGCGCGCCGGTGCGCATTCTAGCGCAGCGCGGCGCAATCTAGCGACCGCTGACGCGTTGCACCTGCGGTGCCTTGCAATGTGCCGATCGCAGCCGTGCTGCGCACATCGATCCACCAGCGCGATTGCCCGGTGCCGCTGGGCAGCAACTGCGCCGGAAACCCCGCACCGACCAGGCTGGTCTGCCGTCGCTCGGCACGCTCGCGACTCTGGTACTGCCCCAGCGCGATGGTGTTGTTCTCGCCTTGGGCAATCACGTAATAGTCGCCCATGCCGGCGGCGGCGATGCGCTTGACCAAGGCTTGCGCCGCTGCACGATCGCCGACATTGGGCAGCATCACCCGGAACGTACTGACCCCGGCGTCCTTGTCCTCGCGCACGCTGGTGCGCAGGGCCTGGCCACGCAGGCGTGCCAGCGCGGCATCGGCATCGGCGCGCGCCGCATACGGCCCCAGGCTGGCGCAGCGTTCCGGCGCAGCGGCGGGAGTAGGTACCGCTGGCGATGGTTTGATCGCCGCTGCCGCAACCTCGTTCGGTGTTGGAGCGACCTTGGTCGGTGGTGGAACCTGTGCCGACGTCTGCGACGTTGCGGCCACCTTCGCGGCGGCCGCATCTATCGAAGAAGACGCTGCCGCTGCTGCCGTCGGTGTCTGTGTCTGTGTCTGTGTCGATGCAGGTGCAGGTGCAGGTGCAGGTGCAGGTGCAGGTGCAGGTGCAGGTGCAGGTGCATCCGATGGTGCGGTGACCGCAGCTGCCGGGCCCATGCCTGCCTCGCTCGCCTCGCCTGGCGCTGCTGCCGCAGTGCTCGGCAGCACTTCCAGGCGCGCCACACCGGCCGGCTGCGGTGGTGCCACCACTGCTGCCGGTGCCGGCTGCAACGCCCACCACAAGGCCACACCGGCATTGAGGACGATCAGGACGACGATGAGTGCGCGGACATACATGCGATGGATTCTAAGCGCGGGCAGTCACAACCGGCGAGCGCTGGTCGGCTTGCTGCCCATGCCGGGTAGTGGGCGCAGTGTACGAGCGCTGCCGACCGATTCCGTCTCCCGGCCGCGCCCGCCGCGTGGCCGCACGATCGCATGGCCCGCCGTTCAAGGCGCCGACGCAGACCTCGCCCAGGTCGCCAGCCCGTCCAGCACCAGCGCGGCGCGGAAGCTGGCATCGGGCAACAACGGCAGCAGCGGCGGCGCGCCGCCCCCGTGCACCAGCAGCCGTACCGGCACGCCCAGACTGCGTTGCGCGTGCTGCAGGCTACGCTCGATCAGCGCCACCGCCGCGCCATCGCAGCCGGAGGTCAGCGCGTCGTCGGTGTCGTCGGCCAGCTCGACATAGGTCCCGCCACTGGCCGGCAACTGCACCGCGCGCGCATGCAGCGCCTCGCGCATGGTAGTCGGCGAGGCGGCGATGCGGCCGCCGTGGTGCCGCCCATCGGTGCCGAGCACATCGATGGTCAGCGCGGTGCCCACGCCGGCCACCAGCACCGGCACGTCGCCGCGTGCGCCCAGCAGCGCCAGGAAGCGATCGACCCCGAAGCGGCCCGGGTCTGCATAGGCGATGCGGATGCCGGCGCATTCGGCCGCGGTCCGCACGATGCGCACCTGTTCGAAACGCTCGCGCAGGCAGCCGAGCATGCGCTGCGTCAACGCCGGCGCAGCCACGCTGGCCACATGCGCGATGCGTCCGGTGGGCAAGGCCGACAACGCGGCCGCGTCCATCGCCTCGGCACCGTGCGGCCAGGCCTGCACGTCGCCGGCGCGGTCGCCCTGCAGCGGTGCGTACTTGAACCGCGAATTTCCCAGGTCGAACAACCACTCGCTCATGCAGGTCTCACGCTCACTTCTCCGGAGTGGAACAGCCGTACCGTCTCGCCCAGTTGCACCCGCAACGCGCCGTCGGCCGCCAGGCCAAGCGCAATGCCGTGATGCCGGGTGCCGGCTTCCTCGACCTGCACCGCGCGGCCGCTCAGGACGTCCAGGTCCGCATAGCGGCCCAGGAACGGGGCCAGCCCCTGCGCCTCGAACAGCTCCAGCGCCGGCAGCAGCGCCGACAACACTGCAGCCACCACGGTATCGCGCGACACCGCGTGGCCGGCCAGCGTATCCAGATCCACCCACGGTTGGTCGATCGCAGCGGCCGCTGCCGCCGGCATATGCACGTTCAAACCCAACCCGATCACCGCGCGCGCGTTGCCGGCCATTTCGCCGCCGCCTTCGATCAGCAGGCCGCCCAGCTTGCGCTCGCGCGCCAGCAGATCGTTGGGCCACTTCAACCCGACATCGGCAAAGCCACAACCGCGCAGGGCCTCGGCCACCGCCACGCCCACGGCCAGGCTGAGCCCGGCCAGCTGGCCCAATCCGCCGCTGAAACGGCGCGAGGCCGACAGATAGATGTGCGCACCCAGTGGCGAGGTCCATTGACGCCCACGCCGGCCGCGCCCGCCGGTCTGCCGCTCGGCCAGCAGCACCGCCACGCCCTGCGCCGGCGCCGGGCGCGCCAGCAAGCTGGTATTGGTGGATTCCAGCGTCCAGGCGATCTCCAGCGCCGCCAGGCCTGCCAGCGCTTCGGCCGCCATCGCCACACGAATGCGCGCGTCGTCCAGCAGGTCCAGCGGCGCCGCCAGGCGGTAGCCGTCCCCGGCCCGCCCTTCGATCTCGACCCCGGCCGCGCGCAGATTCTGGATCCGCTTCCACACCGCCGCACGGGTCAACCCGGCATCGCGCGCCAACGCATCGCCGGATAGCCGGCCGCTCGCAAGTTTGGCCAGCAAGGCGCGGTCATCCACGGCAAGTCCCCAAATCGATCCGCGAAAGTATGCGCCAAGCGTCCGCACCCGCCCAGCCTGGCTTGCGTGAGGGAGTGAAAAGCACGTTATGATCGGCGACTCACGCCGCTTGCCCTGGATGTGGACGATGCGCCGAATCACGGTTTGCCTGCTCCTGTTGTTGGCTCCGCTTGCCGCACTGGCATCGGACCAGCTGGCCGATGGCGATCATGAGAGCTGCGTCAGCAGCAACTCGGCGGCACGCGGCAGAACCCCCAACGGCGAGCCGGCAACCCCGGCACGTGCTCCCGCGCACAAGCCCGCGCCGGCCACCGGCGGTGGTGGTGGCGACGGCGACGGACTGTTCCCCCGTATGCGCACGATGCCGCGCTGGCATAGCTTCCTGCCGGGCATGTTCCGCTGATCCAGTGGTTGTTGCGCCGGCTGCGCCGGCCGCCGGCCGATATTCCCGATGCCTTATGGCTGCCGGTCAGCCGCCGCTGCGCCTGGGTCGCTGCGCTCGATCCGCCCCGCCAGCACCGTCTGCGTGCACTGACCGCGCAGTTCCTGCGGCAAAAAACCATTTCCCCGCTCGACGGGCTGCAGCTGCAACCGCACGATCACGTTCTGCTGGCTGCCACCTGCTGCCTGCCGCTGCTGAACATCGGCGCGGCCGGCTGGCGTGGCTGGTCGCAGCTGATCGTCTACCCGGACGCATTCCGCGTGCAACGCACGCATGTGGATGCGGCCGGAGTGATGCATGCCTGGGACGACACCCTGATTGGCGAGGCCTGGGAGCAAGGGCCGCTGATCGTCAGCTGGGCCGACGTACAGGCCGACCTGGACGACCCGCAGGCCGGCTTCAACGTGATCGTGCATGAGATGGCGCACAAGCTCGATGCACTCGATGGCGCGCTCGACGGCACCCCGCCGCTGCCGCGCGCTGCGCAGCGTGCCTGGGCACGCGATTTCCAGCGCGCCTTCGATACGTTTTGCCAACGCGTCGATGCGGGCGAAGACACCGAGATCGACCCGTATGCCGCCGAGGCACCGGAAGAATTCTTCGCGGTCGTAAGCGAATACCACTTCTCCGCGCCACAGCTGCTGGCGCGCCTCATGCCGGATGTCGCTGCACAGCTGACGCGTTTCTATGGGCCGTCGCCGTTTGCGGCGTCAACGCAGCGCTGATGGTGGGGCGACATGCCTGCATGCGTTGGGACTGTCGTCATGCAACGCTGTCGCGCGCATCAATCGCAGGCGTTTCAGGCAACTGACCACACCAATGCGCGATGCCGCACGCGGCCGCACGCGAGACGGATCGACATCGCCAGCGCATTGCCACGCACTCACACCAACCCAAGATCGCGCGGCCTGGCTCCGGGAAACACCCGTTCCAGCTGCGCAGGCGACAATCCCCACAACCGGCTCAATACACCGCCGAACAGGCTGCGGTAATTGGTGAGCACCGGATAATCGCGGTTCTGCAGCAGCTGCGCCTGCGCAACTTCTACCTGCTCGCCGGCGATCCGGCCGCCGCGCACGCCGCCACCCAGCACCCAATAGGTGGTGCCGTGTCCGTGATCGGTGCCCTTGCTGCCGTTCTCGCGGAAGGTGCGGCCGAACTCGGACAGCACCACCACCACGGTGTCCTTCCATGCCGGCCCGAGGGCGTCGGCGTACGCCGCCAGCCCTTCGCCCAGATTGCGCAGATTGTTCGCCAGGCCACCTTCGACACTGCCCTGATTGGCGTGCGTGTCCCAACCACCGACATCGACAAAGCCCAGCCGATAACGCTCGCGCATCAGGCTTGCCATGCGCCGGGTTTCGTCGGCGAAGGTGCGCGCACTGGCGGCGCCGCGACCGGCCTGCTCCATCTCTTCGCGCAGCTGCGCGGTAACCTGCTGACGCAATGCCAGTCCCTCGCGCGCAGCCGCCGCCAGCGGGGTTGCGTCGTACATCTGTGACAGGATCTGCGCCTGACGCGCATCCAGGCCGCCCTTGCCGATGCCCCGCAACGACACATTGGGCAAGTCGCCGCCGCCCTGGAAGGTCAGCGGCAAGGAATCGGTGAAGGCAATCGCCGGCACTCCGCTGAGCACACCCGACAGGCGCGCCATGAAGCCGGAACGATAATCGCGGCGCTGCCGGCCGGCCTGACCGGATTCGATATCGTCCTGGGTTTCGAAGTGACTGCGCGACAGATCGTCGGTACCGGCAAACGGCACGAACGCCAGTTGCCGGCGTTGCCACAGCGGCAGCAGCGCATCGCGCATCACCGGGTTGAGACCCCATTGCGTATCCAGCGCAACGGCACTGTTCGGGTTGGCCGCATCCGGCCGCGCGATCGCCAGGGTCGGACGCGCCTGATAATAAAAATCGCTGGCATGCGGTACCAGCAGATTATTGCTGTCGTAGCCGCCTCGCAGGAACACCACCAGCATGCGCGCACTGTCGCGTGGCGCAGCAAACAGGCGACCGCTCCAGGGCAGACTTGCGGCCGCTGCAGAGGCAAGCAGAAATTGACGTCGTTGCATGGCGCGCTCCCGTGGCGGTGATCGCTGGTCGAACGTTGAACAGCGGGTTTGAATCGGCGACTCTCGAATCAGCGATAGTTGAAGTCAGGCGATGACAGCAGGAATCCGTTCCATTCCGAAGGCGAACGCGCCTGCGCCAAGGCATCGCGCGTGCCGCTGGAGAGCGACGGCGCCACCCAGCGATACGATGGGCGCATGTCGATCTGCGTCAGCGCCGGCAGTGGCGTGTCGTTATCGCCATCGAAGCGGAACAGTTGCTTGGGTCCGCTACCCAGCGAACGTGCCACCTCGAAGCGTCGCGCCAGTTGCCCGGAGCTGGCCCATGCCTGCGATTGCAGCGACCAGCCATCGGGGGTGATGCGCCCGAACAGCGGCTCGCCGAGTTGCTGCAGCCAGCTCGCCATCGGCGCGGCATTGACCACCGGCTGGCCCTCGTACGCAAGCCGCATGGCCGAAACCACGAACCGATTCGGATCCTTGAACTTGCGCGGTTGCGCCTGCGCAAATTCCGGCGCGTCCAGCATGGCCTGCATCACCTTGGCGATATCGCCATCGCTGCGTTGAAACGTGTTTGCCATGCGCTCGACCAGCGCGGCCGGCGGCTTGTCGCTGACAAAGTACTCGGCCAAGCGCTGCGAAATGAAACGCGCGCATGCCGGCTGCCGCACCAACAACTGCACCGCCCGCTCGATCTCATCCAGGCCGCCCGCGGCGATGCGCTGGCCCAGCAAGGTCTTGTCGCCGGGTTGATGGCGTGCGGGATTGAATTCGAACAGCCCCTTGCGCACCACCTGCGGTTGCCCCGGCACGGCAGTCGGCAAGGGCGGAGCGCCCTCGGCCTTGACCGGCACCAGGCCGGCGCCGGTCAGTATCAGCGCCAGTTGCTGCACATCCTTCTGGCTGTAACCGCCATGCACGCCCAGCGTGTGCAGTTCCATCAGTTCGCGCGCGTAATTTTCGTTGACTTTGCCTTTGGCGTTCTTGGCGTTGTCCAGATATTCCAGCATCGCCGGACTTTCCAGCGTCGCCATCACCAGGTCGGCGAACTTGCCGGTGGCATGCGGGCGGATCGCGTTTTCCATGTAATCGGCCGCCATCCATTTCACCCGCCCCTTGTCGGCGTACACGCTGAAATGATTGAGCCAGAACCACACCAGCTGCTCGCGCGTCTGCTCCGGCGCATACACCGCACGCAACAGCTGCGCCTGACGCGCCTGGGTCAGCATCTGCCCACCACGCGCCTGCCATGCCTTGCGCAAGGCGGTCTTTTCCTCACCATCGGGCATGTCTTGCAGGCGGATCTTGTCGGCCTCGTACTGCGTGAGCAAGGTCAGCAAGGGCGTGTGCAGCGCATCGAAGTGCTGCAGCTGTGCACGGATCGGCGCTGGCAACGCCGCATCGTCGCTGGCCTGCAACAGCGACCTGCCGTAGCGCTTGGGGCCGAGCCGCTGCAGTTGCGCGGCGCTGTCGGCATCCACGCCGTAGGTCGCACGCTGCAGCCAGCGCGTCTGCGCCGGCGTCAGTGCTGAATTGGCAGCACTGCACGACATCGCCAAAGCACAGCCCGCCAACAGCCATGCCAGCTGCCACCGGTGATGGCGGGGCGCGCCTGCTGGACGTGCGCTCAGCCAGCGCGTCTGTGCATTGCGCTCGAACATGCAGCTCTCCATCGCAACGGCCTGAAACGGGCCCAGTATGGTCAAGCCAACGCGCGGGGCGTTAAACGGTTGTCGGAGTGCGCTGCAGCGTTGACCACGGGTTCATTCCGCGCCCCACACCGGTCACAGTCCCGGCGGCAGGGTCACGTCGAAGCGGGCGCCGCCCAGTTCCTGCGAGCGCACCACCTGCAGCTCGCCGCGGTAGGCCTTGATCAGATCCTGCACGATTGACATGCCGATACCATGGCCTTGCACGCGCTCATCGCCACGCACGCCACGCTGCAGGATCTTGGCCACGTCTTCCGGCGCGATGCCGGGGCCGTCGTCTTCCACCGACAAGATCAATCCGGCGCGACGGCTACCAGTGGTGGGACCAGGCTGTGCGGTCAGCAGTACGCGGCTACGCGCCCACTTGAAGCCGTTTTCCAGCAGGTTGCCCAGCAGTTCCTGCAGATCGCCCGGCTCGCCATGAAAGCGCGCGTCGGGCGAAATATCGAATTCGCACAACACGCCCTTGACCGAATAGACCTTCTCCAGCCCGCGCACGATCTCCTCGGCGGTCGACTCGATCGGCAGCGGTGCGGCGAACAGCTTGTGCCCGCTGGAGGCCGCGCGAGCGAGCTGGTAGGACACCAGATCGTTCATGCGGCGCAACTGCACATCCATTTCCTCGTGCAGGTCGCGCTCGGACTGGCCGCTATCGAGCTGGGTGCGCAACACCGCGATCGGCGTCTTGAGGCTGTGCGCGAGATCGGCCAGCGTGTTGCGCTGGCGGTCCAGATTGTCGCGCTCGCTCTCGATGAAGGCGTTGATGCTTTCGGTCAGTGGCTCCAGTTCGCGCGGATGCTGCTCGCTCATGCGCTGGATCTCGCCGCGCTGCACCTTGGTCAACTCGTTGATGACCCGCCGCAGCGGACGTAGACTCCACTGCAGGATGAAGGCCTGCAGCACCAGCAGCACCACACCGGCACTGCCGAGGTAGAACCACACTGCGCCACGGAACACGCGCAGCTGCGCGCCCATCGAGCGCGCATCTTCCATCACGTAGATGGTGTAGGGAATCTCACCGCCGTGTTCGCGCTCGACGTAACTCACGCCCAGGCCGTAGCGGTACAACTGGCCCACGCTGCCGTCGATCTGGGTCATCTCCAGCGGGCCGATGAATTCTTCCTGGCGCGGCTCGAGCATGCGCCCGTGCGGAATGTTCGGGCCTTCGGCCGACATCGAGGTCCAGCTTTCGTCCGGGCGCACGACTTCCACGTACAGCCCGCCGCCGGGCACATCGAAACGTGGATCCGGCGGCTGGCCGCCGATGTACAGCGAGCCGTCGCGGACGAAATCGATATTGGCGGCATACGCAGAGGCGTAGTTCTTCAGCCGCTCGCGCAGGTTCTTTTCGGCGGTATCGGCGAACGCCACATCCAGCGCGTAACCCGCCAGCGCCAGGAAGGCCACCAGGCTGAGGCTGGCGGCCAGCAGCTGGCGGGCCTGCAGCGAGCGCGGCCGCCAGCGTCTATACCACTTGGAGCGGCCCGGCACCTGATCTTCCTGTTTGCCGATGCGCGGACTCAGCCTTCGGTACGCGGAATGGCGAAACGATAGCCGCGACCGCGTACGGTCTCGATCGGCTTGAGCTCACCATCGGGATCGAGCTTCTTGCGCAGGCGGCCGATGAACACTTCCAGCACGTTCGAATCGCGATCGAAATCCTGCTGGTAGATGTGCTCGGTCAGATCAGCCTTGGAGACCAGTTCGCCGGCATGCATCATCAGGTATTCGAGCACCTTGTACTCGTAACTGGTCAGGTCCACGTTGGCGCCATTGACGCTGACCGTCTGCGCGGCCAGATCCAGCGCGACCGGGCCGCATTCCAGCGTCGGCTTGCTCCAGCCCGCCGCGCGCCGCAGCAGCGCATTGACGCGCGCCAGCAGCTCTTCGACATGGAACGGCTTGACCAGGTAATCGTCGGCACCCTGCTTGAGGCCCTCGACCTTGTCCTGCCAGCTCGAACGCGCGGTCAGGATCAGCACCGGGAATTTCTTGCCTTCGTCGCGCAGCGCCTTGATCAGCTCCATGCCCGACATCTTGGGCAGGCCGAGGTCGATGATGCCGACATCGAACGGGACTTCGCGGCCCATGTACAGGCCTTCTTCGCCGTCTTGTGCAGCGTCGACAGCGAAGCCCTCACGCTTCAGGCGCGCGGCAAGGGTCTCGCGCAGCGGAGCTTCGTCTTCGACCAAAAGGATACGCATGCACTCTCCCTAGTTACGTTGTCGGCCAATGGCCGGGGAATTTATAAGACTGAACGCAGAACTATCTACGTCTAGTGGTTATCGTCGCGTGGTGGCGCATCCGGCGGCGCCTGGCTGCGCGGCGGCGCGGCCTGCATCTGCTCCGACTCGTACACGGTATGCACGCGGCCGTCCTTCATGTACTTGACGCGGTTGAGATTGCCCCCGTCGAACGGCACACGTTCGGCGCTGAGGATCTGTCCACCGGTGGACCGCTGCACCTGTCGGATGGTGTCCGAGAGCGTGCGCCCGTTACCGCGCGCGGAAGGCGGCAATGGATCGCGTCCCGCGTGCGACATCGGATATGCCTGCCCCCACGCCAATGGCGCTGCCATGGCTAGCCCGAGGGCAACCAGGACGATATAGCAAGCGCGGCAGGAGGGCTGGGTCACAATGAATCCTAGCGGGTTGTTCAGGAACATTCAAAATTCGTGAAACCGGCCACCGGTGACAGCATGGTCGAGCCCGAGAATGGTCCAAATTCTTGATTTTTCGGGGTGAATCCCATCTGAACTTTTTAGCTTTGTGTTAACGCTGTTCAGTGAAATGAACCCTTGGACGCCTGGAACGGCACTTTTTTGGAACTCGTGCCCGTGCCCGGCAGTTGGCATCCCGGTCAGATGCAGACAGCGGAAATGCCTGTTCAGGTAATGCAAGCGGCAGGCCAGTTCAGGCCACAACGCGCCAGCCCTGGGTGTCGGTCCGCTGCAAGGCCTGCTCGACCAGCTCCCAGCCGGCACCTGGCCGGTGTGCGCCCTCGCTCAGGACCTGCCGGAACGCGCGTCCGCCCGGCTGGCCATGGAACAACCCCAACACGTGTCGGGTCATGTGTTTCAAGGCCAGGCCTTGCTCCAGTTGGGACTCGACGTAGGGCCGCAAGGCGCGCAGTAATTGGTCGCGCGGCTGTTCCGCACGATGCGTCAGGGCTGCATCCAGGCGATGCAGTACGTAGGGGTCGTGGTAGGCGGCGCGGCCGAGCATGACGCCGTCGGTTTGGTGCAGATGCTCCATCGCGGTCTCCACCGCCGCGATGCCGCCATTGAGCACCACCGGCAGCGCGGGGCGCTCCTGCTTGAGGCGATACGCCCAGTCGTAACGCAGCGGCGGCACTTCGCGGTTTTCCTTGGGCGACAGGCCCTTGAGCCACGCGTTGCGGGCATGCACCACCACCATGGCGGCACCGGCTGCGACCACCTGATCGACGAAGCTGGCGAACACGGCGTAGTCGTCATCGTCGTCCACGCCGAGGCGGCACTTGACCGTGATCGGCAGCGTGGTCGCCGCACACATGGCGGCAACACAGTCGGCCACCAGGCCCGGCTCGCGCATCAGGCAGGCACCGAAGCGCCCGGCCTGCACGCGATCAGACGGGCAGCCGCAATTGAGGTTGATCTCGTCGTAGCCCCACTCCTGCGCGATCGCCGCCGCCTGCGCAAGCAGCGCCGGCTCGCTGCCGCCCAATTGCAGCGCCAGCGGGTGTTCGACCGGATCGAACCCGATCAGCCGCGTGCGATCGCCATGGATCACCGCATTGGCGTGCACCATCTCGGTGTACAGACGTGCCGAGGGTGCCAGCAGGCGATGGAAGACCCGGCAATGGCGGTCGGTCCAATCCATCATCGGGGCGACGGACAGGCGCAGGGAGGCGGCGTAGCGATCTGTGGAAGCGGTCATTGACATGTGGCCGCAGCGGGCAGCCATCGGAATGCGGAGCAGGATCAACAGCTTACACGGGTGTCGATGAATCTGCCGCAGCGCGGCATGGCATCCTGCGAGGCTGTCCTGCTGGAGCCCGCTGATCGATCGCCGGTTTACTGCGCCATGTGATCGACCCTTAGGGGCTGGCGAAGGTCGGCATGCCGCGCGTTGATGGAACCCGCTGGCGGCGCGCCTGGGCGTCCGGTATCGCGGCTATCACTGCCACCGAAAGAGACGAACGACACCCTGCTGGCGCTGCTGTCGTTGCCCTCGCACGCCAGGTGCGCGCGTTATCGGGCGGCATCGCTGCAGGATGCGCAGTGCCTGGGCGTTCGCCCGTAACGGGCGAACGCGGTGCATCGTCAATGACGAGCGGAGCTTGTGTCGTCCAGTGCTGGCGTCGTGCACTGCGCCTGGACAGGATCTGCAGTTACGGGTTGCGGAAGCCCACACGCTCTTCGGCGCTCAGCGGCTTGCCGAGCGCATGGTACGAGGCAACCAGGGTGATCAGGGCGGTACCCAGCACGGTGTAGAAGCTCCACGACGTGGCCAGCACGTGTACCTGACCGAACACCAGCGCGACCACGGCGGTAGCGGTGCACAGCACCATCGCCAGCAGGGACATCAGGAAAGGGATGGAGGGATCGAGCTTCATGGTCCGGGGGTTCCAGTGTGCGATAGCGGAAGCATCGGCGTTCGCAGTGCTTTCTTGAACTGTTTTTTGCGATTTTTCCGAACAAATTTCAGGCAAGTCAGCGCGCACTCAGACTTATGTCAAACCCTTGGCGCACAAAGGTTTCCGTGTCAGGGGACTCCTGACGCAGTGGCACAAAAATCACCACCGCCGCCAAAGATCCAACGCGCCTGCGGCGGAAAACCGGCGGAGGCGGTGGCTGCGTTTTCCAGCGGGTCGTGGAGACAAATCGAGCAGGTCGGCGAGCCACTGGCCGACCCGGGAGCGAGGATTCACTGCGCTCGGTGCACAGTGGTTGACCTCCGAACCTGGCCGAGGCGATGGTTGCGCCTCTCGGCAGGTGATGAAGGCAGATTGAGTAAGTCACCGCGCGGCCAGCCGATCTAAGAGCGAGCATGCGGTGCGCTCGGTACGCAACGGCTACCTCCCGAACCACGTCGGTGGTCATAACTGAGCGGGTGTCGCCGGTACGCGCGGTGGAGTGCTGCAGGCGAGGCCGTCGAGGTTCCGGGTATCGAGGTGCAGGACTCGGGCGATACCAATCAGCGACTCATCCGACGGCCACCGGGATGGAGCTGCCGTCGCAGCCACCTACAGCGCTTCGAAGACGGCCGAGCGCTATGCGTGCAATCCGCCAGGATGCGGGCTGCAGGCGATTGGCCTGTGCATCAGGTGCATCGTGGTACGGCACGCTGCAGCACGCATCGCCGTCGGCTCACGCCGGTATCGGCCGCATGGCGCCGGTGCGAGCCTGCTGACGCCTGGCGTCACGCATACCTGCCCCGCCACGCATGACAGGCGCGCTCAGCGCGCCGGGGTCGTCGCAAACTCGCCGCGCTGCAGCTTGGTCACATCGTTGCCCTGCCCATCCTTGAGGCTGAGGTCTGCGCCCTTGGCGGCCAGATCCTTGAGCACGTCGGTGCGCTGGAACAGCGCTGCGTACATCGCGGCGGTCTGACCGGCATTGTTGCGCTGGTCCGGCGCGCAGTCGGCCTGCATCAGCCGCTTGGCGATACCCAGCTCGCCCTTGAAGATCGCGCCCATCAGCGCAGTGTTGCCGCGCTTGTCCTGCGCGCAGGGGTCGGCACCGGCGCTGAGCAACTGCTCCACTGCCGGGCGCTGGCCGTGATAGGCCGCCAGGATCAGGGCGGTGTAGCCCTTCTCGTCACGGGTATTGAGGTCGTAGTGCGAGCGGATGAACTCGGCCAGCATGTCCTGCCGCCCTTCGCGTGCCGCGTCGAAGAAGTACTCGCG
The DNA here is from genome assembly GCF_056725185.1 of Xanthomonas sp. NCPPB 3218. Lineage (NCBI taxonomy): Bacteria > Pseudomonadati > Pseudomonadota > Gammaproteobacteria > Lysobacterales > Lysobacteraceae > Xanthomonas > Xanthomonas sp. NCPPB 3218. Next base: position 4,668,571 of record NZ_CM161516.1, read on the forward strand.
CAACTGCAGCTTGATCTGCGCCGGGTCGGCGGCGGCAGCGGTGGCGCTGGCGGACATCGGCGCGGGCGAGGCAGCATTGGCAGCTGCAGACAGGGTGCCAAGCATCAGAAACAGCAGGGTGCGCATATGGCTCTCCCGATAGCGAAAACGGCACCGCGGCACAGGTCGCGATGCCGTGGGTGGGTCAGTCCTGCAGGCTGGAGGCCAGCTGCTTGACCCGGGCCAGGTCGCCCTTGGCGACACGCGTCACGCCAGTGCCGTACTCGGGGTCGGCCTTGTACAGGAACGACAGCAGGAGATGCTTGCTCTCGGTGTCGGTGGTGGCCAGCGACTCGCCGAAACTCTGCACCAGATCGGCGCGATCCTTCTTGCTGTAGGACCGATACAACTCACCGGCCTGCTTGAAGTTCTGCTCGCGGGTGATCTTGGCCTGCTGGGTGGTGCCCGACAGCGGCAACGCGCTGTAACGCGCAGCGGTGTCCTGCGGCCGCGGCTCCAGCCGGCTCGGCTCGTAGTTCACGCCGCTGGTGGTGTGGCCGTTATTGCCTTCGCCATCCTGGTTGCCGTTGTTGACGGCCACACGCGGACGGTTGACCGGCAGGTTCAGGCCATTGGCACCGATGCGATACAGCTGGGTGTCGGCGTAGGAGAAGATGCGCCCCTGCAGCAGACGGTCTTCCGACGGCTCGATGCCCGGCACCAGGTTGGCCGGCGCCATCGCGACCTGCTCGGTTTCCTGGAAGAAGTTGTCGACGTTCTTGTTCAACACCATCTGGCCGACCTTCTGCTCCGGCACGTCGGGCCAGATCTTGGTGGCGTCCAGCGGATCGAAATCGAACTTGGCCAGGTCCTCCGGCTTGAGCACCTGTACGTACAGGTCCCACTTCGGGAAGTCGCCCTTCTTGATCGCACCGACCAGATCGTTGGTCAGGTGGCTGTAGTCCTTGGCCTGGACGGCAGCGACCTGCTTGGGGTCGAGGTTCTTGATGCCCTGCAGCGTCTTCCAGTGGAACTTGACGTAATGCACTTCGCCCTGCGCATTGACCAGCTTGTAGGCATGCACGCCGTTGCCATCCATGAAGCGATAGCCGGCGGGGGTGCCTTCGTTGGAGTACAGCAGGGTCAGCGTGCGTGTAGCCTCGGGCACGTGCGAGAAGAAATCGAAACGGCGCGAATCGTCGTCCAGATTGGTGCGCGGGTCCGGCTTGAACGCGTGGACCATGTCGGGGAACTTGATCGCATCGCGGATGAAGAAGGTCGGGAAGTTGTTGCCGACCAGATCCCAGTTGCCTTCGCTGGTGTAGAACTTGGTGGCGAAGCCATGCGGGTCGCGCAAGGTTTCCGGCGAGTGGTTGCCGTGCACCACCGAGGAAAAACGCACGAAGACCGGGGTCTTTTCGCCGGCGCTGAATACCTTGGCCTTGGTCAGGCTGGACAGATCGGCGGTGGCGGTGAACTCGCCTTTGACGCCGGTGCCGCGTGCATGCACCACGCGCTCGGGGATGCGCTCGCGATCGAAGCGCTGCAGCTTCTGGATCAGCTGCACATCCTGCAGCAGGGTCGGGCCATTGGCTCCGGCGGTCTGCGAATTCTGGTTGTCACCGACCTTGGCGCCGTTGTCGCGGGTCAGGACGGATTGGGCGAAGACCGGCGGGGCGATCAGCGTCGGGGCTAGCAGGGCTAGCACCATGAGGGATCCAGGGCGCATGGCGTCAGCTCGTTTGAGGGAGCTGAATCATGGCCAGCGGACCGAAGCGTGAGAAGTCGTTAGTTATGATCGCTGCGATAGGCGAACATGATGATGACTGCGTTGCGTGATAAGCATCGCTTTCGATGTGGCATCGTGTTGCAGATAACAGCGCTTTCCTGGGCGGCGCTGCGTTATCGATGTCTGCAATGCATGACGAAACTGCCGAATGCGATGCACCGATGCTGCAATGCAACGCTGGCGCTTGAAGTGTTATTCAATGCCTCACTTTAGCCGGCTCACGAAGCAGACGTGGCTCCGACACACGCTCAGGCGGCGTGCGCACGGCATCTGGGCACTTGTAACGAACCAATGTCTTCCCTGGCATGGTCACCGTGTCCGCTAACTGCATCCCGTCTGGGGACAGCGTGAACTGTGCAGTTGACAGCCACGTCTCGCCCTCACCCGAGAGCTCGACGATCAACGCAATCTCCGCATCTCCCCGAACCACAACCGCCTTGATTGGGCCGTCACTCTCCCAGTAGGTGATATGCCCAGGCGCAATGCGCAGCATCAAATCGTCTGCGTCCGACCCGCAAGACTCGGCCCTCCCAGCCCACTGACCAACAAAGCGATCCGGCACCGTGGTCATGCCACTGCCTGCATGCGCCAAGAGCATCGGGAACAGTGCCAAGGCATAAAAACGAGTGCTCATGGCTCCCCTTGGCGGGCCAGTAAGTTGGGCGGGCAGGTGTGGTGCAGCAGCAGTGTAGTGTTGATACGCGCGCAACGGGTGACTTATTCACCCGTTGCGCGCTTTGTCGCTGCACGGCACGCGCAATGCCAATATCAGCGCCCGATCACCCGCTTGAACGGCGGCAACGCGTCGATGATGCGTTTGCCGTAGCGGCGTGTCAGCAGGCGCGAGTCGAGGATGATCACGCGGCCGTGGTCGCTGGAACTGCGGATCAAGCGGCCCGCGAACTGCGTGAGCGTGCGCAGCGCGTGCGGGATGGCGATCAGGTTGAAGGCGTTATGGCCGCGACTTTCCAGCCATTCGCTCAGGGTCGAGGTCTGCGGGTCGGTCGGCACCGCGAATGGCACCTGGGTGATGACCACCGTGGTGCAGGCATCGCCGGGCAGATCCAGGCCTTCGCCGAAGGAGTTCAGGCCAAACAGCACCGAGCCTTCGCCGGCGGCGATACGGCGCAGGTGTTCGGTGATCAGTTGCGACTTGTTGCCCTCGCCCTGCACCAATACGCGGTTGCGCTGCGCCAGCGGCATCAGGTCGGCGACCTTTTCCATCTTCCAGCGCGAGGTGAACAGCACGATGCTGCCCTTGCCGGTCCAGTCGAGTTCGCGCACCAGGTAACGCGCAACTTCCTTCGGGTGGCCTTCGCGATCGTCTGGGGTGACCGGGAAATTGGGCACGATCAATTCGGCCTGATTGGGCAGGTCGAACGGTGAGGCCAGCGAGGCCATTTCGGCGTGATCGGGCAGGCCGTTGTCGATCGCGAACGCTTGGAAATCGCCGCCGCCGGTGAGTGTGGCCGAGGTCATCACCACCGAATCCACTTCGTTCCAGATCATCGTGCGCAGCACCTGCGCGGCCGACACCGGCGAGCAATGGCAGATCAGATCGCCGTCGCGCGAGAGGGTGATCCAGCGCGCCATCGGCGGCTGGCCTTCCTTGTCTTCGCGCCGCCAGCCGCTCCACAGACTGTGTTGCTGCTCGGCCATTTCCAGAGCCAGGCCGAGGCTGCGCTGCAGGCGTTCGCGCGCCGAGTCGTCCTGCTTGCCCTTGGCGATCGCGCTGTGCGCGGCATGCACCCAGTTGAACAACGCGCGGGTTTCTTCGCCGAGTTCTTCGATGGCCGGGCCCCATTGCGGCGGCAGCTTGCCGTTGGCCGCACGCCACAAGGGATCGCGCTCGCCGGGCTCGGGCTTCCACACGCGTTCGACCTCGGCGTGGAAGGCCTTGAGCAGCTTGGACACGCGCGCGGCCACCTCGATGGCCTCGTTGGGCAGCAGATTGCCGAGCTTGTCCTTGTCCACCGCGCGGTAGGCGGCGGCGATGAGGATCTGCAGCCGACCGGTGCGCTTGGCCATCTCGTCCAATGGCAGGCTGGCGGCGCCCTGGTCGATCGCCACGCCGGCGATGTGATGGCCTTCGTCGAGCACCAGCAGCATGTCGGCGGGCGGGGCGATCAAGGGCTGGCCATTCTCGGCATCGCCCAGCGACAGCGACGACAACAGCAATGCATGGTTGGTGACCACGATCTGCGCTTCGCGCACGTCGGTGCGCGCCTTCAGCACCGGGCATTGCGCGGCGTAGCTGCAGCGGCGGCCGGCACAGCCGGAGGCCGGCGTGGTGATGCGCAGGCGCAGCGGCACCGAGACCTGCTCGGGCGCATCGTCCAGATCGCCGTTCCAGCTGCGCTCGGCGTAGGCCGTGGCCAGGCGCTTGGCCAGATCCGCGTCGGCCGGGCTGAGCGGGCGGTCGTAGAGCACCTGTTCGTCGTCGAACATCCCTTCCTGGCTGGTCTCGCCCTGCAGCTCGGCGGCGTTGCGCGTGCACAGGTAGCGGGTGCGGCCCTTGGCCAGTGCGACCGTGGCTTCCAGCCCGGTGGCCTTGAGGAAAGCCGGAATATCGCGCTCCACCAACTGCGACTGCAGCGCCACGGTGCCGGTGCTGATCACCAGCTTCTTCTTGGTGGCCAGGGCGATCGGCACGCCAGCGGTGAGATAGCCCAGGCTCTTGCCGACCCCGGTGGGGGCCTCGGCAATGCCGATGCCGCCGGAGGTGGCCAGCGCGCGTGAGACCAGGCCGATCATCTGGCTCTGCGCCCGCCGTGTGGCAAAGCCGGGCGTGTTGGCCTGCAGCTTGGCGTAGGCCTCGCGGATGCCGGCCTTGATCGGATCGGTCAGAACGCGCTGGGTGGGAACCGGCGCCGACGGCGCGGCCGGTGGGGCGACTTCATTCATCGCGCTATTTTCGCACGGACCGGCGCAGCGCCTGCGACCGGCGTGGCACTCGGCTGAACGTGTTTGCTGGCGCGGGGCGGCGCCACCGCCATCTTGGTCCCGGGTACGCACGCTGCACGGCCACTGCATGCGTCGGATCCGATCATCGCTGGCGGGCACTGCCCGCAAGTTCTGACCCGAAGGGGCGCGCAACGGATGCCGCCCCAATCACCCTGCGCTGCCTACAACGAGCAGGCAGCGTCGCTCCACGTTGTCAGCGGCCTTGCGTCCGCGGCGGCCATGCATAGCGTGCCCAGACCAGCCCGATGACCACCATTGCGACGCCCATCAGCAACATGCCGGCACCCACGCCAGTGGGCCCGAAGCGCTCATACAGCAGGCCGCCGCGATTGACCGCAGCCAGCGCCTGCGGATGCAGCAGCGTCCACCCGCCCTGCCCGGCACTGACCAGCCCGACCACCACCAGCGCGATGGCTTTGAGCGGAATCATGGGCGCGGGCCGGCGGCGGGCGGCACGCGTTGCAGGCTGCCTGCCAGCGTCCACACCAGCACGCCGATGCCCACGCCTTGCATCGCCATCAGCACGAAGTGGGCGATGCTGGTCACCATGCTGATCTGACGCACATTGCCTTGCTGCAGCAACAGCATCGGAATCGCCTGGAAGGCAACCTCGGCAAACAAGCAGCCCAGCAGCAGCCAGAGCGCGGCCAGCCCGGCACGCCGCAACGGGCTTTGCGAGGCACGCCACAGCAGAACCAGCCCGAGCAGCAACGCGATCAGCATCGGCACGCGCGACAGCAGGCTGGTGACCAGGGTCAGCAGGATATCGGTGGCGGTGACGCTGCCCACCTCAGTCGGCACTGACCAGAACGGCCTCGCGCGCGCGCAGCGCGGCGTAGACCGGGTCGGTGTCCGGGCGCACTCCGTGCCACAGCGCGAAGCTCTCGGCGGCCTGCTCCACCAGCATGCCCAGGCCATCGACGGCGTAGCGGCATTGCGCCGCGCGTGCCCAGGCCAGGAAGGCGATGGCGGTGGGGCCATAATTGAGATCGACCGCCGCGGTGAGGCTGTTGACCAGGCCCAGCGGCATGGCGAACGCACCGGCGTCGCGATCGCGCCCAGCCGCGGTGGCATTGACGATCAGTTCGAAGTCGCCCAGATCGCGCAGGTCTTCGATGTAGCGCGAGACCACCCGCCCCGGCTCGCCGAGCGCATCGCACAAGGCATCGGCACGCTCGGGCGAGCGGTTCACCACCACCATTTCGGTGATGCCCGCTTCCAGTAGCGCCGGCGCCACGCCGCGCGCGGCACCACCGGCGCCGAGCAGCAGCACACGGCGACCGCGCAGATCCAGCCCGTGGCGGTCGGTGAGGTCACGTACCAGACCGGCGCCATCGGTGTTGTCGCCCTGCCACTGGCCGTCGTTGCGCACCAGTGTGTTGACCGCACCGGCCAGACGCGCGCGATCGCTCAGGCTGGCCGACAACGCACAGGCGGCCTCCTTCAGCGGCAGGGTGACGTTTGCGCCCTTGCCGCCTTCGTCGGCGAAGCGCTCCAGCGCGGCAGCGAACTCTTCTGGCGGTGCGTCGATGGCGGTGTAGTCCAGCGCGATGCCGGTCTGCTTCCCGAAGTCGGCATGGATGGCCGGCGACAGCGAATGGGCGACGGGGTGACCGAACACGGCATAACGGGATACGGGCATGAAACGCTCTCTGGTTGACTAGACTGTGCGCGACTTGAGGCAGGAACCCCGCATGCAACTTCGATGGACACTGCTCGCGCTGGCGGCAAGTTTACTCTGCGTCCCGGCCGCGTCGGGGCTTGCCGAATTCGGCATCGAAGGCATGGGCGTGGTCTCCACGCCGGCCAACGAAGCGCGCGCCACGCTGAGTCCGGACGGGCAACGCATCGTCTGGGCCAGCGACCGCGCCGGCGGCACCGGGGGCTGGGATCTGTGGCAGGCCCGGTTGAATGGCGGGCGCTGGCAGAACGCAGAAGTGCTGCAGATCAACACCGCGCAGGACGAGACCTCCCCGCTGTTCAGTGCCGATGGCCGCTGGCTGCTGTTTGCCTCCAGCCGCCCTGGCGGTGCCGGCGGCGCCGACCTGTATCGCGCACCGGTGGATGCGCAGGGCCGGATCGGTGCGGTGCAATCGCTGGGCGCGGCGATCAACAGCCGCGGCGACGAGCGCTCCCCGACACTGTCGCTGGACGGCACGCGCCTGTTGTTCGCCAGCAACGGCCACGGCGGCGCCGGCGGCATGGACATGTTCGTGGCGCGCTGGGATGGGCAGGCCTTCATCGCGCCGGTGCCATTGAGCGATATCAACAGCGCTGCCGACGAGCTGGATGCGGCCTGGCTTGGCGATGGACGGGGGCTGGTATGGGCACGCGGCCAGCAAAATGGTCCCAGCCAGTTATTGCTGGCGACCTGCAGCGACGGCCATTACGCCGTGGGCCAGGCAGTGCCGCTGTCGTTCAACGGGCCGCAGGAACGCACCTTCGGTGCGGTGGTGGATGCGGCCAAGCCAGGCGAGTTGCTGGTGACCGGCAGCGCGCGCGCACCGCGTGCGGGGCAGCTGGACATCTACCGGATGAAGGCGCCGGCGGTGGAGGGGGATACGAGCTGCCGTTGAGGATGGGTGGGTGCGCAGACCCTTGCCAAGGGGCTGCTGGGAATACGACTTCACGCCAAGCTGTTGCAGAGCGGATGATCTGGGTCCTCGCTGCAGGACTGCTGATCTGCTGTTTGGCTGCACGAGGTCTGATTGCAGAGCTGCTGATCTGAGGCTTGGTCGCAGGGCCCTTGCCCGCCCACCATCGCAGGACACGCCGCAAGTACGTCCATGTAGGCTCTTACGCGGCATCCATGCCGCGTAAGGTCCCGCGACGGTGAGCGGGCAAGGACCAGTCGGGATGGTCGGTGTGCATGGTCAGAAGCGGGACCGGCAGCCTGCGGTCAGATGCAGCGGTGGTTGCATGATCCTTGTGATCTGGCAGACGTGGTCTGATTTCCAAAACTTTCCGTCGAATGCAGGCAGTAAGTGGATTGGGTTTGCCCCCTATCGCTAATAGTCATCCACACATGGATACAAGCAGCCAGACAGCTGCGTTAAGTCGCCTCGCTTAAGTCATCCCGCTTGTGCGGTTCCATCAGCGCACGACCAACTTGGCAGGCGTGATGTCCTTACCGGTTCTGGGACACTTGGCGGCATGGATGCCGCCAAGGAGCCTCCATGGACGGATTCACGGCGTGTCCCGGAAGTGGTGAGGGCATCACGTCCTCGACCAACCAGGCTTTTGATTCAAGCATCGGACCGCGCTTAGACGCCGCCATGGTTGGCAGCTAACAAAACCAGCGCACACGCTGCAAGGAGGGCGCGGTCGATGCTTGCTAGGACGCAGCATGTCTCCGTCGTTCACCGGGATTTTCCCAAACCGTTCGCATCCGCTTGACGACCGCACGCCACGTTTTACTAGCCGCTCCAACCCAGCGATGTAGTGGCCATGACCGCGCTCAATACACATCGCGCCGATAACGTCCCGCTGCGGTCAGCGACTCCAGCCGCGTCTCGCCCAGCAATTCGCGCAGCGTGGCATCGACCTCACGCGCCATGCTGTCCAGGCTGCCACAGACATGGATCACCGCACCGCGATCGATCCAGTGGCGCAAGGTGTCGCCGGTCTCGCGCAAGTGATGCTGCACGTAGCGCTTGTGCGCCTGGTCGCGCGAGAACACCCGGTCCAGCTGCTGCAGATGGCCACGCGCGTGCCAGGCCTGGAGTTCGTCGGCAAACAGACCATCGTGCGCGGCCTGCCGTTCGCCGAACAGCAGCCAATGTCCGTGCACGCCGGCCAGCTCGGCCTCGCGTAGCAGACTGCGCAAACCGGCGATACCGGTGCCGTTGCCGATCAACACCATCGGCGCCTGTTCGATGCGATGGAATCCGGGATTGGTGCGCAACCGCGCGCGTATCTGCCCACCGATGGGTGCGTGGCAGATCAGCCAGCCCGAACCGAGGCCGGGGCTGCCGTCGGCGCCTGTGGTCAGGCGCACCACCGCGGTCGCAACGCCATCGGCCGGCACGCTGGCCAGCGAGTAATCGCGGGTCGGCAGCCAGGCGCAGGCGTCCAGCCAGGTCTGCGGATCCGGATGCGGCGTGGGCGGGCGCGTGGGCGGCTCCGGTAGCACGCGCTCGGCGACGGCCTGCTGCAGCGGCAGCAACTGCGCATCGACATGCACCAGCGCGTCGGGCGGCAGGCCCCAGGCGGCCAGACACGCGCGCACGTGCGTGTAGGCGTGCGCCGGCTGCACTTCGAGGATGTCGCCGGCCTGCCAGTGCGTGCCGGGCGGTGGCAGCAGATCGATCTGCCAGATCGGTGCTCCCTCGCTGCCCGGGTTGAGATGCGTGCGCGCCGCCAACGTCCAGTGCAGCAGCGTCGGGCGGGCCAGCGGCACGGCGGCCACCGGCGCACCGGCAATCTGCGCCAGTTGCGCATGCCATTGCGCCAGGGCCTGCGGATCGGTGTTGTCCATCTCCACTGCCGGAAACAACGGCTGCGCGCCCTGCGCCTGCAGCCACTGCTCGATGCGTCGGGAAAACCCGCAGAACTGCGCGTACTGGCGGTCGCCCAGGGCGAGCAGGGCATAGGTCAGCTGTGGCAGCGTCATGCGCTGACGCAACAGTTCGCGCTCGAAGCTGCGGGCGGTATCGGGCGGCTCGCCATCGCCGAAGGTGCTGACCACGAACAAGGCATGCCGGGTGCCCTGCAGATGCTGCGCGGTGAGCTGTGCCAGCGAGCGCACCTGCACCGGCAGACCGGCCGCCTGCAGATGCCCGGCCGCCTGCCAGGCCAGCCGTTCGGCAAACCCGCTCTGGCTGGCGAACCCGATCAACCACGGCTCGGCCTGCGAGGCCGCTGGGGCACCGTGCAGGACATCGCGCGCGGCACGCAGCGCGCGCTTCTTGCGGCGGCGATCCAGGTACAACAGCCAGCCGGTCACGAAGAACACCGACATGCCGACACTGGCCAGCATCACCACGATGCGGCCCGGCAGCCCGAAGAAGCTGCCCGAATGCAGCGGAAACATGCTCACCAGCAACTGCTGCCCGCGCGGCAGCAGTGCATAGTCCTGGCGACGCAGCAACGCACCGCTGCCCGGCTCGATCTCCAGATTGTCGTAGGCGCGATCGTGATCGGGATGGTCGGGCAGGAACCGCACGCTCAGCGGTTGCCCCGCACGCGGCGGGATACGCAGGTCCAGTGCCGCGCTGTGTGTGGCCGGGATGGCATCCAGGGTGCGTTGCACGGCTGCAAAATCCACCGTGGCCGGGCGGTGATCGCGCCCGCCGCCACGCATCGCCGGCTCGGTGCCGAGCAAGGCCACCATGCCGTCGCGGTACCAGTTGTAGGACCAGGTCAGCCCGGTCAGCGCCACCAGCAGGTACACCAGCAGACACCAGGTGCCGAACACCGCGTGCAGGCTCCACAGAAAACTGCGCCCCTGCCGCCGCCATTCCACTGCCCACCAGGTGCGCAGACTCCACCAGCGTCGCGGCCAACGCAGATACAGGCCGGAAGCGCAGAAAAACAGCAGGATCAGGGTGCTCGCACCGGTCACCGCCTGGCCACGCTTGCCGGCGGTCAGATGGCGATGCAGGTCTTCGATAAAGGCAAACGCGCCGCTCAGCCGCGGGGCGGCGACCCTGTCGCCGGTGTAAGGATCGAAGTACACCCGGCCTCCGTCCTTGCCGGCCAGGCGTGCATTGGACGGACGCTTACCAGTCGGATCGATCAGCATACGGGTGACCGCCTGTTGCTGATCCAGGTCCAGCCGGCGCAGCAGCACATCCACCGGCAATGGCCGCTCGCCTGCGGCATGCCGCTGTGCCAGCTGCGCGATGGCCGGATTGGCCAACCGCACGATCTCGTTTTCGAAGGACATCAACGCGCCGGTCAGCCCCATCACCGACAGCACCAGCCCGGCCGTGATGCCGAGCAGCCAGTGCAATTGGAACAGGACGGTCTTGAGCACGCGCGAGCAGCCGCAAACAGTGGGCTCGCCATTGTAGATGAGAATCGTTATCGCAGTTTGCGTGGGATTGCGAGGCTCATGCCACTGCCGCAGCGCCGTCAGTCAGCGACTGCTATGTCACTCGATCATTGCAGCAACGCCGGTACCCATTGATCTGCGGGAAGCAGATTGATCAAGCTGCCTGCGCCACACCTTCCCTCCCCATCCGGAAGGATGGCGCGCGCCGCACGCAGCGCAGGCCGGGACAGAACGCGGCCTGCGAGATCGTTGGGTTTTTCGAATCGGGCCAAGCCTGCAGGCGCCGATTGCGGCCTGGAGGGCGTCACAGCACCGCCTCGGCGCACTCAGCCTTCCCGCAACCAACGCGCCACCTGCGGTGCGAAATAGGTCAGCACGCCATCGGCGCCGGCGCGCTTGAACGCCATCAGCGCTTCCAGCACGCACTTGCGTTCGTCCAGCCAGCCATTGGCGGCGGCGGCCTTGAGCATCGCGTACTCGCCGCTGACCTGATAGGCGAAGGTGGGCACGCGGAATTCCTGCTTCACCCGCCGCACCACATCCAGATACGGCATGCCCGGCTTGACCATCACCATGTCCGCGCCCTCTTCCAGGTCCAGCGCGATCTCGCGCATGGCCTCGTCGCTGTTGGCCGGGTCCATCTGATAGGTGGTCTTGTCGGCCTTGCCCAGATTGCCGGCGCTGCCGACTGCATCGCGGAACGGGCCGTAGAACGCCGAGGCGTACTTGGCCGAATAAGCCATGATGCGCACATTGAGATGGTCCTGCGCATCCAGCGCGCGGCGGATCGCACCGATGCGGCCATCCATCATGTCCGACGGCGAGATGATGTCCACACCGGCTTCGGCATGCGACAGCGACTGCCTGACCAACGCCTCGACGGTGATCTCGTTGAGCACATAGCCCTTGGCATCGATGATGCCGTCCTGGCCGTGCGTGGTGTACGGGTCCAGCGCCACGTCGGTCATGATGCCGAGTTCGGGAAACCGCGCTTTCAGCGCGCGTACCGCACGCTGCGCCAGGCCGTCCGGATTCCACGCCTCGGCCGCGTCCAGGCTCTTGCCGGCCGGGTCGATCACCGGGAACAGGTCGATCACCGGAATGCCCAGCTCCAGGGCCGCTTCGGCTTCGCGCAGCAATTCGTCCAGCGACAGGCGCTCGACGCCGGGCATGGACGCGATCGGCGCGCGGCCGGACAACTCATGCACGAACACCGGCCAGATCAGGTCATCGGTGGTCAGCGTGTTTTCGCGCATCAAACGGCGCGAAAACGCATCGTGGCGCATGCGGCGGGGACGGTAGTGGGGATGGGCCATCGTGGGCTCCTGTCAGCAGCCCGCAAGTTTACGCCCGCGACCCGCCGCCGGACGCGCTGCGACGCTGTGTCGCAGCGGTGCAACGGGCCGGATCACGCCGTGATCAATGCAATGCAAGCGTGATCCGCTTGGACCACGCGGTCAGCTCACCCCACAGGGAACGCGCCCGGCTGGCGGCGGTGCCACGCGTCGATCTTCTCCATCGCCAGCCGGCGCACGGCCCTCCGAACTCGCGCGACCTGCCTGGAAGGCGACGCCGCGTGCTAGATCACGCCGCCGCCCAGGCTCAGGCGGATCACCCCGACCACGATCACCAGGCCGTTGAGCAGCAGACCGGTCTTGGCACGTCCGCGATTGCCGGCCGAGGTGAACAGCAGCGCGATCGCCGCGATCAGCGCGCCCAACGCCGCAAACGGGATCAGGAACCAGTTGCCCCAGCCCAGCAACGGGATGAAGGCCAGCACCATCCACAGCAGCGCCACAATGCCCCACAGCAGGCTGATCAATCCCACGTGCCACCTCGCCATTCAAAGAAGCCACGAGCTTAGCGCCGCGCCCGCCAAGGCGCTGTGGGCAGATGTTCACCCTGACCAATGGCGGCTTGGCGGTAGCCTCACGTGGGCATGGCTAGGGTGCGGCAAAGTCCAGAGCGATTCAGTCCGGGCGCCGGATCATCGTTGCCATTACCCACAGGGGGTTCCACCATGTACATGCAATCGCTGATCAGGAATGCCGCCATCGCGGCTGCCACCGTTGCCTTGCTGGCCGGTTGCGCCAGCAGTTCCAAGGTGATGCTGGGCCAGGCGCGCGCGCCGATCGACCCGTCACTGGTGCAGGTGTACTCCAATGCACCGGTCGGCTCGGTGGAAATCGCCCAGCTCGAATCCACCAGCGCTGCCGGTTTCGGCACCCAGGGCCAGACCGATGCGGCCGTGCAACGGCTCAAGCGCGAAGCCGCCAAGCTTGGCGCCAACGGCGTGGTCATCGTCGGCGTGGGCTCGGAACGCTCCGGCGGCGGCCTGTCGGTCGGCGGCGGCAGCTACGGCGGCCGGGTCGGCGGTGGCCTGGGCATCGGCATCCCGACCACACAGAAGCGTGCGGCCGGCATGGCGATCTGGGTGCCGGCGGGGGCCAGGGATACATCTACGAAAGAACTCTGAGAGGCGCTTCACTACAGCCTGGGCCGAAGCTTCCTTGCGATGACGAATGGCTAGCACGCACGTCTCCCTAGAGTGCTTCCCCCGAAAATCTGAAGGTATTCATCAAACAACCGAGCATTAAAAGTCTGGAAATGCGCCATGCTCTGTGGCACCTTACGGCAGACCTGCGTTTAACCGCACACAAGGAAGATGGCCGTGGCAGGCACTCAAACGAACAATTTCCGCGCTGACAGTAGCGCCAGCGCGGGCGCCTGTGGCTGTATCGGCGGCGTTGCGCCCGCTCCCAGGCAAGCCGCCAACAGGACCCGTTGGTGCTTTCGCCTGTCTTTTTTCCCGTATCAAGCCAATTCAGTGAGACTTGCCATGACTGACCATGTCCGTCGTTCACGCGTGCCATTTTCACGCTTTGCAGCAGGCCTGCTCCTCTCCGTGGGGCTTTGCGCTGGTCAAGCAAAGGCACAAGTGATTACCCATGACCCGGTAACGCTGGAAAGCATGATTGCTGAATACGGAAAGGACTTCGAACGTTGGAAGGAAACGTTGTCGCAATACCAGAAAGAATATGCGCACTACCAGCAACAGTTGATCAAGCTGCAGAGCCTGAATTTTGGCATTACCAACATGGAAGACAATTTCACCGAGCGTGACCCCAACTACGGGATGGCAGCAGCATGCTCCGGTGCAGGCAGTGGCCTGGGAAGCATCATGACAAGCATCAAAAGTATGCTGCCCAACATGGATGGCAACCTGGTGACTGAGCAGACCAAGATCTGTCAGTTGATGGTGATGACTGAAAACGCGCGCTACAACGAGTCTGTCCGCATGCTCAAACGATTGATTCAGCGCAACAAAGAGTTCGATCAGAAGATTCAGTCGCAACGGAAAGGTGTAGGAACCAGCCAGGGCGCGCTTGCTGCAAATGACAACGAGGTCGCGCGTTTTGTGGCGCAGAACTCGATGGATCTCGACTACTGGCAGGCAAAGCTAAAAGCCTACGACTACTACGAAGCTTCTTTGAAAAGCGACCAGCGAAAGCTGACCAAGCGCGCCTTTGACGGCAATAAGGAGGGCGGCATCCCACTGGTCACCCAGCTGGTACAGGCTGCGGCTTTGAAGGCGGCATTATCAGTTGATTGAGTGCACTTGTACATTTGCTGGGCACGGCAGGCAGTTTTATTAGGATCAAATCGGGGCGGATATGGACAGCGTTTTTCAGGGTGCATTGAGTTGGCTTAGGCCGATGGCCGATACAGGCATTGGCGACTATGTCTTTTTCAAGCTGATCAATGATTACCTGAATAAGGAAATCGACACGTTCGGCATGGAGCTGATCGGCCGTGCCATGACGTGGGTGAGCGTGATCGCCATGATTTTGGTCACGCTGTGGGTGATGATCGTTGGCTATCGGCTGGCGACCGGGCAGTCTCGCAATTCGGCAATGGAGACCATGGGCAAGGCCGCCAAAATCGTCTTTATCCTGAGTATCGCCACTGCAGTGGGAAGCAACGGCGCGATGCTGCACAAGACGATGACGCAGAACCTGGACCAGGAGATCCACGAACTGTTCACAGGCGAAAGCGGTACGTCAGCAGCCGATGCAATCGACGAAAATCTTGGCTATACGCAGCTCGCGATGGCCGCCGTGGATGTGGTGAACATCGACTCCGATGATCCGGAAGCGCTTCAAAAGAAGAGCAATGCCATGCTGCTTGCCGGATTTGGCACAGCAAGTCCTGCGATGGCGGCAGGCGCCATGCTGCTGTTGTTCAAGTTCACGATGGCGTTCCTGGTTGGCGTTGGCCCCATCTTCATCCTGGCACTGATGTTTGATTCAACCAAGGATCTCTTCAAGAAGTGGCTGTTCTATGTGATCGGCACCTTATTCTCGATGTCCATGCTCTCGGTGGTATCGGCCATCGTGCTCAAGCTTTCCACCAAGGTCGCCATCGCGCTCTGGGTTGCCAAAGGCATCACCGGGCTGATGGGTAACAATACCGAAGGCCTAAGCTCGCAAGCCTTGCAGCAAGGCGGTATCGGCTTGCTGTTGACCACCCTCATCATCACCATGCCTACCGTCGCGGCAGCGCTGTGGCAAGGAAGCATGGGAACGTTTATGGCGTACTCGGCATTTGGTACCGCTGGCGCGAGCAGCGCTTCTCCTGGGCCACAGGGGCAGCCGCCTGGGTCTTATGTTCCACAGCAGAGGGGTGCTAATTCATCTGTGCCACCCAGCTCTTATGAGGCGCCTACAGCCACCGGTCAGCGAATCACTGGAGGACAGCCTCAAGCAATACAAACGCCCGCCCCGGGATCTAGAGGTGTCGCATCCCAGAGCAATAACCAAGTCATCTAAATTTTGGGCTGAGGCATTATGAGAATTTATAAATTTTTTATTATTATCTTAGCTTTCTCTGTTAGCTCGGCACACGGAGAGGGAGGTTGCCCCCCGGGGCAGTACCCTGTTGGCGGACAGGGGGCAGTTGCATGCGCACCAATCCCACAAAACAGTTCACAGTCACGGCCTCGACCAAGTGGAAAATGGATCAAAACGTGGGGTGCAATCGCAATGGGCTCTGTAAATTCAGTCATAAACTACGGAGTTTCGACGGGCAAGTTCTCTAAAAACGATGCGCAGCGTGAAGCAATGCAAAAATGCGCATCCCACGGCGAACAGGATTGCAAAATCACGCTTACCTATCAAAATCAATGCGCAGCAATATCAACGCCGGAAATAGGGGGCAAACCATCAGGAGGTACGGTTCACTTTTCTGGCGGCGAAACCATCGCTAAAGCATCGACTGCGGCGTCAGCTCAATGCAAAAAAAGCAACCCAACTCCTGCCCAGTGCAGCGTTATCTATAGCGATTGCACAGAGCAAGTATTCGAAGAATATTGATTTAATTTATTTATTCAATTATCAGAATTAATCAGCAGCAGCCAAACAAGGCCGCCAGCTGACAAGAAAATATAAATTTTATACTTGTTGTAGAACGCTTGAGCTAGCAAGCATCGCAACTAGGCGGCATCGGTCTATTGCTGGCCACTGTCATCATCACCATGCCTACCGTCGCGGCAGCGCTGTGGCAGGGAAGCATGGGAACGTTTATGGCGTACTCGGCATTTGGTACCGTTGGCGCGAGCAGCGCTTCTCCTGGTCCCCAAGGGCAGCCGCCTGGCTCGTCATGTCCTCAACAACGAGGAAATGATGGGCCAAGAGGCAATGATCAACAGAGATCCGCGATTTAAGTACTGCACGAGTATCGGGAGTTTCCTGTAGCGCTCCTGTTGCGCCCGCGCCTGGATCGCGCGGCATCGCGCCGACTGGCGATCCTGGTCGGGTTGTCTAGTTTTGGTTTGCAGAGGTTTTTACTGATGCTAAAAGCAACTATGATGCTCGCCGGGATTGCTCTGTCTTATCCTGCTTTTGCGGAACAAGGCTGCCCAACAGGTCAGTATCCTATCGGAGGACAGGGAGCGATCTCATGCGCCCCTATTCCGCAGCAGCAATCCACGGTCGCGCAGCCCCGCCCCGCTGGAAAGTGGTTAAAAACTTGGGGCGCGGTTGCAGTAGGCGTACTTAACGCCAAGCCTCTGTATGCTGTCCCGGTTGGGCTTGCCTCAGAAGATGCAGCAAAAAGGGAGGCCTTGGATAGATGCAATAAGTCAGGCGCCAAGGGCTGCCGGCCCTCGACGACTTTTCGCAATCAATGCATGTCCATAGGTGAACCTCAAATCGAAGGATCGCCAAAACCTGATGGTATTATTGAGTTTTCAAGGCAGCCTACCGAACAACTTGCAAAAGGCGCAGCCCTTCGTGGATGTAGCGAGGAAAATCCAGGCACTGAGTGCAAAATAATTCACACCGCTTGTTCTGAGCAAATTTTTGAGAAGTTTTGAATTAGTTTAAATAGAACACAGACTCACAGAACGGTCGGAATGGCTGTGAAATAGTATGCGTTTAGCCATCCTCCTTTTGTCTCCGCTTATATTTCAGGTAAAATCAATTGCAAATTCCCCATAGCCTTTCGGCGTCTAGCCAAGGAATTTCCTCGGGAACGTTTTACAGCCTAGACTGATCACAGTACGTATGCATTAGTGTGACTTCGGCCATCGTGCTCAAGTTTTCCACCAAGGTCGCCATCGCGCTCTGGGTTGCCAAAGGCATCACCGGGCTGATGGGTAACAATACCGAAGGCCTAAGCTCGCAAGCCTTGCAGCAAGGCGGTATCGGCTTGCTGTTGACCACCCTCATCATCACCATGCCTACCGTCGCGGCAGCGCTGTGGCAGGGAAGCATGGGAACGTTTATGGCGTACTCGGCATTTGGTACCGCTGGTGCTAGCAGTGCTGCCCCTGGGCCTCAAGGGCAGCCGCTTGGGTCGCATATTCGCTAGCACGGCGGAAGTAACAACCCTACTCCAGAAACCTCACACCAGCTGCCGAGTACTCATAATTATTCAGGAGCCCTACAGACCTCAACGCCACAAGAAAGTAGCGGCTCGAGGGGTGCAGCCAATAACACCAGCCGCTTTACTTGAGCGAAACAATATGAGAATCCAAGCTGTAATCCTCTCACTAGTTTTGATTATTTTTTTATCACCTCTAGCGCACGCTGAAGGCGGATGTCCGGCGGGGCAATACCCAATTGGAGGTCAAGGAGCAATCACATGCGCCCCAATCCCACAAGGAAGTGTTCAGCAAAAATCTCGTCCAAGTGGAAAGTGGATAAAAACGTGGGGAGCGATTGCTATGGGTTCAATTGATTCGACTACGAGCTATGGGGTTACCTCTGGTAAATCCTCAAAGTCAGAAGCGGAACAGGATGCTCTAAGACGCTGCGCATCTCATGGCGAGGATAATTGTGAAATTGCGCTTTCTTATGAAAATCAGTGCGCAGTCATTGCCGAACCACAAATCGATGGAAAACCTCTTTCTAAAGGATTTGTCAGATTCACCGGCGCTGAAACAGTCTCAAAGGCAAGTGGGATAGCATTAAGAAACTGCAAAAGTGAAAACAGCACTACCGCCAACGTCGAATGTAAAATTGTATATAAGAATTGCACGGAGCAATTTTTTCAAGAATTCTAACTCTATTACTTTTCATTGGATACTTGAAAGTAGCTTGCAACCCGGCTGATGCTAGGCGGCATTATCATTGCTAATTGCAGCCGCGGTCATCATCACCATGCCTACCGTCGCGGCAGCACTGTGGCAGGGAAGCATGGGAACGTTTATGGTGTACTCGGCATTTGGTACCGCTGGCGCGAGCAGCGCATCCCCTGGGCCACAGGGGCAGCCGCCTGGGTCTTATGTTCCACAGCAAACAAGAAATAACTCCGTCTCAGAATCAGCGCCAGTGCAAGCTTTGACCACCCAACGCGTTTCTGGACCGCTCTGGACCGCAGCACTCCCAGCAGGCATCCACCTCTGAAATCGCTGGCTCCAGAGGACTTGCAAATCAAAATGACAGCCGAATCAGCTGAATTAAACAGGGAAATTTTATGAAGTTCGGTTATCTGATTTTATTGGTCCTGCCATTTCACATGGGTGCTGCGCATGCGGAGGGTGGCTGTCCTCCTGGACAATATCCGATAGGCGGCCAGGGCGCCGTATCTTGCGCGCCAATTCCTCAAGACAAAACAAAACAGCCACCACCCCAGCCCGCCGGGAAATGGATAGATAGCTGGGGTGCTATAGCTATAGGGTCCATTGACTCAACCACGAGTTACGGTGTCACTACAGGGAAATTATCTAAAGCTGAAGCTGAATCAGACGCCTTAAAGCGATGCGCATCTCATGGCGAGAAAAACTGCCAGGTGGGACTCAGCTATTATAATCAGTGTGCCGTAATAGCCGAACCGCAAATAAATGGAAAACCCCTGACGGCTGGGTTCTCGAGATTTGTCGGCGCAGCCACAGTTAAAAAAGCAAGTAGTCTTGCTTTAAAAAGATGCGAGAAGGATAATAAAATCGCCCCACAGGCCGAATGCAAGATCATATATCAAGCATGCTCAGATTCTAAATTTCAAGAGTTTTAGGCAGTTATGTGATCGTAAATTCATCTCACGACCCTAACCGCTGTAGACGTGGTGAACATCGACTCCGATGATCCGGAGGCGCTTCAAAAGAAGAGCAATGCCATGCTGCTTGCCGGATTTGGCACAGCAAGTCCTGCGATGGCGGCGGGCTCCATGCTGCTGCTGTTCAAGTTCACCATGGCCTTCTTGATCGACGTCGGGCCGATCTTCATCCTGGCGCTCATGTTCGATTCCACCAAGGACCTGTTCAAGAAATGGCTGCTCTACGTCATCGGCCCGCTGTTCTCGATGTCCATGCTCTCGGTGGTCTCGGCCATCGTGCTCAAGCTCTCCTACAAGGTGGCAGCAGCACTGTGGGCCGCAAAAGCCATCAATAACGGCCTGATGGGCAGTGACGTGGACGGCCTGAGCTTGCAAGCCTTGCAGCAAGGCGGCATCGGTCTATTGCTTACCACTGTCATCATCACTATGCCTACCGTTGCTGCAGCGCTGTGGCAAGGAAGCATGGGAACCTTTATGGCGTACTCGGCATTTGGTACCGCTGGCGCGAGCAGCGCTTCTCCTGGTCCCCAAGGGCAGCCGCCAGGTCATATGCTCCACAGCAGGTGGGGTGCTAATTCATCTTTACCGGCCAGCCTTTATGAAGCGCCTACAGCCATTGGTCAGCGAGTCGTTAGAGGACAGCTTCAAGCAACACAAACGCTCACCCCGAGATCTATATAAGTCGCATCCCAGAGCCTTGGAGGACTCAACCCGCAAGCGGACTGGCCTTGACTGGCGAGCCGCACACGACTTTTGGCAAATACTTCACCAGCACAACGCTAAGCCAGATCGTGCGTTTCAGCGCGCGACCTGGCCAAGCAGTTATCCATAAGAGCGGCTATCCGGTACCACGGATACCGCAGTTACTTTCGCTGCGCTGGAATGAACTGCGTTTCCACCGCCTTGGCCAGTTGGTCTGGTGGCAGCAGGCCCTGGTCGAGCAGGAAGTTGTTGAAGGCCAGGCGGTCGAACTTCTTGCCCAGGACCAGCTCGGTGCGCATGCGCAGTTCGAGGATGCGGGTGTAGCCGTAGAAGTAGCTACCGGCCTGGCCGGGGGCGCGGACGGTGTAGCGGTCCAGTTCCTGGCGGGTCATCGCCGGCGAAAGGCCGACGTCGTCTTCCAGTACCTGGCGTGCGCGTTCACGGTCGATCAGACCGAGGTTGAGCATCGGGTCGAGCATGGCGCGGGCGGCGCGCAGCAGGCGGAACTGCAGGGCGATCAGCTGACCGTCGAGCGGTTCGTACGGGACCATTTCGGCTTCGGCATACAGCGCCCAGCCTTCGACGTTGACCGAGTTGAACGCGAACAGGCTGCGCGCCAGCGACACGCCGCGTTCGACCATGGCGGTGAACTGCAGCTCGTGGCCGGGGCGGCCTTCGTGCGCGCTGAGCGTCCAGGCGGCCGATCCGAAGTTGAAGTCGTCGTACTGCTCCTTCTTGGCGCCGTCGGCGGTCGGGTTGCCCAGCGGCAGCACGAACTGGCCCTGCTGGCCGGTATTGCCGATCAGCGGTGCTGGCAGGAAGTGCGGCGCCGGTTGCGCGGCACTTTCGGCGGCACTGCCCAGGCGCATCTGCATCGGGCGATTGGGCACATCGACGATGCGCTGCTGACGGATGATCGGGTCGATCTGGTCGATCACGCCGCGGTAGTGAGTTTCCAGCTGGTCGTCGGCGATCTTGTTGCCCTTGAGCGCACGGATCACCTGTACATAATCGCTGCCCTGCACGCCCTTGGCCTTAGCCACCAGCGGCGCCAGCTGACGCATCGCCGAGCGGGTTTCCATGAATTCCAGCTGCGCGCGCTGAATCAGCTGCTGCGGGGCGACATCAATGCCGACCTGCTTGAGCTGGAAGGCATACAGCGGTTCGGGCAGGCGGGTGTCCTTGCGTGCCTTCGGCAATACTTTGGTGCGGGTCCAGTTGGCGTAATCCTTCAACTGGGTGGACATCGCCTTGAGCGCTTCGTCACCGCCGGCGATCTTGTACTTGGCGAACAACTCGCCGATGCCGGCGACGTAGGTGTCCACGTTCGCCAGCGCCTGCTCCACTTCGCGCTGGGTGGGCTGCAGCAAGGTGGTGTTGCCAAGCTGTTCTTCGTAGCGCTGGCGGGCCAGCGTGGTGGTCGGCGTGCTGCCCGGCACCAGGCCGACGTAGCGCTTGAGGCGATCCAGCGCCTTGGCGCGGCGCTCGGGCACGGTCTGGTCGGACAACAATCCATTGAGGCCGCTGAAGACCAGCTGCGGGGCATCGTTCCATGGCAACAGATAGCGCTCGTTGAGTTCGCTGCCTTCGATGTTCTGCTCGGCCGCAGCGATCATGATCTGCAGGTCCTGGCGCACATTGACGTCGCGCTCGGTGGCCAGCTTGGCCTGCAACGCGGCGCGTGCCTTGTTCATCGCATCGCGGTAGCGCGCGGCGTTGTTTGGCCCCAGGTCGATGACCTGGTCGTCGTAGCCGGGCACGCCGAAGAAGCTGGCGTATTCGGGCTGGAACGGCGCCTGCGCGTTCAGCAGGATCTGTGCATAGCCATTGCTGGTCTGCACCCAGGCCGGCGTGGCAGGCTGGGCCTGCGCGGCTTTACCGGTCTGTGCCTGCAATGGCAGCGAAGCACCGAGCGCCAGCGCAATGGCGAGAACGAGTGGTTTCATGGGGCGGATCCGCAAGTTGAGTAGCGCGACCCTACCCATCCGCGGCGGCTGCGGCAATGCGTCTTAGGTCATGGTCGGCAGGAGTGCGGCGGCGCTTGCGGGTCGGCTACCAGGTTGATTGGATTGGCGGTGTGCTGGCGAATGTCAGCATTTGCTAGCGCCATCGCCCGTGCTTGCGGCTGGCGTCCACCTGGCGCCGGCTTCCCTCGCCGCGCGGCCCGTGCAGGTCCACACTGCAACGGGCATCTCCTGCCCGACCGCTCTGGTGAATGTCGCCGATACCAGGCATCGGCGACCGTTTACCACTGCAGTTCCGTCTCCCCGGCACCCGATTGCCGGCCGCTCAGGGCATCAGGCAGCGCTGGATGAATGCCTCCGCGGTCTTGTAGCGATGCAGGGCAGTGCTGCCGGACAAGCCGTGCTTGGCGCCGGGATAGGTCATCAGTTCGAAGGCAGTGCCGCGCGCCTGCAACGCGCTCATCAGCGCGGTGGAGTTGGTGAACAGCACGTTGTCGTCGGCCATGCCGTGGATCAGCAGCAGCTTGGCGCGCAGGCCGTCCAGATGGGTGGCGATGCGTGCGTCGCGGTAGCCGGCGGCGTTGCCGGCCGGCAGGTCCAT
This sequence comes from Xanthomonas sp. NCPPB 3218, assembly GCF_056725185.1. Lineage (NCBI taxonomy): Bacteria > Pseudomonadati > Pseudomonadota > Gammaproteobacteria > Lysobacterales > Lysobacteraceae > Xanthomonas > Xanthomonas sp. NCPPB 3218. Next base: position 4,691,121 of record NZ_CM161516.1, read on the forward strand.
GTACCGCTCGGTGTAGTGGGTGTCGTACAGGCCCCAGTCGGTGACCGGTGCGCCGGCTACGCCGCAGGCGTAGGCGTCGCTGTGTTTGGCCAGCAGCATCAGCGTCATGTAGCCGCCGTTGGACCAGCCCTGCACGCCGATGCGGGTGGGATCGACCCAGCGCTGCGCCTTGAGCCACGCCACGCCTTGCAGCTGGTCGTCCACTTCCACCGTGCCCTGCCTGCCGTACAGCGCGCCACCGAAGTCGCGGCCGCGTCGCGGGGTGCCGCGGTTATCCAGCGAAAACACCACGTAACCACGCTGCGCAAGATATTGATCGAACAGCGCATCGCCACGGCTTGGCCAGGCATCGAGCACGGTCTGCGCGGCGGGGCCGCCATACACGTACACCATCACCGGATAGCGCTTGGCCGGGTCGAAGTCGTCCGGTTTGATCAGGCGATACTGCAGCGGCGTGGTGCCGTCGGCGGCGGTGAGCGTGCCGAATTCCACCGGGCGCTGCGCGTCGCGGTATCTGGCATACGGGTGCTGGGGATCGGCCAGATCGTTCTTCAGCAACGTGGCGATTTTTTCGCCATTGGCGTGAAACAGCTCGATCTGCGGCGGCGTGGCGGTGTTGGACCAGCTGTCGACATACACGCTGGCGTTGTTGGCGAAGCTGGCGGCGTGCGTGCCGTGGGTTGTCGAACGTTGTTCGATCGCACCGCCGGCCAGCGGCACGGCGTAGATGTGGGCCTGGGTCGGCGATTCCTTGCTGGCGGAAAAATACACCGTGCCGGCTTGCTCATCGACGGCGAGCAGTGCATCGACCACCCAGGCGCCGGAGGTCAGCGGCGTGAGCGTGCGGCCATCTTCCGATGCCACATACAGATGTTCGTAGCCGCTGCGCTCGGAATTCCAGATGAAACGGCCGTCCTTGAGAAAACGCAGATCGTTGTGGAGCGGTACCCAGGTCGGCGAGGTCTCGGTGATCAGCACGCGTTGCTTGCCGCTGGCCAGCGTGGCTTCGATCAACTCGAGGGTTTTCTGGTCGCGCGACTGGCGCTGGAAGGTCAGCCGCTGCGCATCGCGCCAATCCACCCGTGCGAGATAGATATCGGGATTGCTGCCCAGCTCGATCCAGCGCGGGGCGGCGTTGGCGCGCGGTGCGATCACACCCAGCCGCACGGCCACATTGGGCTGACCGGCCTGCGGATAGCGCTGGCTGATGACCTCGGTATGGTCGGCATAGACCTCCGGGCGCTTTTGCACCGGCACGCCGGATTCGTCGATACGCGCGAAGGCGATCGCCGAGTCGTCCGGCGCCCACCAATAGCCGGTGTGGCGATCCATTTCCTCGTCGGCGACGAACTCGGCCACACCGTTGCCGATGGTCTCGCTGCCGTCGCTGGTGAGCTGCAGCTGCTTGCCGCTGACCAGGTCGATCACCCACAGGTTGCGCTCGCGCACGAAGCTGACGAAGCCGCCCCTGGGCGAGAGCTTGGCGTCGGTGGCGAAGCCTTCGCCGTGGGTGAGCTTGCGCACTGCCGCCGCGCCGGTCTTGCGCAGGTCGTACAGATACAGCTCGCCACCGAGCGGGAACAACAGTGCATGTGCGTCCGGCGCCCATTGGTAATCGACGATGCCGGCGAAGGCAGCGATGCGTTGGCGCTCGCGGCGGGCCTTTTCGACATCGCTGAGCGTTTCGGTGCCGGGCAGCACGATTTTGGAATCCACCAGCAGCCGGGTCTGACCGCTGGCGATGTCGTACTCCCACAGATCCAGCTGATTGCGGTCGCTGTCCTTGCCGCGCAGGAAGCTCACGCGCGAGCCGTCGGGGGCGACCTTGGGTTTCATCAGCGTCGGGCCGGACAACGGCAATGGGCCGGTGATGGCGTCGAGGGTGAGTTTTTCGGCGTGGGCGGTGGTGATCGTGCTGAGCATGAGGGCAAGGGCGGCGAACAGGGCGCGCATCGAAGATCCTGTCTTGAGATAGCACACAGGATGCGGGCGTGTGGGGTGTTTGAGAAGCGCGGCGATGCTGCGCGTGCGCGATGAAGGGCTGCGCGCGGTTCTGCGCGTGTGCTGCAGCATGGTGCTGGGTTGTTGTCGCTCAGTTTCTAGCGAGCAGAGGTGCGTTTGGGCTGATGGTCGCAGTTGGCGGGCTGCGGATGGTACATGCGCGTTTCGTGGTGCGCAGGTTACGGGGGGCGGTGGGTCTGGCTCCACTTGCGTACCTTCACCCCAACCCCTCTCCCGGGGGAGAGGAACTCGGGCGCCGGGTGGAACTGCCGTGCGTGCCGCGCTGTTGTTACTGCGCCCTCAGCGTTTGCCGAACAGATGCTTGCGCTCTTCCTCGCTCAGCGGCTTGCCGGCGTTGGGGTTGACCTGCTCCTTGAGCGCATACGCACGTTGCGTGGCCGGGCGCGCGGCGATGGCGTCGTGCCAGCGCTTCAGGTGCGGGAACTCGGCGTAATCGGGGCGGATGTCGGCGTAGACCTCGATCCACGGATAGCTGGCCATGTCGGCGATGCCGTACTCGGGGCCGGCCAGGAATGCCTGCTCGGCCAGGCGCTTGTCGAGCACGCCATGCAGGCGACGCACCTCGGCGTTGTAGCGTTCGATCGCGTAGAGAATCTTTTCCGGCGCGTAGACGTTGAAGTGGCCCATCTGGCCGCTCATCGGCCCCAGCCCACCCATCTGCCAGAACAGCCATTCCAGCGCGGCGATGCGGCCACGCGCATCGCGCGGCAGGAAGCGGCTGGTCTTCTCGGCCAGATACAGCAGGATGGCGCCGGATTCGAACACGCTCTGCGCCGGGCCGCCGTCGGCCGGTGCGTGGTCGACGATCGCCGGCATCTTGTTGTTGGGCGAAATCTGCAGGAAGGCCGGCTCGAACTGCTCACCCTTGCCGATGTTGACCGGCTTGAGCGTGTAGTCCAGCCCGGCCTCTTCCAGGAACAAGGTGACCTTGTGGCCATTGGGGGTGGGCCAGTAGTACAGGTCGATCATCGTGCGCTCCAGTTCGGCAGGGGGTGGCACGCAGCGCGCGCCTTGGCGATCGATGGTACGACCAAGCCCGCTACCGGCGCGTGCGCGTGCGGTGGTGCTGGCTGGAACGATGTGTGACGCGATTGGCTCGTGGCCGATGCTGCAGTGCAAGTTGACTTGGTTAAGCCTGCGCTCACAAATGCACGATTGTGTCATCGACCTTTGCCTGCCCCGCCTGGGGCCGGCTATCTTCATTTGGGGAAGAAATCATCGTGAGAGAGCCACGCACCCTGCCGCGCACGCGGCGTCTGACGTCTGCCCTGCTGTTTGCCCTGTCGACGCCGCTGGCCGCGCAGACCGCGCCGGCACCGCAGTCCGCATCCACCGTCCCCGGCGCGAGCCAGGCCGATCCCGCCACGCTCGATGCGGTGCAGGTCACCGGTATTCGCGGCAGCCTCACCTCGTCGATGAACGTCAAGCGCGATGCGCAAGGCATCGTTGACGGCATCGTGGCCGAAGACATCGGCAAGTTCCCCGATACCAATCTGGCCGAGTCGCTGCAACGTATCAGCGGCGTGTCGATCGACCGTTCGCTGGGCGAAGGCTCGCGCGTCACCGTGCGCGGCGTCGGCCCGGACTTCAACCTGGTGCTGTTGAACGGCCGGCAGATGCCGGGCGCCAGCATCGAGGAATCCAACGCCTCCAATTCGCGCGCGTTCGACTTCGCCAACCTGGCGTCGGAGTCGATCTCCGGCATCGAGGTGTTCAAGACCAGCCGCGCCAGCACGCCCACCGGCGGCATCGGTGCGACCATCAACATCAAGACCAGCCGGCCGCTGGACAACCCGGGCCTGCATGCCAACGTCGGCCTCAAGGGCGTGCACGACAGCTCCAACGAGAATCTGCCCGGACGCCTGCAGGGCGATGCGCTGACCCCGGAAATCTCCGGCATCTTCAGCAACACCTCGGCCGATGGACGCTTCGGCGTATCGCTGAGCGGCAGCTACCAGGAACGCGACTTCGGCTATAGCCAGGTCGGCGTGCCCAACGGCTGGCGTTCGTTCCGCGGCGATTCCACCGCCTACGGCACCATCCCGCAGCCGGGTACACCGGGCTCGGAAAACATCGTCAACCGCCCCGGCCCGAATGACATCTATTCGGTGCCGCAGAACCTCAACTACCGCGTGGTCGGCGTCGAGCGCCAGCGCACCAACGGCCAGTTGACGCTGCAGTACAAGCCGCTGGACAACGTCACCACGACGCTGGATTACACCTATTCGGAAAACAAGATCCAGCAGCAGCGCAACGAGATGTCGGTGTGGTTCAACTATGGGCCGTCGGCCAGCGCCTGGACCAATGGCCCGGTCGCCGGGCCGGTGACCTATTCGGAAATCGTCAATCCGGCCACCAGCGATCTGGCCACCGCCGGCTCCAATGCGGCCACGCGCAACCAGAACAAGTCGCTGGGCTTCAACGTGGATTGGGCGGTGAATGACCAGTTCAAGCTCAACTTCGACATCCACCGCTCCACCGCAGAAGCCGGTGCGGACAGCCCGTTCGGTTCCAGCAATTCGCTGGGCGTGTCCGGTTTCTACCGCGGCACCTCGGTAGTGGATTTCAGCAAGGATTTCCCGGTGTTGCAGCAGCAGCTGGGCTTCGGCCTGACCGGGCTGGATCCGTCGCGCACCTTGGTCACCGGCTCGGCGTTCCGCAACAGCTACATGAAGTCGGAGATCGACCAGGCCCAGGTCAACGGCGACTTCACCTTCGAAAATTATTCGCAGTTGAAGTTCGGTATCGGCAGCACCGAGGTCAAGAACCGCTCGGCGTTCTCCAACGTGCAGCGCGACACCTGGGGCGGTGCCGGCACCGCGGCCGATTATCCGGACGATCTGTGGATTCCTAGTTCGTTTGCGCAGTATTTCGATGCGATCGACGGCAGCGGCAATCCGGCGCAGTTCAACCAGCTGTTCCTGTTCGACTTCGAACGTGCCCGCCAGGCGGCCGCGCAGGTGGCCGGCGACGATGCGCTGTACCGCACCTCGCCGGTGTTCACCACCGACCGCCGCGTGACCGAAAAATCCAAGAACGCCTACCTGCAGTGGAACAACAGCTGGGACGATCTGCGCGTGCCGATCAGCCTGGCCGCCGGTGTGCGCTACGAAGAAACCAAGGTGGAGGCGCAGGCACTGGTGCCGGTGGCGGTGGGCATCGACTGGGTCGCCAACAACGAGTTGCCGATCCGCCTGGCCGACTCGGCGTTCGCCAGCGGCAGCGGCAAATACGAATACTGGCTGCCCAGCCTGGACCTGAGCTTCAAGCTCACCGAGGATCTGGTGCTGCGCGGCAGCTACGGCGAAACCATCGGCCGGCCCGGCTGGGGCGATATCCAGGGCGGGCAGACGCTCAACCAGATCGCGCGCCTGGAAGGCGGCACCGGCCAGGAAGGCAATCCCGGCCTGAAGCCACTGCTTTCGCACAACATCGATTTTTCGCTGGAGTGGTACTACAGCGATGCCAGCTACGCCTCGGTGGGCTTCTTCCGCAAGAACATCGACAACTACATCGGTGTGACCACGCGCAACGACTCCTCGCTGGGGCTGAACACGCCGGTGGGTGGTGCGTACTGGAACGAAGCGCTGGGCAACGGCTGCGCCTCGGCCGACCTGACCTGCATCCGCAACTACATCTTCCGCAACCGCGGCGGTGCGCCCGGCGTGGTACGCGGGCAGGACGATTCCAACGGCAACGCCACCGGCGTGATCAGCGGGCAGCCGGGCGATCCGGTGGCCAACTTCGCCATCACCGCGCCGGCCAACCAGCGCTCGGCCTCGCTGGACGGCTGGGAATTCAACCTGCAGCACATGTTCGGCGACAGCGGCTTCGGCGTGTCGGCCAACTACACCAAGGTCGACTCCGGCCTGACTTACGACAACTACGTGATCGGCGAGCAGTTCGCGCTGGAAGGGCTGAGCGATTCGGCCAACGTGGTCGGCTTCTACGACAGGGACAAGTGGCAGGTGCGTGCGGCCTACAACTGGCGCGACGAGTTCCTGGCTGCACGTTTCGACGGCAGCGGCCAGCCCAACCCGGTCTACACCGAAGCCTATGGCCAGCTGGACCTGAGCATCGGCTACCAGTGGACCGAGAACCTGTCGCTGAGCCTGGAGGCGATCAACCTCACCGACGAGGTGCAGCGCCAGCACGGCCGTCACCCGAACCAGATCATCTACGCCACCCAGACCGGCCCGCGCTACATGCTGGGCGTGCGTTACAAGTTCTGGTGATGCAGCGCGTTGGTCATGCAGTGATGTTCTTTTAAGCGCTCCCGGCAGCGAGTCTGCCGGGGCGTTTCGCACGGCGCTCTCGTGGCGTTTCCCGGATGTGTCGCATCCGGGACTTGCCATGCCGAAGCAACTGTCCAAGCATGGGCCACGCGCCCCGCGTGATGTGTCTTCCCCCCCATGACCAATGCCGTGTTGTTGAACAATCTCGATCACCGCGACCTGCGCGTGATCACCACGCACGGCGCCGCCTACGGCGACGACGTGATGTCGGCCGCGACCTTTCCGCAGGAGTTCCGCCAACTGCAGGCGCAGTACCCGATCGTGTTCCATCGCAGCGGCGAGCGCAGTTTTCAGCCGCTGGCATTGCTGGGATTACGCCTGGGCGAGAACCTGTTCCTGGACGGCGCGCGCTGGGATGCGCCGTACGTGCCGCTGGCGATCCAGCGGCAACCGTTTTTGATCGGCGAACAGGCGGACGGGCCGATGGTGCACGTGGACCTGGACAGCCCGCGCATCAGCCGCAGCGAAGGCGAGGTGCTGTTTCGCGAACACGGCGGTACCACCGAATTTCTCGACCACATCAGCCAGGTGTTGCGCACCTTGCACGATGGCCTGGCCGCGAGCGAGGCGTTCGTCGACCGCTTGCTTGGCTACGACTTGCTCGAACCGTTTGTGTTCGAGGCCACGCTGCAGAACGGCCTGGAATGCCGTCTGACCGGGCTCTATGCCGTGCACGAGGAACGCCTGCGCGCACTCGACGATGCGGCCCTGCTCAATCTGCACCGGCACGGCGATCTGGAACCGCTGTACATGGCGGTGGCCTCGATCGCGCAGTTCCGCCATCTGCTCGACCGCATGCAGCGCCGTCATGCTGGCTGAGCCGCGCGCCATCGAAGAACGGCACGGACTGGACCCGCAGCAGCTGGAGCCGGCCGTGCTGCGCTCGACAACGCCGTTGGTGTTGCGCGGGCTGGTGCGCGACTGGCCACTGGCGCAGGCCGGCGCCACCTCGGCGCAGGCGGCGGCGGCCTACCTGCGCGGTTTCGATCGCGGTGAAGCGGTGGTGGCACAGGTCGGCCCGCCGGACATCGGCGGGCGCTTCTTCTACAACGCGGACATGAGCGGCTTCAATTTCCGTCCCGAGCGCGTGCCACTGGGCGTGGTGCTGGAGACCTTGTTGCGCGATCTGCACAACCCGCAGCCACCGGCGATCTACGTCGGCTCCACCACGCTGGACACCTACCTGCCCGGCCTGCGCGCGCACAACCCGATCGCGCTGCCGCAGCGCGAGCCGCTGGCCAGTATCTGGATCGGCAACCGCACCCGCATCGCCGCCCATCAGGACCTGCCCGACAACCTGGCCTGCGTGGTCGCCGGGCGCCGCCGCTTTACCCTGTTTCCGCCGCAGCAACTGGCCAATCTGTATATCGGCCCACTCGATCTCACCCCGGCCGGTCAGCCGGTCAGCCTGGTGGATATCGCCGCGCCGGACCTGCAGCGCTTTCCACGCTATGCGCAGGCGCTGGAACACGCGCTGGTGGCCGAGCTGGAACCGGGCGATGCATTGTTCATTCCCAGCATGTGGTGGCATCACGTCGAAGCGCTGACGCCGTTCAACGTGCTGGTGAATTTCTGGTGGCGGCAGAGCCCGGCCTACATGGATTCGCCGATGAACGCGCTGATGCTGGCGCTGCTCACCCTCCGCGACCTGCCAGCGGAACAACGCGCGATCTGGCAGGACGTGTTCGACCATTACGTGTTCGATGCCGATGCGGACACCGCCGCACACATGCCGGAGTCTGCGCGCGGCGTCCTGGCGCCGATGGACGAGGCCCGTGCCCGCAGCCTGCGCGCGCGGTTGCTGCAACGCCTGAATCGCTGAGGATCTGACGCCATGACCGACACCGCCCCTTCCGACCCACAACAGCGCCCGGTACGCCGCGTCGTCATCGCCGGTGGCGGCACCGCCGGCTGGATGGCCGCCGCCGCGTTATCCAAAGTGCTGGGCCGGCACCTGCAGATCACCCTGGTGGAATCGGACGAGATCGGTACGGTGGGCGTGGGCGAAGCCACCATTCCCAGCCTGGTCACCTTTCACCGCCTGCTGGAGATCGACGAGGCCGCGTTCATGGCCGCCACGCAGGCCACCATCAAGCTGGGCATCGGCTTCGAACACTGGCGCGATGTGGACCGGCATTACATCCACTCCTTCGGCCACACCGGCACCGATCACTGGAGCGCGGGCTTCCAGCATTTCTGGTTGAAGGGCCGGCAGCGTGGCCTGGCGCGCGACTTCGGCGACTACTGCCTGGAACTGCGTGCCGCGCAGGAAGGCCGCTTTGCGCATCTGCCCAATGGCGGCATGAATTACGCCTACCACCTGGATGCCGGCCTGTACGCGCGCTTCCTGCGCCGCTTCTGCGAAGGCTTCGGCGTGCAGCGCATCGAAGGCCGCATCGGCAGCGTGGAGACCCACGCGCACAGCGGCTATCTCACCGCGCTGACGCTGGACGACGGCACGCGGGTGGAAGGCGATCTGTTCCTGGATTGCACCGGCTTTGCCGGTCTTCTGATCGGCAAGGTGCTGGGTGTGGGCACGGACGACTGGTCGCAGTGGCTGTTCGCCGACAGCGCGCTGGCGGTGCAGACCGAATCGGTCGGCGCGCCGGTGCCCTACACCCGCTCGCGCGCCGATCAGGCGGGCTGGATGTGGCGCATTCCGCTGCAGCACCGCGTCGGCAACGGCATCGTGTACTCCAGCCGCTACATGGATCAGGACAGCGCCGCGCAGGTACTGCAGCGCAATCTCAGCGGCCGCGCACTAACCCAGCCGCGCGCACTGCGCTTCACGCCCAATCAGCGGCATCGGGTCTGGGAAAAGAACTGCGTGGCGCTGGGGCTGGCCAGCGGCTTCCTGGAGCCGTTGGAATCGACCAACATCCATCTGATCCAGCGCGGCATCATCCGGCTGATGCAGACCTTTCCGCAGGTCATCAACGATGTCGACATCGCCGAATACAACCGCCAGGCCGCCGCCGAAATCACCCATATCCGCGATTTCGTGATCCTGCACTACCACGCCACCGACCGCCGCGACACGCCGTTCTGGCGCGATTGCGCGGCGATGGACATCCCCGACACGCTGCGTCACCGGGTGGAGTTGTTCCGCCAGAGCGGGCGGGTGTTCCACCAGGCCAACGAGCTGTTTGCAGAAAATTCCTGGGTGCAGGTGATGCTGGGCCAGGGCATCACGCCGAAGCACCACCACCCGGTGGCCGACCTGATGGGCGATGCCGAGCTTCGTCATTTCCTGGAAACCATCCGCACGCGGGTCGATGCCGCATTGGCGCGGCTGCCTGCGCATGCGGACTTCCTGCGCCGCTACTGCCCTGCGCCGCCGCTGCCCGAGCCGGCCACGCGGCTGCCGGCCGACGCCGCACTTGCAACCGGAGTGCGATGAATTTCGCGCCCGGCAGGCGCTCCCCTTGGCTTAGACCGCCCCAGCAATGCTAGATTGCCGCTTTGCCGTCCATTGCGGGAACAATGGCCGGCCTCGCCGCAGCATCTTTCGCAATCGGGGTAAGGGGGACGCATGTTGGATCTGACACAGGGCCGTATGGCACGCCGGATCGCGCCGGTCATTTTGTTGGTCGGCCTGGCCGCCTGCTCCAAGCAGGACGACAAGGCCGCCGCCACCGCGCCTGCCACCGGCGCCACGCCTGCGGCACCGGCCGCCGCGCCGACGCCGGCCACCGCAGTGTCGCCGCAGGTGCAATCGATGGCCGCCGACCAGTTGCGCGCATCGGCCACCAAGGCCTTGCAGGACAATCGCATGTACGCCCCGGCCGGCGACAACGCGGTGGAGTACTACCTGGCCTTGCGTGAAAAGCAGCCGCAGGACGCCACCGTCAACAGCGCGCTGACCGACCTGCTGCCGTACACGCTGATCGCCGCCGAACAGGGCATCAGCCGCGAAGAATTCCCCGAGGCGCAGCGCCTGATCGCGTTGATCGAAAAGGTCGACCCCAAGGCACCGGCACTGCCGCGGCTAAAGAGCGGCCTGGAGACCGGCATGAAGACCGCCGCCAGCCGCTCCGAGCAGGATGCCGAGCAGGCCAAGAAGCTGGTCGAAGACAAGGCCAAGCAGGCGGCCGAGCAGAAGCGTCTGGCCGAGCAGCAGACCCGCGAGGCGGCCGCTGCGCAGCAGATCGCCGCGCAACAGGAAGCCGCCCGCCAGCAGAGCGCCGAGGCCGAACGCCAGGCCGCCGCGCGCCGTCAGGCCGAGACCCCGACGCCGGCTCCAACTCCGGCTGCCCCGCGTCCGGCCCCGGCGACTGCCGCAGCTGCACCGGCCGCGCAGTCGCTGCGCCCGATCAGCACCCCGGCACCGCGTTATCCCCCCGAGGCGCTGCGCGCCGGCACCTCCGGCGAAGTGCTGGTGGAGATCACCGTCGGCACCGACGGTTCGATCACCGCCTCGCGCGTGCTGCGCGCCACCCCGCCGCGCGTGTTCGACCGCGAAGCGCTCAATGCGGTCAAACGCTGGCGCTTCGAACCTGTGGCCGCACCGGTGACCACGCGGCGCACGCTGTCGTTCAACCCGGGCGGCTGAGTTGGGCGTTTGGCGATCGGGTACATCTGCATGCGGCTGAGTGAGTGAGTCTGTTGCTTGCTTGATTGCTTGATTGCTTGGTTGCTTGGTTGCTTGGTTGCTTGGTCGTTGATCGCTTGATTGGTCGATCGTTTGTTGATTGCTGGCTGATGGCTGATGGCTGATGGCTGATGGCTGCCGATGATCGATGCACTGCACTCCCGGCGAATGTCGGGCACCAAACAAAAAGCCCGCATCGCTGCGGGCTTTTTGTTTGCTGGTGACCCCTAGCCTCATCCGCCCTGCGGGCAGCTTCTCCCGAGGGGGAGAAGGAACATCAGCCGGAAATCGCCAGCCGCTCCTGGTGATAGCGCCGCACTGCCGCGTACCACAGCACCGCCGCCACACCGAAGCCCGCCAGCAAATACACCGCCCAGGTCTGCGCGTTGATCTGCTCGTGGCGGATCACCTTGAGCAGCATCTGGTTCTGCGCCAGAAACGGCACCGCGAAATGCCAGAGCTGCGTCTTCAACGGATACGCCATCAGCGCATAGCCCGGCAGCATCGGCAGCAGCAACAGCCAGGTCATATGCCCCTGCGCTTCCTTCATGCTCTTGGCGGCGGCGGCCAGATAGGTCAGCAGCGAGGTGCCGATGAACAGCATCGGCACCAGGATGAACAGCATCTGCAGCATCGGCACGAAGCCGACGTTGAGCTGGCGGCCCAGGTTCGAGGTGGACAGCTGCGCACTCAACTTGAAGGCCAGCAAGGTCAGCAACAGCGACACCATGCCGATCACGCAGGCGGCGGCGATCTTGCCGCTGACGATCGCACTGCGCGGCGCCGGGGTGGCCAGCAAGGGTTCCAGCGACTGGCGTTCGCGCTCGCCGGCAGTGGCATCCAGAATCAGCGAGGCGCCACCCAGAAACGAGGTGATCACCAGCAGCACCGGCAGCAGCATCGCCATCATCTGCCCGCGCTTGGCGTCGGCAGTGGCCAGATCCTGCGCGGCGATTTCCAGCGGCCTGCCCACCTGCGCATCGATGCCGCGCGCCAGCAGGCGCAGTGCACCCACCTGCTGGCTATAGCTGCCGAGTGCGGCCTGCAGGCGCAGGCTCGGCACGTCGGCCTCGCGCCGCGTGCTGTCCTTGATGACCTCCACCAGCGCGGGACGCCCGGCGCGCCAATCGTCGGCGTAGCTGTCGCTGATGCGCAGTGCCACATCCACATCCTGATTGCGGATCGCGGCGGTCAGATCGGCCGGCGCATCGACCGCATTGAGCCCCTGCGCGGCCAGGAACCGCACCAGATTGGGCGCGTTCTCGCGGCCGAGCATGGGGATCTCCAACGGCTTGTCGATCTGCGTACGCACGCGGCTTTCGCTCAATGCGCCCATGCCCAGGATCAGCACCGGATACAGCAATGGCGACAGCAGCAAGGCCAGTGCGAGCGTGCGGCGATCGCGGCCGATGTCGCGCAACTCCTTGCGCAGCACCGTCCATAGCGTGGACAACAACGATGTGGTGCTCATGCGTGCAGTCCCTCGTCCGAGCCGATCGCCTTGACGAAGGCGTCTTCCAGATTGTCTTCGCCGGTGCTGGCGCGCAGTTCGTCGGCGCTGCCGCAGGCCACCACCGTGCCCTTGGCGACGATGACGATGCGATCGCACAGCGCCGCCACCTCCTGCATGATGTGGCTGGAAAAGATCACGCAACGCCCCTCGGCACGCAGTTGCTGCAGGAAGCCACGCATGGCGCGCGTGGTCATCACATCCAGCCCGTTGGTGGGCTCGTCGAGGATGACGTTGCGCGGGTCGTGCACCAGCGCGCGCGCAATCGCGGTCTTGGTGCGCTGGCCCTGGCTGAAGCCTTCGGTCTGACGGTCGAGAATGTCGTCCATGTCCAGCGCGGCCGACAGCAGGCGCGTGCGCTCGGCGATCCGCGCACGCGACAGGCCATGCAGCTCACCGAAGTAGGCGATGTTCTCGCGCGCGGTCAGCCGCTTGTAGACGCCGCGCGCATCCGGCAACACGCCCAGCGCGCGGCGCACCGTCACCGGGTCGCGGGCGGCATCCACGCCATCCACGGTAACGCTGCCCTGGTCGGGCGACATCAGCGTGTAGAGCATGCGCAAGGTGGTGGTCTTGCCGGCGCCATTGGGACCGAGCAGGCCGGTGATCTGGCCATCGGCAGCACTGAAACTGACCCCATCGACCGCCTTCACCAGCCCGGTCTTGGTCTTGAACGACTTGTGCAGCTTGTCGACGACGATCATGCGTGCGCCTCCGTGGCGTGGTCGGTGCGGCTCATGGTTCCCATCCGTTGAACGAGGTAAACGCGGGCACATTGTTGAGGCTGGCCACGCACTGCGCATCCAGTGCCTTGGCATTGGCGGTCTGCAGGAACTGGCCCAGCACCTTGGGCATGCAGCCCAGTCGAAACACCCCGTGGCCCTGCCCCGGCGCCACCAGGTGACGGCCATTGGGCAGGCCCTGCAGCACACGCTCGGCATAGCGCGGCGGCGTCACCGGGTCCAGCTCGCCCGACAGCAACAACACCGGCAGTTTGGATTTGAACGGTGCGGCGTCGGCAGCCGGGGTCGGCTTGGTCGGCCAGGCCTTGCAGGGCGCAAAGAACATCTGCGCCACTTCCGCTCCCAGCAAGGTGTCGTCCTTGCCGGATGGCGGCGTGTAGCGGCCGGCGTCTTCGCTGCACAGCACCGACCATTGCATCGGGCGATTCATCTGGTCGGACATGTCCGAGGCGCTCATCTGCGCCAACGCCATCAGCGAGGCGTAACGCCCTGCCGCCGCCTCGTCCAGCACCAGCGGCAACAACGAGGCGGTTTGCGGCACATACGAAAACCCGAACGCCAGGCCGACCACGGTATCGGCCGTCACCTGCTCGTGGTGCAGCTCACCGGTGCGCGGGTCGCGGTAATCCACCGCCACCGGCGCCTGACGCAAGCGCTCCACCACCTGCCGTAGCTGCGTGCGCGTGTCCACCGGAAAGCGTTTGGCGCATGCCGCGTCCTTGCGGCATTGGGTGGCCTGCAACGCGATCGCATCTTCGAACGTGCGCGCGAACTCGCCGCCGATCACCAGATCGTTCGGCGCCACGCCATCGATCACCAGCGTGCGTGTGTGTTGCGGATAGCGCGCCGCATAGTGCTGTGCGACCCGGGTACCGTAGGAGCCGCCAATCAGGTTGAGCGTCTGCACGCCCAGTGCGGCGCGCACCGCATCCAGATCGCCAATCGCCTCGCTGGTGGTGAAATAGCGCGGATCGGCATCGTTGCGTAGCCCTTGTGCACATTGGCGTGCGTAATCGGTCAATTGCTCGGCGGTGGCGGCGCTGCTGTTTTCCAGTACGAGCGGCTTGCCGGCGGCATCGCGGCACGCAAGCGGATGCGAACCGCCGGTGCCGCGCTGGTCGACCAGGAAGATGTCGCGCCGCTTGCGGACTTCATGCAGCCCCATGTCCACGATCGCGGCGACCTGGGTGGCCGATTGTCCCGGCCCGCCGGCAATGAAGAACACCGGATCCGGTGTGCTGCCGGCGCCGGCCTCGCTTTCCAGCCAGGCGATCTTCAGATCGATGCTGCGCCCGGTCGGCGCGGCCGGGTTTTCCGGCACGCGCAGGCTGGCGCATTGCGCCTCGATATTGCCGGCCGCGCTGCCGGAACTCAGCGTGCACGGTGCAAATTGCAGCGTGCCGTAACGATTGCCTGCGGCGGTGCCGGTCTGCGGCTGCGCGAGGCCGGGCGTGGCTGCGCCCGTCTTGGTCGTGGCAGCCGTGTTTTCAGCCGGCTGGTCCGCAGGCTGGCATCCGGTTGCCAGCAATGCGATCAGCAGCGCCGCCACCAGTGTGGGTTGCTTCACCATGTTCACCATCTCTCCTGATAGTTCCTGTCCCCTGACGCCGCATCCGGTCGGGTGTGACCGGCGCGGCTACTGCCCGTCTTCGTAAAGAAAGACGTGCTCGATCGATTCCCCGAACAGACGCGCGATGCGAAATGCCAACGGCAGACTGGGATCGTACTTGCCGGTTTCCAGCGCATTGATGGTCTGCCGCGATACGCCCAGGCGTTCGCCCAACTCGCCCTGTGACCAGCCGCTGGCCTCGCGCAATTCGCGCACCCGGCTATTCATTCGAACCGTCGGGCATTGATGCTTTTGGTGATGCCGTAGATGGCGCACAACATCGGAAATACCCACAACATCGCCACCGTCGCGGGGATGTCGATCAGCTCGGCGGCCTGCAGGAACCCGCCGGTCATGTACGCGCCGCTGACCAGGCCGGCGGCAATGGCGATCGACTCCAATTCGATGCGCCGCTGCATTTCGTCCGAGTCGCGCACGTAGCGCGCCACCGCGCGGATCACCAGGGCGACCAGCACGGCCGGCAACAAGGCGATCAGCACGCGTGCCCAGCTCGGATCCACATGCGCAAGCAAATATCTCCAGAACAGCATCACCACCACATACAAGCCCATCGGCACGCCGAATTCGCGGTATTAGCGCCGCGCCAATGCCGGCCGTGTGCTGTCGCGCAGGCTGCCGCGCGACAGCAAGAGCAGCAGCGACAGCACCAGGCAGGACACGCCCGCGCCGGCACAGAGCCCGGCAAGGTGGGCACTCAGCGGCAGCAGTTGCCAACGACCGAGCGCGCTGACGGCGAGCAGGCCGGCTCCCAGGCAGAGCGCCAGTAGCGCATTGCGTCTGCAGCGGGTCATGCGCGTTGCCTCGCGCGGTCCGATGGACGCACTGGCAGGTCAGTGCCCTCCATCCCGGTATCGCTGCGCAGCGACCGCTGCGCCGACCACGCCGGTATGCACTCCCATTGCCGATGCTGCTGACGCATTCCCTTCGCCTGTCAAGTCAACTTGACAGGCACGATGCGCCGGGCGCGGCCGGCTGTCAAGCACCCTTTACACACTCGACCGCGTGCAATCCCTGCCCATCGCCACGCAACGCTGGCAGCAGGAAGACCAAGCACGCCCGTCCGCAGCACCGGGCCGGAGCTGGGTTACGCTCCGCGATCGAACATTGGCGGGAGCGGTGATGCGTCTGAAGATCTGGTTGGCAATTGCACTGAGCGGCTGCATGGCGAGCTCTGCCATGGCGCAGGAGGCGGCGCCTCGCACGATCGAGCTGGATCTGGCCAGCGCCGCCGGGCCGGTCGACCGGTTCTACGACCTGTCGATCGGCTCGGACTTTCCCGGCACCTTGATCCGCAGCGACAGCCAGGCGCAACTGGTTCCGGCGGTGCAGGAGCTGGGGTTTCGCTATATCCGCTTCCACGACGTGTTCCATGACGTGCTCGGCACGGTGAAAGACGTCGACGGCACGCTCGTCTACGACTGGACCAAACTGGATCAGCTCTACGATGCGCTGCTGGCCAAGCGCATCCGTCCGTTCGTGGAATTGGGCTTTACGCCCGCCGCGATGAAGACCTCCGAACAGACGCTCTTCTACTGGAAGGGCAACACCTCGCATCCGGACCCGGCCAAGTGGACGCAGCTGATCGATGCGTACGTGCGCCACATCCGTGCGCGTTACGGTGCCGACGAGGTGCGGCAGTGGTATTTCGAGGTGTGGAACGAGCCCAACCTCAAGGATTTCTGGGAGAACGCCGACCAGCAGGCCTACTTCGACCTGTATGCGAACACCGCGCGCACGATCAAGGCGATCGATCCGCAGCTGCGCGTCGGTGGCCCCTCCACCGCCGGTGCGGACTGGGTGCCGGAACTGCTGGCCTTCGTTGCCAAGCACAAACTGCCGATCGACTTCGTCACCACGCATACCTATGGCGTGGAGGGCGGCTTTCTCGATGAAGATGGCAAGCAGGACGTCAAGCTGTCGGCATCGCCGGATGCCATCGTCGGCGACGTGCGCCGCGTGCGTGCGCAGATCCAGGCCTCGCCATTTCCGGATCTTCCGCTGTACTTCACCGAGTGGAGCAGCAGCTATACGCCGCGCGATTTCGTCCACGACAGCTACATCAACGCGCCCTACATCCTGACCAAGCTCAAGCAGGTGCAAGGCCTGGTGCAGGGCATGAGCTACTGGACCTACACCGACCTGTTCGAAGAACCCGGTCCGCCGCCCACGCCCTTCCACGGCGGCTTCGGGCTGATGAATCGCGAGGGCATCCGCAAGCCGGCGTGGTTTGCCTACAAGTACTTGAACGCGCTCAAGGGCCGCGATATTCCGCTGCGCGATGCGCACGCATTTGCGGCGGTGGATGGCCAGCGCATCGCCGCGCTGGCCTGGGATTGGCAGCAGCCGGTGCAGGCGGTGAGCAATACCCCGTTCTATACCAAACAGGTGCCCAGCACCGACAGCGCAGCGCTGGTCTTCCGCCTGGCGCACGTGCCGGCCGGCAACTACAGGCTGCAGGTGCGCAAGACCGGCTACCGGCGCAACGATCCGCTGTCGCTGTACATCGACATGGGCATGCCCAAGGACCTGGCGCCGCGGCAGCTGGCGCAGTTGCAGCAAGCCACGCGCGACACGCCCGAGCAGGACCGGCGCGTGCGCGTCGGCGCCGATGGCGTGGTGGAGATCCGCGTGCCGATGCGCAGCAACGATGTGGTGCTGATGACGCTGGAGCCGTCGGCACGCTGAGCGCCCGGCACGCCGTTGCGCCTGCAATCAGGCGAGGCGTTGGGTGTGGATTGCGTGCGCGCAACGATGCGCGCAGTTCGGCGCGATGTCCCGACCGTGCATCGTTCGCGACATCGGGTGCGGCATGCGTGCGCTGCGGCATGTCGCGCGCATCGCCGCAGGACATTGCAGGCACGACATCATCAAGGTCCAGCGCGCTGGGCCGTCGCTCAGCCCGCGCAGCGCACAAGGTTGAAATCGAATCGGCGGGATCGCTTGGACCCGATGTGCAGGACTTGAAGCTGCAAACAAAACGTAGCGCGCAGGAGCCGCAGTGCACGAGTGGTACACGCCCATTCCAAGCACCGGCCGCGCCTATCTGACGGTGAGCGCGGTCGTTTTGATGACCGCTCTTACTTGAGATAGGTCTTGAGAATGGCGGTGATGTCGTCGACCGCCAGCTCGCGCTCGCCCAGCGCCTCCGGTGCCGCGACGTGGTGCTTCAAGTGCTCGCCGAGCAGCTCGACCATCAAGCCCTGCGCAGCGCCACGAAACGCCGCCACCTGCGTCAGCAACGCGGTGCAGTCCACGTCCTGCGCCAGGGCTTTCTCCAGCCCCTCCACTTGCCCGCGGATCCTGCGCACGCGGGCGAGCAGTTTGGATTTGTCCTGATTCAGATGTGCCATTGCCGTATACCCCCCGGGGGTACCTGAGATACCCTAGGGGGGTATCGTAGCCAGAGCCCCCTCCGATGTCGATCACGCACGCCGCACCGCACTGCGCGCAGTCGCACACATTCGCCAGCGCCAACCCGCTTGCCGAGCGCAGCACCCGCAAGGCCGTCATCCTGACCGTGGTCATGATGGTGGTGGAGATCGTCGGCGGCTGGACGCTCAATTCCATGGCCCTGCTCGCCGATGGCTGGCATATGAGCTCGCACGCACTGGCGCTGGGGCTGGCACTGTTTGCCTACCGCTTCGCGCGGCGCAATGCCAACGACCTGCGTTTCAGCTTCGGCACCTGGAAGGTCGAAGTGCTGGGCGGCTATACCAGCGCCATCCTGCTGTTGGGCGTGGCCGGCCTGATGGCGTTCCAGTCGCTGGAACGGCTGTTCTCGCCCAAGCCCATCCAGTACCAGGAAGCCACCGTCATTGCCGTCATCGGCCTGCTGGTCAACCTGATCTGCGCCTGGTGGTTACGCGACTCGCACGGCCATGCGCATGGTCATCACCACGACCACGCGCATGACGGTCATGGTCATGGTCATCACCACGATGGGCATGCCGATCTCAACTTGCGTGCCGCGTATCTGCACGTGGTGGCCGACGCGGCGACCTCGGTCCTGGCGATCGTCGCGCTGCTCGCCGGCATGTACTGGGGCGTGACCTGGCTGGATCCGATCATGGGCATGCTCGGCGCGGTGCTGGTCACCGTGTGGGCGTGGGGGCTGCTGCGCAGTACCGGCCGCGTGCTGCTGGATGCGGAAATGGATGCGCCGGTGGTGGAAGAAGTGAAGCAGGTCATCGCCGAGCTGCCGCACGCCATCGACATCGGCGACCTGCATGTCTGGCGCGTGGGCAGCGATCGTTATGCCTGCGTCGTCAGCCTGGTCACGGCGGCCGACATCGATGCGGACCTAGTCCGCGCTGCCCTGCAGATCCACGAAGAACTGGTGCACATCACCGTCGAGCTGCAGCGCCCGCCAGCGACGCGGGCTGCAGCCTGACGATTCGGCGGCGCGCTGCATTCGGCGCCCCCTGCAGTAGTGAGCGCGGAAGCGGTCAGCGAGAATGCCAGCCCGAGCAGCAGTGGCTCCAGTTGCACCACGCGCCGGAGCACAGGATGCGACTGCAGCAGCGCACAGTGGGCGGGGAGGATGCCCGGGACAGCATCGCAATGCTGTCGAGCGGCCTTGAACGCGTCGGGACCCGCGTACCGGGCGCGATCGGCGGGTACCGAGCAAGCCAGCCCGGCACCGCGCGACTGGCTCAGGTTTTCGCCGGAGCCGGGCTGACGTATTTCTCGCGGCGGATCTGCGCGTTCGGCAGGCCGGCTGCCTTCAACGCCTCGATGCAGCTGTCCACCATGTCCGGGTTGCCGCACAGGTAGGCGATATCGCCCTGCGCGTCGGGCGCGCATTCGGCTAGCTGCTGCTGCACGTAACCGTGCCGCACATCGGCATGCGGCTGCTCGGGCAGCTCGCGCGAAAAACACGGCACATAGCGGAACTGCGGGTGCGCATCGGCAAACGCGCGGAAGTCGTCGCCATACAACAGCTCGGCCGGCGTACGTGCGCCCTGCAGCAGCAGCACCTGCGCGCCACGGGTGGCGATCGCCTCGGCCAGCAGCGGCAGCATCGAGCGGTACGGGGTGACGCCGGTGCCGGTGGCGATCAGCACATAACGCCGGTTGTGGTCGCCCGGCGGCAGGCAGAAGCGCCCGTATGGCCCGCTGGCCTGCAACTGGTCGCCGATCTGCAGGCCTTCGAACAGCGCGGTGGCCGAGCCGCCGGGCACGAAGCTCACCGCGATATCCACCGCCTCGCCCGGTCCGAGCGCATGGTCGTGGATGGTCGCCAGCGAATAGCTGCGCTTGGTCGGCGTACCGTCGGCGGCATCGAAATGGATCTGGATGAACTGCCCGGGCTGGAAATCCAGCGGCTGCCCGTCGTCACGCAGGAACTGGCAGTGGGCCACGGTGGGCGCAATCATGCGCCGGTCGACAAGCTTGAGGGGGAATTGAACGGGCACGAACGTATTTGGGACAGTCTGTGATCGGGGCTTGCCCCCGCGGGCTTCTATAATAACGGCCTGCAACTCGCTGCGCCGTCACGCTGACGCGAAGGAACATCTTGAATTCTCCATCTCCGATCACCGCACCCGCGTTGCGTGTGTGCGATCTGCGCAAGACCTACGACAACGGCACCCAGGCGCTCAAGGGCGTCTCGCTGGACGTGGCGCCAGGCGATTTCTTCGCCCTGCTCGGCCCCAATGGCGCCGGCAAATCCACCCTGATCGGCATCATCAGCTCGCTGGTGAACCTGTCCGCCGGCCAGGTGGAAGTGTTCGGCACCGACCTGGTCGGCCAACGCAGCGATGCGATGCGCCTGATCGGCCTGGTCCCGCAGGAGGTCAACTTCAACCTGTTCGAAAAACCCTTCGACATCCTGGTCAACTACGCCGGCTTCTACGGCATGCCGCGCGAGCAGGCCGCCGCGCTGGCCGAAGCCGAGCTGCGCCGCTCGCACTTGTGGGAAAAGGCCCAGGTGATGAGCCGCACGCTGTCCGGCGGCATGAAGCGCCGGCTGATGATCGCCCGCGCCATGATGACCCAGCCGCGGTTGCTGATCCTGGACGAGCCCACCGCCGGCGTGGACATCGAGATCCGCCGCGACATGTGGCGCGTGCTCAAGGAGATCAACGCCGCCGGCACCACCATCATCCTGACCACGCATTACCTGGAAGAAGCCGAGCACCTGTGCCGCAACCTGGCCATCATCAACCACGGCCAGATCGTCACCCAGGGGCCGATGCGCGAACTGCTGGCCAAGCTGGACGTGGAAGGCTTCCTGTTCGATATCGACGGTGTGCTGCCGGCCGAACTGCCGGTGATCGAAGGCACCACGCTCACCGCCATCGATGGCCACACGCTGGACCTGGACATGCCGCGCGCGATGGACCTCAACCGCGTGTTCGCCACGCTCGGCAGCGCCGGCATCCGGGTGCGCTCGATGCGCACCAAGAGCAATCGCCTGGAAGAGCTGTTCGTGCGCCTGACCGGTGACGCCCCGGTACCGGCCACCGCCCCCACGCCCGTCGCCCCCAACGGCACACCGCCCGCGCAGCCGCGCAGCGGAGGCCAGCCATGAACGAGATTCGCACCGTGACCGAACCCACCAACGCGCGCCGCAACTGGACTGCGCTGGGCACCATCGTGCGCCGCGAAGTGCAGCGCATCCTGCGCATCTGGGGCCAGACCCTGGTGCCGCCGGCCATCACCATGACGCTGTACTTCTTGATCTTCGGCGGGCTGATCGGCTCGCGCGTGGGCGACATGGGCGGCTACTCGTACATGCAGTTCATCGTGCCGGGCCTGGTGATGATGAGCGTGATCCAGAACAGCTACGGCAACATCTCCTCCAGCTTCTTCGGCGCCAAGTTCGGCCGGCATGTGGAGGAGCTGCTGGTCAGCCCGATGCCCAACTGGGTGATCCTGTGGGGCTACGTCTCCGGCGCGGTGCTGCGCGGGGTGATGGTCGGCGCGTTGGTGCTGATCATCGCGATGTTCTTCACCCCGGTGCGCATCCCGCATCCGCTGGTCACGCTGACCACGGTGCTGCTGGGCGCGACCATCTTCTCGCTGGCGGGCTTCGTCAATGCGGTGTACGCCAAGAAGTTCGACGACGTGGCGATCGTGCCGACCTTCATCCTGACCCCGCTGACCTATCTGGGCGGCGTGTTCTATTCGGTGAAGCTGCTGCCGCCGTGGGCCGAAGCGGCCACCCACGCCAACCCGATCTTCTACATGGTCAACGCGTTCCGCTACGGCCTGCTCGGCAGCTCGGACGTGCCGATCTGGGTCGCCTACGCGCTGATGCTGGGCTTTGTCGCGGTGCTCAGCGCGCTGGCGCTGTGGCTGCTGCGCCGTGGCGTGGGTTTGCGGAGCTGATGACGATGGCGATGCGTATCCTCATCCTCGGTGCCGGCGGCACCGGCGGTTATTTCGGCGGACGCCTGGCGCAGGCCGGGGTCGATGTGACCTTTCTGGTACGCGCTGCGCGGGCGGCGCAGTTGCAGGCCGATGGCCTGCGCATCCGCAGCCCGCTGGGCGATGCAGATCTGCCGGTGGCGCATGTCACCGCGCAGGACCTGCCGGCCCTGGTGGCGCAGCGGCCGTTCGATCTGGTGATCCTCAGCTGCAAGGCCTACGACCTGGATAGCGCGATCGAGGCGATTGCGCCGGCGGTGGGCGAGCACACGACGGTGCTGCCGATCCTCAACGGCCTGCGCCATTACGCGACGCTGGACGAGCGTTTCGGTGCGGCGCGGGTGCTGGGTGGGCTGTGCTTCATCAGCGCGACCAAGGGCGAGCACGGCGAAATCCTGCACCTGGGCAAGCCGGCGGCGATGACCTTCGGCGAGCGCGATGGCCGCGCCGCGTCGGCACGGGTGCAGGCGCTTGCGGCGGCCTGCGCGCAGGCCGGCATCGATCATGTGGCCAGCGAGCAGATCGCGCAGGAGCAATGGATCAAGTACAGCTTCCTCACCGCGCTGGCGGCGGCCACCTGCCTGATGCGTGCGCCGGTCGGGGCGATCGTGGCCACCGACGACGGCCGGGCGTTGATCAACGGCCTGTACAACGAGTGCCTGTGGGCCGCCGATGCGGCCGGGCAGCCGATTCCGGAAGCTGCGCGCGCCAAGGCGCTGCAGACCTTGTTGCAGGTGGATTCGCCGCTGAAGGCCTCGATGCTGCGCGATCTGGAAGCCGGCCAGGACGTGGAAGCGGCGCAGATCGTCGGCGACATGTTGAAGCGGGTGCGCGAGACAGGGCGCAACGCGCCGCTGCTGATGGCGGCGAATGTGCATCTGCAGGCGTATCAGGTGTTGCGGCATAGCTGAGGGTTTTGGGCGGTTGTTGGGCTGCGTGTGCACCGTACCCCCATCCGCCCTGCGGGCACCTTCCCCCGGTGGGGGACGGGCTGTGACCTGGAGCGGACGGCTTTTCGCGTGGCGCCCTCCCTCTCTGGCACCTCCACGCTTGTTGCAGCTGATTGGTGTCCTTTCGGCGCTGATCGTTGAAGCGGTCTTCGCAAAGAAGCCGGTTCCTGATGCCTGCTTCGATCGGGCGCGTGCGTTGCAGTGTCAACGCACGACCACTGCAAGGCGACATCTGCCGCAACGCGCCACCGCCGACATGGGCGTGGGCATTGCCATTGCCTTCGCACTGCAACGACGCGGTGCACACGATGCTCTGCGTCCCCTTGCCCGTGTCGCCGCCGATGAAAGCGCTCAGCCACCTGTTCCGTGCCGGTCATTTCGTGATCCTGGCGTTTTTCGTGCTGTGCGCGGCGGGTCTGGTGGCGATGGCCGGGCTGGAGCTGTGGCATGGCTTTACCCCGGGCGGCGACATGGTGGTGCGCGACCGCTTCAACGTGGTGCTGGAGGCGATCGGCCTGCTCACCGTGGCGCTGGTGACGCTGGAGCTGGGCCAGACCATCTTCGAGGAAGAGATCCTGCGCGACGTCAAGGTCAGCGGCCCCACGCGCGTACGCCGCTACCTGTCGCGGTTCTTCGTGGTGATCGTGATTGCGCTGGCGATCGAAACGCTCGTGTCGATCTTCGAGCTGATGCACGACGACCCGGCCAAGCTGCCGTATGCGGCGGCGGTGGGCCTGTGCGCGGCGCTGTTGCTGATCGCCTGGGGCGTATTCGTCAAACTCAATCGCAGCGCCGAAGAGCTGGAGCCCGAGGCGATGGCGGAAACCAAGCGCGAGGACCGCGAGGTCGAGGAATAAGCGCCGTCAGCTGCTGACCGCGGGCAGCGGCGGCACCGTGGTCGGCTTGCCGTCGTCGCCGAGCGCGATCATGACGAAGTGGCCGCGGGTGCACAGCTCGCGTGCGCCGCTGAGCAGGTCTTCGGCGATCAGTTCCACTTCCACCTTGATCGAACTGCGCCCCACCGACACCACCCGCGCGATGGTTTCCACCATCTGGCCCTGGCGGATCGGCAGCTTGAAATCCACCTGATCCGAGCGTGCAGTGACTACCGAACGCCGCGCATAGCGCGATGCTGCCAGAAATGCGGCCTTGTCCATCCACGCCAGCGCCTGCCCACCGAACAGCGTACCCATGTGGTTGGTGTGGTTGGGAAACACGATCTCGGCCATGCGGGCCTCGGTCGGTGCAACGGTGGTGGAGCTGCTCATGAAGGCGGTACCGGAAGGAGGAAGGAAAGCCAGCCAGATCAGCTGCGCAGCGTCGGCAGGAAGCTCAGGTCCATGTGGTAGCGCGCCGGGCGTCGTGGATCGACCAGGACCCGCAGCGGTTGCCCGTCGACCAGAAACGGCTGCGGATCGATCCACAGGTTGTCGCTGCGATACTCAGTCAGGGTGTTGTGCGTGCGGTCTTGGCGATGGGCAAGGATACGGAACGGGTGCACGCCGTTGACCTGCAAGGACGCATTGCGTTCGACGCACACGAAGCGGGCTTCCACCACCGTGCCATGCCGGCGCAACCACGCAGCACGCCGCGCATGCCAGACGCGATAACCGAGGATGCCGCCCCCCACGCCGCCGAACGCCACGCCCAGCAGCAACAAGATCCAGCGCGCCTGATCGGGCAACAGCGCCGCACCGGTCAACAACCCCAGCCCCGCCAGCAGGAAGCTCCAGGCGACGATGGTGACGGTGGCGTTCATCGCCGGAAGCCTGCGCGGTTGCGATGGACTTCCGGCGCGCTCACAGCCCGCTACGGACCGCCGCTTCGACCTGCGCCGGCGACTGGAAACCGGGGAGACGTGTCACTTCCGCACCGTCCTTGAACAAGGCCAACGTCGGCGTCTGCCGCAGGCCCAGACTGCGAAAGAACTCCTCGCCAACCACTTCCAGCTTCACCTTGAGCAGTGCGACGCCCGCGGCGTCCTCGCTCGCGGCGAACTTGGTCAGCGACATGTCGAGCATCTTGCAGCCCGGGCAATTGTCCTTGTAATAGTCGACCAGCAAGCGCGGATGCGCAGCCAGGGCGGCGGTGTAGTGCTCAGGCGACGTGACGGTAATGGTCTGCATCATGGGGATCGTTCTTGCATTGGGCCAGGACCTCGTCGGTCCAGGCGGCGATGACCTGCGCGTCGCGCTGGCCGTGGGGCATCTGTTCGATGGTCAAACGTGGAAACGGGCTGGCGAAGAACTGAGCGATGCGATGCACCGCGCCGCAAAAATAGTCCTCGCCCCATTGCGTTTCGCCGGTGCCGAACACCGCCACCCGCGGCGGCTTGCCCAGCGTCTCGACCAACTCGACGATGAAGCGTTTCATCTCTGCCGGCGTACGGCCGCCGTTGTCGGTCCAGCTACCGAGCAGAAACAGTTCGTACTGCCCCGGCGCATGCGGCACCTGCGCCAGCGTCTGCACATCGGTTTCCACCCAGGTCACCGCATGCCCGGCCGCTTCGCAGCGCAGTGCAACACTGCGCGCGACATCGCGCGTGTTGCCGCTCAACGAGGCCAGTGCGAGCAGGATGTTCATGGGGCGGGGATTCGGGAGTCGTGATTAGGGATTCGTCTAAAGCAGGGATTGGAGAGTCGAACTGGAGATTCGTCAAAGCACATCAAGTTGCTGTTGCAAATCCCACCTACCCACTCTCCAATCCCGGATCTTGATGATTCGTAAAGCGCATCGATGCGGCTGCGACGAATCCCAAATCCCGAATACCTAATCCCGGCTCCTCAGAGATCGTCGAAGCCGTTATCCGAGTTGGTCTTCTTGTACGAGGCATTCCGCATCTCGAAGAAGTCGGTCTTGGTTTCGGTGAAGTTGTCGGCGTAGGCCTTGATCCACGGCATCACGTTGTCGTTGGCGCCTTCGTACAGCTTCTCGATGCCGAGCATGCCGGCCATCTTGTTGGCGCGGTACTTCACGTAGCGGATCATCTCGTCGACATCGATACCGTCGATGCCGTCCAGCACTTCGGCGGTCCACTGGGTTTCCAGGTCGATCGCGTGCTCGAACGCCTTGTGCACGTAGTCGGTGAGCTGGTCGCCCTGCAATGCCTGGTTCTCGCCGATGATGGCGCGAATCAGCTCGCTGATGAACTTGGAGTGGGCCAGCTCGTCGCGGTTGATGAAGCTGATAATCTTGCCGGTGCCGGTCATGCGGTTCTGGCGGACCAGATTGTAGAAATACGCAAAGCCGGAATAGAAGTTGATGCCTTCCAGGATCGAGGACTGGATCAGCGCGCGGATCAGCGTTTCGGCCGTCTTGTCGCGCATGAAGTCTTCGTAGGCGCCCATGATCGGCGCATTGCGCTTGATGATGGTCGGATGCGTGCGCGCGATCTCGAACACGCGGTTCTGATCGGCCAGGCCGGTGATCGAGGCCAGCACGTAGCTGTAGCTCTCGTTATGGATCACTTCCTGCTGGCCGATGATCGCGGCATTGGCATGCGCAGCCGGGTCGGTGATGTATTCGGCGACGTTGTAAATGAAGCGCGTCTGCGGCGAATCCAGCGTGGCCAACAGGCCGATGATCGAGTCGTAGGCGTTCTTTTCGCGCGCCGACAGCTCGTTGTACTGGCGCGCGTCGCCCTTCATGTCCACTTCGTCGGGGATCCAGAAGTTGGTCGACAGCTCCTTGTAAGCCCGATAGAAGGACGGGTACGGGATGTCGTTCCAGTTGAGGATGCCGGACGTCTGGCCATTGATGATGGCGGTGGAGCGGTTCGGGTGACGCGGCTCCAGGATCTTGATGCGCTCAAGCGATGTTGCGGACATGGGTTTCTACTCGTGTTTCAGGCGTCGCGCGTACGGCGGCGCAACAAATCAATCTGGAGGAAAGCCCCTGAGTCAGGGGGCGCGCCGAAGGCGCGGGGTGTGGGAGCTGGTGAAGCAGGGTCCACGGTTCGCAACGCGAACCGTGGAAGCGAAAGCGCGAATGCGCTTTAGCTACTGCATGCGCTTTAGCTCGAACACCACTCGCATTCGCTGATGTCGATGTCGTTGGAGCGCACGTAGTACGTGGTCTTCAGGCCTTCGCGCCAGGCGGTCATGTGCAGGTCCAGCAAGGTGCTCGCACGGATGGTGCTGGGCACGTAGAAGTTGAAGCTGATCGACTGGTCGACGTGCCGCTGGCGGCGCGCGTTCTGGCGCACGCTGGCGAACTGGTCGACCTTGTAGGCGCCCTTTTCGTAGTACGGCCAGGTTTCCAGCGACAGGCCCGGAGCGGCGACCGGACGACGGAAGTCCTTCTTTTCTTCGTAGTAGAACGCGCTGTAGATCGGGTCGATCGAGGCGGTGGAACCGGCGATCTGCGCGGTGCTCATGTTCGGCGCAACCGCCAGCATCCAGGCATTGCGCACGCCGTTGACGGCCACCTGCGCGGACAGCTCCAGCCACTGCGGGCTGTTGTAGTCGCGCGCACGGAAGTACTCGCCGGTGTGCCAATCGCTGCCGCGGAACACGCTGTAGGTGCCCTTTTCCTTGGCCAGCTCCATGCTCGCCTGCACGGTCAGATAGTTGATGCGCTCGTACAGCTCGTCGCTGTAGTCCTCGGCTTCCTTGGCATTCCAGTGGATGGACTTCTGCGCCAGCAGATGGTGCCAGCCGAAGGTGCCCAGGCCGATGGCGCGGTACTTCTGGTTGGTGATGGTGGCCTGCGGCACCGGCAACTGATTCAGATCGATCACGTTGTCGAGCATGCGCACCTGGATCGGGATCAAGCGCTCCAGCACGTCGGCGCCCAGCAGATCGGCCTGGTCTGCCTGCACGGTGATCGCACGGCCCAGGTTGATCGAGGACAGGTTGCACACGACGAAGTCGCCGGCCTTCTTGGTGGTGACGATCTGATTGCCGCTGATGATCTCCTGCATCATCCGCGTCGGGCTCATGTTCTGCAGGATTTCGGTGCACAGGTTGGACGAATAGACCATGCCCTCGTGCTTGTTCGGGTTCTTGCGATTGACTTCATCGCGATAGAACATGAACGGGTTGCCGGTTTCCAGCTGGCTGACCATGATCCGCTTGAAGATCTCGATCGCCTTGACCGTCTTGCGGGTGATGCGCTCGTCGGCAACCACTTCCTCGTACTTGCGACGGAAGCTGCTGTTGGCGTCGCCCTTTTTCTCGTCGTAGAAGTCCTGCAGGTACCAGCCCTTGATCCGCTTCACTTCGTGCGGATCGAACAGATACCAGTCGCCGCGACGCTCGACCGCTTCCATGAACAGGTCGGGGATGCACACCGAGGTGAACACGTCGTGCGCACGCAGACGCTGGTCGCCGTTATTCAGGCGCAGATCCAGGAACGCCTCGATGTCGCGGTGGAAGATGTCCAGGTAGACCGCGATGGCGCCCTTGCGCTGGCCCAGCTGATCCACCGACACCGCAGTGTTGTTGAGCTGCTTGATCCACGGCACCACGCCGCCGGAGGAATTGGACACGCCGCGGATCGCCGAACCAGACGAACGCACATAGCCCAGGTACGCGCCCACGCCGCCGCCGTGCTTGGACACGCGCGCCACGTCGGTATTGGAGTCGTAGATGCCCTGCAGGCTGTCGTCGACGGTGTCGATGAAGCAGCTCGACAGCTGGCCGCCGACCTTGCCGGCATTGGCCAGGGTCGGGGTGGCCACGGTCATGTACAGGTTGGACAGCGCCCAGTAGGCCTCGCCGACCAACTGCATGCGGCGCTCGCGGCTGCCCTTGCCGTTGCCGATCTCGTCCTGCATCAGGTACAGCGCGATGGTCAGCCAACGCTCCTGCGGCAGCTCGAACACGCCGCGCGAGTTGTCGGTGGCCAGGTAACGCGTGGCCAGCAGGTACAGGCCGTTGTAGGCGAACAGCTTGTCGCGCTCAGGCTCGATCATCTTGCCGGCTTCGATCAGCTCGTCCTTGGAATAGCGGCGCAGGATGTCGTTGGAATAGACATTGCGGTCGGCCAGGCTCTCCTGCAGGCCGACGAACGAGCCGTACTTCTGGCTGGCGTCGTAGAAACGGTTGCGGCTGGCGCGCTTGTACAGGCGGCGCAGGTACAGGCGCGCGGCAAAGTGCTCCCACTCCGGGGTGGTCAGATCGACGCGGGCCTCGGCCTCGCGGATCAGGTGGTCGACCAGGTCGTCAGCGTTGACGCTGTCCTTGCGGTCGACGAAGCCGAACACCGAGCGCTTGTAGTCGGCCACGTCCAGCTGCGGGAATTCGGCATGGATCTGGTCGATGGCGCGCTCCAGGCGCTCCGGCTCGAACGGAATCCGACGGTTGCCGGCTTCCTTGGTGATCCAGGTGGCGACGGCTTGTTCTTCGATGGTCTGTGCGTGCATTGCAATGGCTTGGCGGGGAGGCGGCACGATGTCCGACGGGTCGGTCAACTCCGGCGCGCCGCAACCGGGCGCGCTGACACTGGCAGGAACGCTGGTGGGTGTTGCGGTACCGGTGGCGATCGCGGCAAGGGTGTCGTTGGTGGTCATGCGTCCTCCATGCGTAGGCACACGAACCCGGCTGGGGACGGGTTGCGGCCGGATCCGGACTCCCTGGATAGCGATGGCGGTGCGCGACGACCAGCACGCAAGACCCACGGTCTGCGGCGGCATCGCCTTCACCAGCCATCTCCTTCCCGGAGATTCCACGGCCGCCACCGCGCGGTGTGCTGTCGCGCAGTGGTCGGTGGCGAAACAACCGCGGCGCAACGAGACCACGCCGCCTGCTCCAGGCGACGCCCGGATGGCTGTGATCGTTCGTTGCTGCCGCCGCGGAGAGGCGTTTGATTGGCAACCTGCTGCAAATCATGCTCTCACTGGTCCGGACGCCTTGGGGCGACCAACCACCGACTCCCCCAAGATAGTGGGGTCCCCCGGAGGGGTCAACACCAAATGTAGGAAAATCCCGAAAACCCTTACAGCACAAAGCACTGTCTGACGAACGGTCGGCGCGGAGCTGCGAACCCGTCCAATTGGACTGCGCAGTCAAGGCCCAAACCGGTAATTCTGTCGATCAGTTGGGTCCGGTTGGGTTGGCTGCGACACCCATCGAGACTGAAGCTGGTCACAGTTGTGCGATCCCTGCCTCAGGCGGCACCGCACGCCTGGAGCGCCTGCCCTGACACCGGCAATGGGAGGAACTCGCCGCTGCCGACGTTGGGTCGAGGGGCGCGGCGCCCTCACCGCTCGCGGGACACGCCGTGAACCCGTCCCTGGGGACTCGGTGGCGGCATGCATGCCGCCGCACGGTCCCGCAATCGGCGAGGACACCGCACTAGAAAGTCCGTCGGTTGCCTTATCGAAAACCACGCACACCGACCATCTCGACTGGTCCTTGTCCGCCCACCGTCGCGGGACCTTACGCGGCAGGGATGCCGCGTAAGAGCCTACATGGACGTACTTGCGGCGTGTCCCGCGGTGGTGGGCGGGCAAGGGCCCTGCAGCCAAGCCACAGATGGCCACAAAGGCGCTGAGTGGATGGCGTGACGCCTTGCGCGAGATCAGATCTCGGTCGGGCCGATGTGGTGGCGCTTGCGGTAGCGGATCGACGACCACACCGAGGCGGCGATGAAGGCCACGCCGATCAGGCCGGTCAGCACTTCCGGCACGTGGTACACGGTGCCGACCAGCATGATGATCGCCAGCACGCCGATGGCGTAATGGGCGCCGTGCTCCAGGAACACGAATTCGTCCAGCGTGCCCTTGTGCACCAGATAGACCGTCATCGAACGCACGAACATCGCACCGATCGCCAGGCCCAGCATGATGATGACCACATCGCGGGTGATCGCAAACGCGCCGATCACCCCGTCGAACGAGAACGAGGCGTCCAGCACTTCCAGGTACAGGAAGGCGGCAATGCCCGAGCGCTTGGCCGGACCCATGCCGTCTTCGCTCTCTTCGGACTCGAACAAGGCATCCACGCTGCCGACCAGCAGGTACAGCAGGATGCCGCCCAGGCCGGCGAACAGCACGCTCTGGAAGATGGCCTCGGGCAGGAACAGCTTGGTGCACAGCAGCACCGTCACCGCCACGATCACCGACATCGCATCGGCCTTGCCCAGCTTGCCGACCAGCCGTTCCACCGGGCCGAGCCAGTGCAGCTTGCGCTCCTGGTCGAACAGGAAGTTCAGGAATACCAGCAACAGGAACATGCCACCGAAGGCGGCAATGGACGGGTAGTTGTCGGTCAGCACCTGGCTGTAGCGGTCCGGCTCCTTCAGCGCCATCTGCATCACCGGCACCAGGCCCATGCCGGTGGCCACCGACACGATCACGATCGGAAACACCAGGCGCATGCCGAACACCGCGATCAGGATGCCGACGGTGAGGAACAGCTTCTGCCAGAACGCGTTCATGTGCTTGAGCACGCCGGCGTTGACCACCGCGTTGTCGAACGACAACGACACCTCCAGCACGCTCAGCACCAGGCACAGCCACAGCGCCTGCCAGATACCCATCGAGGAGGTATGACCCCACCAGGCAGCCAGGCCCAGGCAGATCGCTGTGACCAAAAACGACATTCTGAAATCGCGGAACATTGACACTCCCAGGCGGGCCGAGACGACAGCCGAAGCAACCGGCCAGGGTGAGGCCCGGCAGATCCGGCATGCGGTGGAGGATGGGGGACCGCGGCGTGACGCGAGGTCAGGCCGGGCGTGGCTCGCCCATTATAGGGAGTGTCACCGCCATCAGGGTCGCATCGTCTGGATCCGGGCGGACCCCGAAGCCCAGGCTCTGGCACATCGCCAGCATGGTGCGGTTCTCGCGCAGCACCTGGCCTTCGATCTGCTTCAGGCCCAGCCAGCGCGCGTACTCGATCATGATGCGCATCAGCTGCCAGCCGATGCCGTGGCCCTTGAGGTCGGAGCGGATCAGGATGCCGTATTCGCCGCGCTCGTAGTCGGCGTCGGCATGCAGCCGCACCGCGCCGAGCATGTCGCCGGTCTTGGGGTCGATGGCCACCAGCGCGATCGAGCGCGCGTAATCGAGCTGGGTCAGCCGCGCGATGAATTCGTGGCTGAAATGCTTGACCGACTGGAAGAAGCGCAGCCGCAGGTCTTCGTCGGTGACCCGTGCGAAGAACGCGCGGAACAGCGCGTCGTCCTCCGGGCGCACCGGGCGCACCAGCGCATGCGTGCCATCGCCCAGCCCGATCTGGCGCTCCCATTCCTTCGGGTACGGGAAGATCGCAAAACGCGGATGGCCGCGGCCCTTGTGCAGCTTGCGCGCCGGCGCCACCGCCACGCGCGCGTCCAGCGCGATCACGCCATCGCGGTCGGCCAGCAGCGGGTTGATGTCCAGCTCGGTGATTTCGGGGATGTCGGCGGCCAGCTGCGCCAGCTTGACCAGCACCAACGCCACCGCGCGCTCGTCGGCGGCCGGCACGTCGCGGTAGGCCTTGAGGATGCGCGACACCCGGGTGCGGCCGATCAGCTCGTGGGCCAGGCGTAGATCCAGTGGCGGCAACGCCAGTTCGCGGTCGTTGATCACTTCCACAGCGGTGCCCCCGCGCCCGAACACGATCGCCGGGCCGAACACCGGGTCGTCGGCGATCCCGGCGATCAGTTCGCGCGCCTTGGGCCGCAGCACGGTGGGCTGCACGATCACTCCTTCGATCAGCGCATTGGGATGCGCGGCGCGCGCACGCGCCAGGATGCCGGTCGCCGCTTCGCGCACCGCCGCCACGCTGGACAGGTTCAGGCGCACGCCATCCACATCGGACTTGTGCGCGATGTCGCTGGACAGCACCTTCAAGGTCACCGTGCGGCCGACGGCCAGTAACGGGTCGGCCAGCAACGCGGCCTCGTTGGCGGTGGCAGCCACCTGCAGCGGCACGATCGGGATGCCGTAGGCGGCCAGCAGGCGGTTGGTGGCGACCGGGTCCAGCCAGCGCCGACCGGCGGCCAGGGCGTCGTCGACCACCGCCCGGGCGATGCCGGCATCCACCACGAAATCTTCCGGCAGGCTGGGCGGGGTCTCCATCAACGCCGCCTGCGCCTCGCGGTAGCGCACCAGGTGGGTGAAGCCGCGCACCGCGTCCGACTCGGTCGCATAGGTGGGCACGCGCGCGGCATTGAGCGCGGCGATCGCCGCATCGTCCTGGCCCAGCCATACGGCAAACACCGGCTTTTCGCGCTGGTAGCGGTTGCGTTGGTCCAGCGCGCGGGTCAGCGCCTTGGCCGCATCGGCCGAGGAGGTGAACGCGGTGGGCACGTTGACCACCAGCAGCGCGTCGTTCTCCGGATCGTCCAGCAGGGCTTCGATCGCCGCCGCATAACGCGGCCCGTCGGCATCGACGATGATGTCGACCGGATTGCTGCGCGACCAGCCCTGCGGCAGCGACTGATCCAGCCGCTCCAGCGTCTTGGCCGACAGCTCGGCCAGGGTGCCACCGCGCAGCACCAGCTGGTCCACCGCCAGCTGCCCCACCCCGCCGCCGTTGCTGAGAATGGCCAGCCGCCGGCCGGGAAAACTGCCGAGCCGGCCCAGGGTTTCGGCGGCGGCGAACAATTCGTCCAGCGCGCCCACCCGCAACAGGCCGGCACGTGCGAATGCCGCGCCATACACCGCGTCCGAGCCGGCCAGCGCCTGCGCGTGGGTGTCGGCATTGGGATTGATGCGGAACTGACGCCCGGACTTGACCACCACCACCGGCTTGGCGCGCGCGGCGGCGCGTGCGGCCGACATGAACTTGCGCGCATCGCCGATGCGTTCGACGTACAGCAGGATCGCGCGGGTGCGGTAGTCGGTAGCGAAGTAGTCAAGCAGATCGCCGAAATCCACATCCAGCGTATCGCCCAGCGACACCACCGCCGAGAACCCCACCGAGCGTGCCACGCCCCATTCCACCAAGGCTGCGGCAATCGCGCTGGATTCGGAGATCAGCGCCAGGTCGCCGGCCTGCGGGCAATGCGCGGCGATGCTGGCATTGAGCCGCGCATGTGGGGCGATCACGCCGAGGCAGTGCGGGCCGAGGATGCGCATGCCCTTGGCGCGCGCGGCTGCCTCCATGCGCGCGGCCGGCGAGCCGGGGCCGTTGCCCAGCCCGGCGGTGAGGATGATCGCCGCGGCCACCCCGCGCCGCGCCGCGATCGACACGATGCGCGGCACGATGCGCGCTGGCGCGGTGATCACCACCAGGTCCGGCACCCACGGCAGATCGGTCAGCCGCCCCACCGTGCGCACGCCATCGATCTCGCTGTAGCGCGGGCTCACCCAGCCGATCTGCCCGGGAAACCCGGCCGCGCGCAGATTGCGCACCACCGCCCGCCCGGCCGAGCGATCGCGCGGACTGCCGCCGACCACCGCCACGGTGGTGGGACGAAAGACCTGCTGCAGGTGGTAGGTACTCATCGTGCGGAAGAGAACAATGCCATCGCGCTACGGTACACGCACTGATGGATCCAGGCATCGGCGCGCTGTGCACCATGAGTGTGTCACGCCGGGGTCACCACCCTTACCGGGGTGCAGAGGCATCGCTAGAGTCGGCGATGCGCCAGGCCGATGCACCTGATGCGCCAAGGACGCAGGCATTCACCCTTCCGGTCAGTCGAGACACGTCCGGCATGGATAGAGGCCTGGCGACTGCTCGCCAGGCCTCCAAGGCAACCGATTACAACAGCGTGCCACTCAAGATCGCCGCGGCAATGCTGAAATAGATCACCAGCCCGGTGACATCCACCAGCGTGGCCACGAACGGCGCCGAGGCGCTGGCCGGGTCGAAGCCGAGCCGTTGCAGCACGAACGGCAGCATCGAGCCGGACAGCGAGCCGAAGGTGACGATGCCGATCAGCGCCGCGCCGATGGTCAGCGCCACCATCTGCCAGTGCGGGCCGTAGTCGTACAGGCCGGCGGTCTGCCAGATGGTGATGCGCACGATCGCCAGGATGCCCAGGATGGTGCCCAGGGTGAGCCCGGTCGGCAGCTCGCGCAGCGCCACCTTCCACCAGTCGCCCAGGCGCAGCTCGCGCAGTGCCAGCGAGCGGATCAGCAGCGAGGTGGCCTGCGAGCCGGAGTTGCCGCCCGAGCTCATGATCAGCGGAATGAACAGGGTCAGCACCACCGCCTTGGACAGCTCGTCCTCGAAGTGCTGCATCGCGCTGGCGGTGAGCATTTCGCCCAGGAACAGCACGCTCAGCCAACCGGCGCGCTTCTTGATCATCTGGCCGAAGCCGATCTGCATGTAGGGCTTGTCCAGCGCTTCCATGCCGCCGAACTTGTGCACGTCCTCGGTGGATTCGGCGATCAATGCGTCCAGCACATCGTCCACGGTGACGATGCCGAGCACATGGCCGTGCGCATCCACCACCGGGATCGCCAGCAGGTCGTGGCGGCGGATCAGGCGGGCGACTTCTTCCTGGTCCAGTGCCGGGTCCACCGTGACCGGCGGGTTGACCTGCGCCACGTCCAGGATCGGCGCCTCCGGCGCGCCGGTGATCAGCCGGCGCATGGTGACCACCTGGGTCAGCACGCGGCTGTGCGGGTCGAGCAGATAGATCGCATAGACCGTCTCGCGGCTGCGCTCCACCTCGCGGATGTGCTGCAGCGTGCGGCCCACCGTCCAGTCGGCCGGCACCGCCACGAACTCGGTGGTCATCAGCGCGCCGGCGGTATTGGGCGGGTAGCGCATCAACGCCTGGATCGACAGCCGCGCCTCGGCACTGAGCAGCCACAGCAGCGGCTGGCGCTGCTCGGCATCCAGGCCATGGAAGATGTCGGTGGCGCGGTCGTCGGCCATCTGCCCGAGCAGGGAGGCGGCCTGCTCGGCCGGCAGCAACGCGACCAGCGCGCTGGCGGCATGCAGCTCGGGCTGTTCGAGCAATTTCACCGCACGCGGCTGCGGCAGCGCGGCCAGCACCTGTGCGGCCTCGTCGCGGTCGAGGGTGTTGAGGTATTCCACCGCATCGGCCGTGTTGAAGTCGGCGATGGGTGCGATCAAGGCATCGACGCCTTGGGCAAGGCGCAGGGTTTCGTTGTACATGGTGGTTCGCCTGGTGACGACCGTCGTCGATGACAGCCGGCGAACCTGAGCCTCAGGCGTGCGCCAGCTGGGTCATCGACCCGGGTCTAGGGTGACTGTCGCTGGACATGAGTAAGGGCTCCGAAGGGTGCGTACCGACCGGTGATCCGGGCGGCAGCGCGGCGCAGTCTGCGCGCCTGCGCCCGCTTGGTCAATGCCCTGCGCAGGCCATGCTCAGCGGGCGTCCAGGCGGACGCCACAACGCCGGGCCTGTCATGTCGACAAGCGACTGCACTGCACCCGACGACCGGCCGTGCGCGACCGACCAGGACCGTGGGTCATTGCCTGCAACGGCGGCTGCGTGCACGCATGCAATGCGGAACGACCTGGCGACATGCGGCTCAGTCATGCGGACGACGTGGCGCATTGCTGCCCGCGATGTGGTGCTGCCGGCTTGCATCACCGGACCAGAGCACACCGCCAATCCACACAGTTGCACGCAGCGCACGCCGATCCAGGCCAGCAGCCGACCGCGGGCGGCATAATGCGAACCTCAACGGAGAACGTGCATGCATAGCGGTGGTCTGGAACTGGCTCTGGTGCTGATGCTGGCCGCCATCGTGGCGGTGCCGGTGTTCAAGCGCTTCGGCCTGGGCGCGGTGTTGGCCTATCTGGTCGCCGGTGTGGTGCTTGGGCCCGATGGCGTGGGCGTGGTGCAGGATGCCGAGCGCATCAGCGGCGCGGCCGAGATCGGCGTGGTGATGCTGCTGTTCGTGATCGGCCTGGAACTGTCGCCGGCCCGCCTGAAGGTGATGCGTCATTCGGTGTTCGGTGCCGGCGCCACCCAGGTAGTGGTGACCACGCTGATCCTGGGTGGCCTGCTGATGCTCGGCAACCTGGGCTGGAAGAGCGCGTTGATCGTCGGCGTGGCGCTGGCGTTGTCGTCCACCGCGGTGGGCCTGCAGCTGCTGGCCGAGCGCAAGGCGCTCAATAGCGACTACGGGCGCCTGGCGTTCGCCATCCTGCTGTTCCAGGATCTGATCGCCATTCCGTTGCTGGCGGCCATTCCGCTGCTCGGCGGCAGCAAGAACGCCACGCTGGCATGGCCGGACGTGGCCAAGGCGGTCGCAGCACTGGCGCTGGTGATCCTGTGCGGGCGCTTCGTGCTGCGCCATCTGTTCAACGTGGTGGCGCGCACGCGCATGCCGGAAGTGTTCACCGCCAGCGCCCTGCTGGTGGTGCTGGGCACCGCCTGGATCATGCAGGAAGCCGGGTTGAGCGCCAGCCTGGGCGCCTTCATCGCCGGCGTGCTGCTGGCCGATTCGGAATTCCGCCATGAGCTCGAATCGCAGATCGAGCCGTTCGAAGGATTGCTGCTGGGGCTGTTCTTCATCTCGGTCGGCATGGGCATCGATCTGAACCGGGTGGTCGCCGAGCCAGGCCTGATCGCCGGCGGCGTGGCGATCCTGCTGGTGGTCAAGTTCTCGCTGCTGGTCGGCATCGGCAGCGTGGCGAAGTTGCCGCTGCGCAGCAGCCTGATGCTGGGCAGCGTGTTGTGGCTGGGTGGCGAATTCGCCTTCGTGGTGT
Organism: Xanthomonas sp. NCPPB 3218; assembly: GCF_056725185.1. Classification (NCBI taxonomy): domain Bacteria; kingdom Pseudomonadati; phylum Pseudomonadota; class Gammaproteobacteria; order Lysobacterales; family Lysobacteraceae; genus Xanthomonas; species Xanthomonas sp. NCPPB 3218. The sequence continues at coordinate 4,728,803 of NZ_CM161516.1, forward strand.
TCAACGAGGCCGATCGGGTCGGCTTGCTGGAGCGCGCCAACCACGACCGGCTGGTGGCCGTCGTCGGCGTGTCGATGGCGCTGACCCCGCTGTTGCTGCTGGGCATGCAGCGCATCCTCAACGGGCCGCTGCGGCTGCATGCGCCCAAGTCCGACCGCCCGTTCGACACCATCGATGCGCAGACGCCCAAGGTGCTGGTCGCCGGCATGGGCCGCTTCGGTCAGGTGGTCGCGCGCCTGCTGACCGCGCGGCATGTGCCGTTCGTGGCGCTGGAACACAACCCGGACACCGTGGAAGATCTGCGCCGCTTCGGCAGCCAGCTGTACTATGGCGACCCCACGCGACCGGAACTGCTGCGCGCCGCTGGCGCCGACCGCATCAAGGTATTCGTGATCGCGGTGGACGACCCGGACACCAACATCAAGACGGTGCGGCTGATCCGCCGGCTGTATCCACAGGCCACGGTGCTGGCGCGCGCACGCAATCGCCAGCACGCCTGGAAACTGATGGACCTGGGCGCCGAACCGTTCCGCGAGGTGTTCGCCTCCAGCCTGGAACTGAGCGAACGCGTGCTGACCTCGCTCGGCCTGGGCGAGGCGGTCGCCAAGGATCACGTCAAACGCTTCCGCCAGCACGACGAAGAGTTGCTGCATCGCCAGCACCTGGTCTACGACGACGAAGCCAAGGTGATCCAGACCTCGCGCGACGCACGCGCCGACCTGATGAATCTGTTCGAAGCCGACATCAAGGCCGATGTGGACGGCGAGCCCGCGCCTACCACACAGGATCGCTGAGCCCTTCGTAGGAGCGTGCCTGCGCGCGACCCGGGCGTTACCGATAAAGCCCGTCGCGCGCAGGCACGCTCCTACGTGGATGTGGTGCATCGTTCGTCAACGGTAACGGCGCCGTCGCTGCCTTCGGCGACGACCTGCACGCGAGCGGCCGATTGCGTCCAAGTCATACGCCGATGTGATGGCGAGCCCCACCAACCACCCACAATCACTTCGCCGTTCGTAGGAGCGTGCCTGCGCGCGACCGGGCGTTACCGATAAATCCCGGCGCGCGCAGGCACGCTCCTACGTGGATGTGGTGCATCGTTCGTCAACGGCAACGGCGCCATCGTTGCCTCGGCGACGACCTGCACGCAAGCGGCCGATTGCGTCCAAGTCATACGCCGATGTGATGGCGGCCGGGCCGATATAGGCGAACACCACCTGCAGCAGCGCCCCCACCAACCACCCACCATCGCTGCGCCGTTCGTAGGAGCGTGCCTGCGCGCGACCCGGGCGTTACCGATAAAGCCCGTCGCGCGCAGGCACGCTCCTACGTGGAGCTGCGGCGGCTGCCTCCGTCAGCGGCGTGGCGCGCGCACCGCGGTCTTGCTGGCCGACTTCTTCGCTGCGCTCTTGCCTGCCGCGGTTTTGCCGGCGGTCTTTGCGACCTTGCTGGTTGCGCGTTTGCCCGCGGCTTTCTTTGCCGCACTGCCCGGCGACGTAGCCGCATCCTGCGATGGTCTTGCTGCAGCCGCGGATGCGCGTTTGGCTGGCGCCTTGGTGACCTTTTCGGCTGCCGCCTTGGTGATCTTCCTGGCCGGCGCCTTGGCAGCCTTCTTGACCGTCTTCCCGGTGGCTTTCTTGATCGGCGTGGTGGCGCTGCTGCGCGCTTCCGGTGCGCGGCGCGGCGGTGGCTTGCGGCCGGGGGTGAGCGCGCGCCAGGCGTGTCCACCGTTCATCGCCAGCAAGGCGTCGGCGGCCGAGGGGCCGGCGCTGCCGGCGGCGTAATTGGGGAAATCGCTGGGCGGTTGCTTCCAGGCATCCAGGATCGGTTGCACGATGCGCCAGGCACCTTCCACCATTGCCGCATCCTGGAACAGGCCGGCCTCGCCGTTCATGCAGTCCTGCAGCAGGCGCTCGTAGCCCACCGTGTATTCCTTGGGGAACCAGTCGCGGTAGCGGAAGTCCATGCGCACCGGTGCCAGGCTGACCTGCGCGCCGGGGCGTTTGACGTCGAACTGCAGCGAGATGCCTTCGTCGGGCTGGATGTGCAGCACCAGCCAGTCGGGGCCATAGCCGCCCACTTCGGTGCTGCGGAACGGCGCCAGCGGCGCGGGCTTGAAGCGGATCGCGATCTCGGTGGTGCGCTCGCGCAGACGCTTGCCGGTGCGCAGGTAGAACGGCACGCCGGCCCAGCGCCAGGTGTCGACCTGCAGCTTCATCGCCACATAGGTTTCGGTTTCCGAATCGTCCGGCACCGTGTCTTCTTCGCGATAGCCGGGCACGGCGCTGCGGTTGACCGCACCGGAGGCGTACTGGCCACGCACCACGTCTTCGGGCCTGATCGGGCGCACCGCCTCGATCACTTCGGCGCGGCGGCGATGCATCGCTTCGGTGGTGAATGCAGCCGGCGGCTCCATCGCAATCATCGCCAGCAACTGGAACAGGTGATTGGGCACCATGTCGCGCAGGCAGCCGGTGGGGTCGTAGAAGCGCCCGCGCCCTTCCACGCCGATGGTTTCGGCGGCGGTGATCTGCACATGATCGATGCGGTCGCGGTTCCACACCGGCTCGAACAGGCCATTGGCGAAGCGGAACGCCAGGATGTTCTGCACGGTTTCCTTGCCGAGGAAGTGGTCGATGCGGAACACCTGGTCCTCATGCAGCACCTTGGCGACGGTGGCGTTGAGCGCGACGGCGCTGGGCAGGTCGTGGCCGAAGGGTTTTTCCACGATCACCCGACGCCAGCCCTCGCCCTCGCGTTGCTTGACCAGCCCGGCTTCGCCCAGGTTGAGCAATACCGGCTCGAAGAAGCGTGCGGCGGTGGCCAGGTAAAACAGCACGTTGCCCTGGGTGCCGTAGCGCTTGTGCAGCTTCTCCAGCGCGCCCCCCAGGGTTTGATAGGCACCCAGGTCGGTGAAATCGCCGCGCAGATAATGCATGCGCTCGCGCAGCCACTCCCAGGTGTCGGTGTCGAACTCGTCGGTCTGGAATTCGGCATCACGGCTGCTGAGCAGCTGGGTCATCGACTGGCCCATCATGGTGCGCCACGAACGCTCGCTGATATCGCCGTGATCCATGCCGACGATGGCGAACTGCTCGCCCAGTGCGCCGGAGCGGCGCAGGTTGTACAGCGCCGGCATCACCAGGCGCTTGGTCAGATCGCCGCGTGCACCGAACACCACGATGATGCACGGCGGGGTGGTGGCTTGTTCGTTCATGGATGTGTTTCCTCTTTGCCCATGCGTCCGTGCAGGCGCAATGCCGCATTGACCAGAGCCACGTGGGAATACCCTTGCGGGAAGTTGCCAAGCATGCGCTTGCTGCGCGGGTCGTACTCTTCGGCGAGCAGGCCCACGTCGTTGCACAGCCCGAGCAGGCGCTCGAGCAGGGCGCGCGCCTGCTCGGTGCGCCCAAGCAGGGCGTAGTTTTCCACCAGCCAGAAGCTGCAGGCAAGAAAGGTGCCCTCGCCGGCCGGCAAGCCGTCGGCGCTGTCGTCGGCGCGATAGCGTTCGACCAATCCATCGATGGTCAGATCGCGTGCGATCGCATCGGCAGTCGCGGCGATGCGCGGGTCGTCGGCCGGCAGGAACCCCACGATCGGGATCAGCAACAACGCCGCATCCAGGCGATCGGAGCCGTAGCTCTGCACGAAGTGCCCGTCCGGGTGCACGCCTTTTTCCAGCACTTCGGCGCGGATGTCGTCGGCAATGCGGCCCCAGTGCGCGCGCTTGGCCGCATCGGCGTTGGTGATGCCATCGCGCGCGCCGCAGTCGAACGCCAGCCAGGCCATCACCTTGGAATGCACGAAATGACGGCGCTCGTCGCGGATTTCCCAGATGCCTTCGTCGGGCAGGCGCCACAGCGTTTCCAGCGTTTCCAGCACCTTTTCCAGCAACGATGCCGACGAGCCATCGTCATCGGACGGCGGCGCCACGCCCTTTTCGCGCGCGTAATGGAACGCGCCGATCAACTCGCCGTAGACGTCGAGCTGGAACTGGTCCACCGCGCCGTTGCCGATCCGCACCGGCCCGGAATTTTCATAGCCGGGCAGCCAGTGCGCCTCCCACTCCTGCAGGCGGCGCTCGCCGGCGATGCCGTAGAGCGCCTGCAACTGATCCGGCGAACCGGCGATGGCGCGTTGCACCCAGTCGCGAAAAGCTTCTGCTTCGTCGCGATAGCCGGCCTGCAGCAAGGCGATCAGGGTGAACACCGAATCGCGCAGCCAGCAGTAGCGGTAATCCCAGTTGCGGCTGCCGCCCAGATGCTCGGGCAGCGAGGCAGTCGGTGCGGCGACGATGCCGCCGGTGGGCAGATAGCTGAGCCCTTTCAGTACCACCAGCGAGCGGCGCACCTGCGCGGTCCAGGGGCCGACATCGGTGCAGCGCCGCGCCCAGCCATGCCAGAACGCGGTCGTGCGTTGCAGCGCCTGTTCCGGATCGATCGCCGCCGGCGTGGGCTGATGCGACAGGCCGTGGCTGAGCACAAACCAGGTGCTCTCGCCCTGCCGCAGCGTGAAGTCGGTTTCGGTGCCCATGTCCTCGCCGTGCAGCGCCTGCGGCGAGCGCAGCGCCAGTTGGTCGGGGCCGGCAATGGCGCGGATGCCACCGTCGATGCGCGTCACCCATGGCACGGTGCGGCCATAGTTGAAGCGGAAGGTCAGGCGCATGTGCATCGGCACCTGGCCCTGCACGCAACGCACGATCCGCACCAGGTGCTGGTGGCCGTCGCCTTCATCGCTGGCGACCATGAAGTCGACCAGTTCCACCATGCCGGTGTCGGTGTGCATGCGCGTGCACAACACCAGGCTGTCGTCTTCGTAGGCACGCTCGCTGCGAAAGTCGCCGGCCGGCGACAACGCCCATTGCCCGTGCTGCTCATCGCCCAGCAGGGACGCGAAAAACGCATCGGAATCGAAACGTGGCAGACACAGCCAGTCGATGGTGCCGCGGTGGTCGACCAGGGCCGCGCTGTGGCAATTGCCCAGCATGGCGTGGTCCTCGATACGCACGCTCATCGTAGAGGCGCTTCCTTCGTGCGAGGGAGCGCCAAGTTTTGCATGCGCGGTGTCGGGATCAGGTTACGACTGCGCCGGCAGACGCAGCAACGGTGGCACCGTGTGTTCCAGGCGACGGATCAGTGCCGGATCCATGTACGCGTAATCGTCGGGAATCTGCAGGCAGATCACCCGGCAATGGCGCAGATGCGCGGCGAAGCGCTTACGCAGCAACTGCAGGTGACGACGCTCCATCACCAGCACCAGCTGCGCTTCGTGCAACAGCTCCGGGGTGAGCTGTACCTCCGCATCGGCGGCCAGCCCGGCCGATTGCGTCTGCACGCCCGGCCAGTCGGCGAACACGCGCTCGGCGGTGGGGCTGCGCAGCCGGTTGCGGCTGCACACGAACAGCACCCGCAGCGGTGTGCCGCCGCGCTGGCTCAGCGGCCTTCGCGCAGGAAGCGCGCCATCGAGGACACCCCCGGCAAGGCGGGTTCGAACTGGCCGGCCACATCGATGAAGCCGCGCATGATCGCGATCTCGCGCGGGGTGCGGTTGAGCGCGTCGCGGCGGTCGGCATCGGCGCCGGCACGCAGCAGGCGCTGCACCAGCAACGGCAGGCCGTGCAGTGCGGCCAGGTGCAGCGGACCGAAACCGCGTTGATCGGCCACGTCCAGCGAGACGTCTTCGTCGAGCAGGCGTTCCACGCCGGCCAGCACCACCTGCTCGTCGCAGGCGGTGCCCGGTTCGGCGCGCGCGCCCAGCACCAGCAGCAAGGGGCTGACCCGGCCGCCGGCCAGGTAGTCCGGGTCGGCGCCGGCCAGCAGCAAGGTATCCAGCAAGGCCAGCAGGCGGCTCTTGTCGCGCGCGGTGAAGCCGTACAGCGCGGCGCAATGCAGCGGCGCCAGGCCTTGGCCGTCGTTGGCGTGCACATCGGCCGCCGCGGTGAGCAGGCGCGCCACGATATCCGGCAGGCCCAGCGCGCAGGCCAGCATCAGCACGGTGACGCCGCCGGGCAGGCGGTGCTCGATCTGCGCGCCGGCCTGCAGCAGCGCGGCCACGATCTCGGTCTGGCGCATGCTCACCGCCGCCGACAACGGCGTGGCGCCGCTATTGGCCGCGCGTTGCGGGTCGGCGCCGCGACCGAGCAGATGCGCCACCACGCCCAGATGGCCACCACCGGCGGCACGCAGCAACGCGGTGCAGCCCTGGGCATCGATCGCATCGACCGGCAGGCCCAGATCGATCAGCCGACGCACCGCATCGGTGTCGCCGACCATTGCGGCGGCCGGCACATCCGCTTCGCGCAGGCTGCGCTGCGGCAGCGACCAGATGCGCCAGTCCAGCCAGTCGGCCAGGTCGCGGCGGCCGATCGACAGCGCCACACCCAGCGGGGTCTGCCCGTCGGCAGCGCGCGCTTCCGGCGAGGCACCCTGCTTGACCAGCAATTTCAGCGACGCCTCGCGGCCCAGCGCGGTGGCCAGGTGCAGCGCGGTCATGCCATGGCTGTCGCGCGCCTCGCGGTCCACGCCGTGTTCCAGCAGCCACTGCTGCAGGCGCAGCCAGCCCAGCCGCACCGCCAGCGACAACGGCGGATCGCCGGCCGCCGATGCGGCGAACGGGTCGGCGCCGCGTTCCAGCAGTTCCAGCGCGAACTGTTCCAGCCCGCGCGATGCCGCATCGTGCTGCACGCAGGCGCTGAGCAGCCGCGTCAGGCCGCCGGCACCGGCCGGCGACACGCCATGGCGCAGCAGCGCCTGCAGCGCCGGCACCGCCTCCACGCCCCGCGACAGCAGCGCAAACATCGGCACATCGCCGCAGGCATCGCGCACTTCGGCATCGGCCCCGTGGCGCAGCAGCCAGTCCACCGCATCGGCGTTCAAGGCCAGATGCGCGTCGTGCAGCAGGCCGCCGAGTTCTTCTGGGCCGCACAGGCGGGCCAGTGCGACCAGACCGTCGCGCTGGCCGAACTGCAGGCCTTCGCGCAGCAGAACCAGTGGCGGGCGATCGGGCAGTACCGTCACGCCGGGGCTCTCGCCGTGCGCGTCACTGACCGCCGCCGGCAAGGGATAGCCGGGATCGAGCAACTGCACGATCGCCCAGCGCCCGGCTTCGGCGGCCACATCCACCGCGCGACGGCCGTGCGCGTCGGCGCTGTCGGCCGGCACCTGCAGCTCGAGCAGGCGCCGGATCAGCGCCGGCGACACGCTGTCGGCGGCGCAGGCCAGCATCACCGCATTGCGGCCCTCGCCGTCGATGGCCAGCACGTCGGCCTTGCGTGCGACCAGGCGTTCGAGCACCCCGCTGCGCGCCTGCCGCGCCGCATCCAGCCACGGCGTGCGGCCGAGCAGATCGCGCGCTTCCAGATTGGCGCCGGCCGCCAGCAGCGCCTCGACGATGTCGCCATGTCCGGCCAACGCGGCTTCGTGCAGGGCACTGCGGCGTTGGCGGTCGCGCGCATCCACGCGCGCCTTGTGCTTGAGCAGCAGTTGCACGCCGGCCGGGTCGTCTTCCTCGGTGCCGGCCGCGGCCAGCAGCACCGGCGCGCCACCTTCCGGTTCGGAGTGCGCGCCGCGTTCCAGCAGGAACTTGGCCAGCCGCCAGTTGCCGACCTGGCAGGCCATCGCCAGCGGCGAGTGGCCTTCGTTGTTGAGCGCATCGAGTTCGGCGGCGGCATCGCGCAGCAGCGCGGCCACGCCCGGGTCGGAACTGCGCACCGCGTGGTGCAGCGGCGTGTTGCCGTCGTTGTCGCAGGCGCGCGGGTCGGCCCCGTTGGCCAGCAGCGTCATCACCGCATCCGGGCGGCCATGCCAGCTGTCGCGGGTGGCGGCCAGCAACGGGGTCATGCCGCGATGCGGCTGGTTGACGTCGACGCGGCGCACGATCAGCTCGCGCAGCAGGCGCAGATCCGGCAGCACCGCGGCCAGCGCGGGCAGGCTGCGTTGGTCGCGCCACTCCGGCAGCGGCATCGCCTGCGGGTCGGCCCCGGCGTCGAGCAACTGCAGCGCGCGGTCCACGCGTCCGCTGCGCGCGGCCTCGAACAGCTCCGGCACCAGTTGGTGCTGGGCCACCGGCTCCAGCGGACGCGGCTCGGCCGCCGCTTCGGAAAAGAAATCGGCCGCCTGCAGGGCCGCCGGGGCATCGCTGCGCGCCGGGGCGGCCGTGCGTTGCAACAGCAGGTGGGCAGCGGGCAGCAGCACGCTGGCCGCGATCGCCAGACTCCAGCGCAGGCTGCTCGACAACCAGCCCGGCCAGGCCAGCGCCACCACCAGCGTGCACATCGCCAGCACCAGGGCAGCGGCCAGCAGGCCGCGCCAGGCGTGCAACTCCTGCGTCGCCAGCGCATGCCAGCGCGGGGCCAGGGCGCCGCCATCGCGTTCGACCTCGCCCCACAGCGGCCAGGTCCGCCACAACCCGAGCAACGCGGCGCTGACCGCCACACTCAAGGCCAATGCGGCGGCCAGGCTGCCGCTGTCGCGCAGGGCGGTCAGCGGCCAGCTGATCAGGGCGGCCAGCGCCAGCAGGCCCACACCCCAGATCGTCAGCAACGGCGGCACTGCCTGCGCAACCGCACGCGGCTGGCTGGGCAGTGCGCGGCTACCGCGCGCCCACGACACCGCCAGCGCGAACGCCGGCTGCGCCAGCCACAGCGTCACCGCGGCGACACCGCCGCCGATGCCGCCCAGCAACGACAACGCCACGCCGGCCAGGCCGGCCAGCGCTGCGGCCCGCAAGCGTGCGGCCCGTGCGGCCTCAGTCATAGTCGCACTCGCCCGCCAGCACCACCGTCTTGGGCAGTTGCAGATAGAAGCCGTGCCTGGCGAGCGCTTCGCGCACCGTGGCCACGTCGGCCTGCGCCAGACGGCGCTCCGGCGTCAACGCCACCTCCAGCACGAACGCGAACGGCGCCAGCTGCGCGTGCACGGCGGCGGGAAGACCGGAGAAGTCGTCGCGCGTGGCGAGATAGACGAAGGTGTCCTGCTTGCGTTGGCTTTTATAGACGTAGGCGTGCATGCGCGCGTGGTCGCGCTCGATCGGCAAGTGTGTCGCAGGATTGTGTCCCAATTGCGCCGATGGCGAAAGCGCGGCAACGCGCGAAAACTCCAGCCCCGTCAGCGACATGACCGGCACGTTCAGTTGCGCCATCGACGGGAGGCGCACCCGCCATCGATATACTGAGCCCACTTCTTGCCAGCCAGACCACCGTGAGCCAAGCGCAGCATTCGTCCCAGATGGCCCCGGTCGCCGTCACCGCTTTTACGTCCACCACCGCGCTCGGCGCCGGGCTCGATGCCCAGGCCGCCGCCCTGACTGCTCGCCGCAGCGGCATGCGTCGCAACGATTTCGGCCCGCAGCCGCTGGCGTGCTGGATCGGCCGCGTCGACGGCGTGGAAGACATCGTGTTGCCGGAGGCCCTGCAAGGCTGGGACTGCCGCAACAATCGCCTGGCCTGGCTGGCCCTGCAGCAGGACGGCATGGCCGAGGCGGTGCAGGCCGCCGCGCAGCGCTACGGCGCCGAGCGCGTGGCGGTGATCATCGGCACTTCCACCTCCAGCATCGGCGCCAGCGAAGAGGCCTACACGCGGCTGGTCGAAGACGCCGACGGCGCGCGCTTCCCCGACGACCTGGATCGCCCGATCGTGCACACCCCGCACTCGCTGGGCGACTTCATGCAGCACGCCACCGGCCTGCGCGGCCCGAGCGTGACCGTGGCCACCGCCTGTTCGTCCAGCGCCAAGGTGTTTGCCCAGGCCGCGCGCCTGATCGATGCCGGGGTGGTGGATGCCGCCCTGGTCGGCGGCGTGGATACCTTGTGCGGCAGCGTGCTGTTCGGCTTCAACTCGCTGCAGGTGGTGGCACCGGAGCTGTGCCAGCCGTTCGATGCGCGCCGGGTCGGCCTGAGCCTGGGCGAGGCCGGCGGCTTTGCCATGCTCGAACGCACCGCTGCCGCACCGGACGCAACGCTGTGGCTGTACGGCTATGGCGAATCCAGCGATGCGCACCATATGTCCGCCCCGCATCCGCAGGGCCTGGGCGCGCAGTTGGCGATGCGCGGCGCGCTCGAACGCGCCGGCCTGGAGCCGGCCGCGGTGGGCTACCTGAACCTGCACGGCACTGCCACACCGGCCAACGACAGCGTCGAAGCCGCCGCAGTGGCGGCGATCTTCCCGGCCACCCTGCACGCCAGCTCGACCAAGGCCTGGACCGGCCACACCCTGGGCGCAGCCGGCATCGTCGAGTCGGTGATCGCGCTGCTGGCGCTGCGTGACGGCGTGCTGCCGGGCACGCTCAACAGCGAAGTGCCCGACCCCGCCTGCGGCCCGCAGATCCGTTTCGACAATGCCCATTCCAAGATCGATTACGCAATGAACAACTCCTTCGGTTTTGGCGGCAACAACTGCTCGCTGCTGTTCGGGCAGGCCCGCTGATGCTGGCTGCCACCATCGAGGGGATCGGCTTCTGGACCCAGGGCCTGCCGAGCTGGGACGCCGCTGCGGCGTTCGTGCGCGGCGGCGCGCTGCAGGACACCGGCGCGCGCCCGGCGCCGCAGCTGCTGGCCGCCAACGAGCGCCGTCGCGCACCGGACACGGTGGCGGTCTCGCTGGAGGCCGCGCTGGCCGCCTGCACCGCCGCCGGCCGCGAGCCGGCCAGCCTGCCGTCGATCTTCACTTCCACGTACGGCGACCTGGCCATCTCCGACTACATGTGCACCACCCTGGCCAGCGACCCCACGGCGATCTCGCCGACCAAGTTCCACAACTCGGTGCACAACGCCGCGGCCGGCTACTGGACCATCGGCGCCGGGGCGATGACCCCGGCCACCGCGATCAGCGCCAGCCTGGGCAGCTTCGCGCAAGGCTTGCTGGAGGCGCTGGTCCAACGTGCCGCCGGCATGGACGCAGTGCTGCTGGCCGGCTACGACGCCCGCTCGGTCGGGCCGCTGGGTCGGGTCGCCCCCAGCCAGGGGCTGCTCGGTGGCGCGCTGGTGCTAGGTGCGCCCGGCCAGGCCGGCAAGCCGCAGTTGCGGGCGTGGCTGGACGACGGCACGCCGACGACGGGCGCCGGCCCGCTGGCGCGGCATGTCGCCGCCAATGCGATGGCGCCGATGCTGCCGTTGTTCGACCTGATCGCCACTGGCGGCGAACGCGTGGCGCTGTACGCCGGCCCGGGCCGGGTGTTGCGCGTGGAGCTCCAGCAGTGAGCCGGCAGCCACTGACCCGCGAGGACACCGCGATCCTGGTGCCGGCGCTGAACGAATCGCTGCGCATCCGTGAAGTGGTCAACGATGCGCTGACCTATTGTTCCAACGTGATCGTGATCGACGACGGCTCCGATGACGGCACTGCCGACTGCATCGCCGGCCTGCCGATCACCTTGATCCGGCACCCGCAGCGCAAGGGCAAGGGCGCCGCGTTGCGCAGCGGGTTTGCGCAGGCGCAGCGGATGGGCATGCGCGCGGTGATGACCATGGACGGCGACGGCCAGCACAAGGCCGCCGATTTCCCGCGCCTGTTGGCGGCGGCCAACCGCCACCCCGGCTGCGTCATCGTCGGCGCCCGCATGCGCAAGCGCGCCACCCAGCCCACCATCCGCCGCATCGGCAACGATTTCGGCGACTGGGGCATCGCCTGGGCCTGCGGCTTCCAGCTGGTCGACAGCCAGAGCGGCCAGCGCCTGTATCCGGCCTCGGTGTTCACCCTGCCCGACGTGCCCGGCGAAGGCTTCGTGTTCGAAGCGCAACTGCTGATTTCCGCCGCACGCCAGGCCGGCGCGCGCGTGGTCGCGGTGCCGATCGAAACCCGCTACGCCGGCACCTCGCCGGGCGCGTTCCGCAAGAGCCATTTCCGCCTGGTACGCGATCTGTGGGAAATCACCTCGCATGTGGTGGTCCAGGCCTGGAGCTACGGGCATATCTGGCGCGAGTACCGCCGCGTGCGCGCCAACCCGGTGCTGATCGACGACGCTGACGGCGAATTTGCTACTGTGCCGGCGGTTACCAAGAGCAAGCCATCCCCATGAATGCACAGCGTGCCGATGTCGTTATCACCGGTGGTGGCCTGGCCGGCCTGAGTCTGGCCCTGCAGCTGCGCCAACGCGACCCCGAACTGGCGATCACCGTGCTGGAGCGCCGTGCGCACCCGGTGCGCGAGGCGGCGTTCAAGGTGGGCGAGTCCACGGTGGAGATCGGCGCGCACTACTTCGCCGAGGTCTTGGGCCTGCGCGAGCATCTGGAAACCGAGCAGATCCGCAAGTTCGGGTTCCGCTTCTTCTTCTCCGACAAGCGCGAGGACATCGACCGCTGCACCGAGCTGGGCGTGAGCCAGATCCTGCCGACGCCGTCGTGGCAGATCGACCGTGGCCGCTTCGAAAATTTCCTCGGCGAGCGCGCCCGCGCGCAGGGCATCACGTTTGTCGACAACTGCAGCGTCAAGGGCGTGGACCTGTCCGATGACCAGGCCGACCACGCCGTGCGCTACGAGCGCGCGGGCGAGGCCGGCACGCTGAGCGCACGCTGGGTGGTGGATGCCAGCGGCCGCGCCGGCCTGCTCAAGCGCAAGCTCGGCCTGGCGCAGGACAATGCGCACGACGCCAATGCGGTATGGTGGCGTGTGGAAGGCCTGATCGACCCCAATGGCTGGTCGCAGGACAGCAACTGGCTGCAGCGCTGCACGCCGCCGGACCGCTGGCGCTCGACCAACCACATGTGCGGGCCGGGCTACTGGTTCTGGCTGATTCCGCTATCGTCCGGCGCGCATTCGCTGGGCATCGTCTGCGATGCAACGATGCACCCGCTGGACACGATGAACACCCACGACAAGGCGATGACCTGGCTGCGCACGCATCAGCCGCAGGTCGCCGCCACACTCGACAAGGCCGACTACCGGCTGCAGGACTTCCTGTTCCTGCGTAACTTCTCCTATGGCTGCAAGCAGGTGTTCTCGCCGCAGCGCTGGGCGCTGACCGGCGAGGCGGGCTTGTTCCTGGACCCGTTCTATTCGCCCGGCAGCGACTTCATTGCGATTTCCAATACCTACATCTGCGAACTGATCGGCCGCGACCGCGCCGGCAGATCGCTCAGCCCGTATGTGGAGCTGTATCAGCAGCTGTATTTCTCGTTCTACGAAAACACCCTGACCCTGTACCAGGATCAGTACGCGCTGTTCGGCGACGCGCAGGTGATGCCGGTCAAGGTGATCTGGGACTACACCTACTACTGGTCGCTGCTGGCGCCGCTGTTCTGCAGCGGACGCATCGCCGACCTCAGCCTGCTCTCGCGCATGAAGTCCGATTTCTTCTATGCGCGCGACATGAATCTGGCAATGCAGCGTGTGCTGCACGACTGGGGCCAGCACAACACTGCACAAGGCCTGGCCACTGACGACGGGCGCCTGCTCGATCAATACCTGATCGGCTGGTTCAACGAACTCAATGGCGCCTTGAACGACACCCTCGACGACGATGCCTTTGCCGCACGCATCCACAGCAACGTGGCGCAGATGGCGGTGCTGGCACGCGAGATCCTGCAGCAGGCACGCCAACGCCATGCCGCACTGCCGGACCATGGGCTGGACGCCTTGACCGCCAACGCCATCGGCGAGCCGATCCTCACCGCCGCCTGGTACGCCGACGCGGCGTGAGTTTGAAAACCGCGCCGGCAACGGCGCGTTTTTTCTTGATTTGCACTAGCTTGCCCCGCGCGTGTGATGCACCACGGCGACACCGGCGGCCAGCCCGAGCCTACATGGACGTACTTGCAGCCTGTCCCGCAACGTTCCCTGCGGCCAAGCCGCAGCTCCTCCGCTCTACAGCCGACGCATCTGCACGGGTCAATCGCTCTCACGCCAAACAAGGCGCTGAACTTCAGCGTCGTTACGACATCCCAAAGCAGGGCTGGTCGGGGATCGTGCTCATCAGGTGGCGAACACGGTCGTTTTCGTTAGGCGCCCTCAGCCCATCCCACCATTGATGCCGATGACCTGGCCGTTGATGTAGCCGGCTGACTCCGAACACAGAAACGCCACCAACGCGGCCACTTCGTCGGGCTTGCCGACCCGGCCGGCCGGTACCAGTTGTTTGATCACTTCCGGCGCGAAGCTTTCGCCGACCATCTCGCTTTCGATCACGCCCGGCGCGACCACGTTGACGGCGATGCCGCGGCTGGCCATCTCGCGCGACAGCGATTTGCTGGCGCCGTGCAAGGCGGCCTTGGCCGCGGCGTAGTTGGTCTGCCCGCGGTTGCCCAGCACCGCCGCCACCGACGACACGCTGACGATGCGGCCCCAGCGCGTACGCGCCATCGGCAGCAGCAGCGGCTGGGTGACATTGAAGAACCCGTGCAGCGATACGTCGATGACCCGATGCCACTGTTCGGCGTTCATGCCCGCCATCGGCGCATCGTCGTGGATGCCGGCGTTGTTGACCACGATCTGGATCGGGCCGCCCTCCAGCAGGCTTGCCAGCGCCACCGCACTGGCCTGCGCATCGGCCACATCGAACGCCACCGCCTCGGCGCTGCCGCCGTCGGCCACGATCGCTGCAACCACGTCATCGGCGCGGGCGATATTGCGATTGGCATGCACGATCACATGGCGCCCCTGCGCCGCCAGCTGACGGCAGATCGCACCACCAAGATCGCCGCTGCCGCCGGTGACGAGTGCGCGGCGCTGTGGAATGGAAGTGCTCATGGAAGCCTCAATGAAAGCCGCAGACGCGACGGCGGAAAGAGCCTCATCCTAACGACTCGCAGCAGGCGCAGGAATAGATCCAGCATTGATCGCCTACATCTTGTAGGAGCGCGCTTGCGCGCGATGCGGCGTCAGCGGTAAGGCCATCGCGCGCAAGCGCGCTCCTACGGGGCCGGGGTGGCCTGCGCGGCGCCCAACATCACCGTGGCGCGCCCTTCGGCGAGCAACTGATCGGCGTGGCTCAGGCGAAAACTGTATTGCTGGCTGTCCTCGCCCTGCATCAACACCTGTGCGTCGCAGACGATCGCATCGGGCAGGTCGTCCAGATACGCGACGTGCAAGTCCACCGCACGCAGCGCCACCAGCATGCCCGGGCGCACCGGCTTGCCCGATTCCCGGCCGAGCAAGCCGCCATGCACAGCCATGGCTTGTGCGCCGTATTCGCATAGATGCAGCGCGCGCAGGCGGCCATTGCAACGCAGCGGATGCGTGTCGCTGCGATGGGCATCGCTGCGCAACACAATGCGCTGCGCATCCCATTCCAGCACTGCTTCCCACAGGCACATGCTGCCCTGGTGTGGAATCAGCGCGGCAATTGCCTCACGTCCCTGCATGTGCATCTCCGTGTCTTACGCGCTCCAGCGTCGGCTCGCGCGACACCAGCAAGGCGAGGATGAAATTGAACAATACCCCCAGCGCCACCGTGCTGCCGATCGCACGCAACACCGGGATGCTGGAGGCAGCCAGTAGCGCGAACACCAGCAGCGTCATCAGGCTGCACACGATCAGCGCATGCAGCGTGCGCAGCTGGTCGGCGTGATCGTCGCCGGCATGGTCGAAGAACAATGCGTAATCCAGGCCCAGGCCTGCCGCCAGGATCAGCGCGATCAGATGGAACAGGTTGAGCTCCACCCCCATGCCGCGCAGGATCGCCAGGATCAGCACCGTGGTCAGCGCCATCGGCAGCAATACGCGCACGATCCGGCGCGGGCTGCGCAACGCGATCGCCACCGTCACCGCCAGCAACAGCGCGGCCAGTACCAGCGCGCCGAGCACACGTCCGCGATACGCGGCCACCAGGGACTCTGACGCGTCCTTCAGATCCAGCAACTGCGCGCCGCTGCCTTTCACGGCGGCAGCCAGTACCGACGGATCGCGCAGGCCGGTCAACGACACCAACGCAGTGCTGCGATCGCCGCGACCCAGCAGCAGTCCGCCGACCGACGTTGCCATCGGCGAGCCGGCCAGGTCCTTCGGCAACAGCGGGGCGGCGCGCTTGGCAGCGTCCAGGTCCTGCAGGAACGGCGCGAACGCGTCACTGCGAAACGGTGTGGCGGCCACCGCACTGTCGGTCAATGCGCGCGCTTGCGCAGCATCCGGCAACGCGGCCTGACGCGCATGCTGGGTCTTGATGCTGGGCAGATAGCGCGCGGCCATGTCGTAACCGGTCAATGCGCCGTCGCGCACCAGGGCATCCAGGCGCGGGCGCAACTGCTCGCTGGCCTGCAGCGCGGCCTCGTCGTTGGCGGCAGGCAGCGCGAGCACGTAACGCACGTCGGGGGCGCCCAGTTCCTGGCGCAGATGCGTGTCCTGCGCCAGGGCCTTGGGCGGCACCGGGGTCAATTTCGACAGATCGTTCTGCCAGAACTGCCCCGGCGCGAACGCGATCACCGCGATGCCGACCAGCGCGATCAGCGCCAGGCTGATGCGCGGCCGTGGCAGGCGCGCGATGCCGCGCCACAGCGCGGCGAGCATGCGTGAATCGGCGTAGTCGCGCGGTGCCGGGTCAATCAACGACGGCAACAGCCACCGCGTGGTGATCGCGGCGGTCGCCAGCCCGGCGATGGTGAACACCGCCAGCTGCCGCAAGCCGTCCACCCCGGAAAACAGGAAGGTCACATAGGCAATGCAGGTGGACACCACGCCGGTGGCCAGCGTCGGCCATAGATGACGCGCGTTGTCGCGTGGATCCAGACCCGGACGCTGATGACTGAACAGGTGGATCGGGTAATCCTGCACCACGCCGATCAGGGTGAAGCCGAAGGCCACGGTGATGCCATGCACGCCATCGAACAGCAGCGCCACCGCAGCCAGACCGGCCAGGCCGGCGCTGGCCAATGGCAGCACGCCGAGCACCGGAATCTTCCAGCTGCGATAGGCGACCAGCAGCAACAACACCAGTCCCACCGTATCCAGCGTCCCGATCCACTGCGCCTCGCCTTGCGTGCGCGCGGTGATTTCCACGGCGAATGCACCGGGGCCGGTCAAGGTAAGCCGGGTCGTGCTGCCCTTGCTGACCTTGGCGAAGGCCGCCTGCACCGCGTCGTAGGCCAGTTGCTGGCCGGTGGGATCAAAGCCGGCTGCGCGCGTCTGCACGACCAGCAAGGCCGAGGTACCGGCACGGTCGAACCACACCGCGTTGCGCGTCTGCGGCGCCGCGGCCGGCTGCAGGGTTTCGGCCAGATGCAGCACTTCCAGCGTGGGGTCGCGCGGTAGCAACGGCTCCACCAGCGCCGCCGCCGGCGACCCCAGATCCTGCACGCGCGACTGCAATGCAGCTTGCAGGGTGTGCGCATCCAGCGGCGTGGTGTCGAAGCTGTCGCTGAGCAGATAGCGATACGGCAGCAGGCGCTCGGGGATCGCATCCAGCCCCGCAGTGCCGCCATTGCCGACCAGCTCGAACAGTTCCGGTTGTGCAGCCAGGGCCTGCTGCAGTGCCTGCGACTGCGCGGCCAGCGTGGCCGGGTCGCTGTTGGACAAAGCCATCAGCAACAGGCGCGAGCCGGGGCCTTCGCCCAGCTCTTCGATCAGCAGTTTCTGCGCCGGCGTGCGCGGGGCGGGCATGAATTTGCGCAGATCACCGGTGACCTTGAGCGTCTCGCTCAACCAGAACCCGGCCACCGCCAGCAACGCCAGCCACAGCAGCGCCAGGCCGATGCGGCGGTTTGCGTTCAACTTAAACGCCATGCGCAAGCCTCGCTATGCCAGCGGAACGTCCACCGGCCGCGCGCGCGGCATCGGGCTGTGCGGGCGCCTTCTCGTTGCTGCGGGCGGGCATAAATTTGCGCAGATCACCGGTGACCTTGAGCGTCTCGCTCAACCAGAACCCGGCCACCGCCAGCAACACCAGCCACAGTAGCGCCAGGCCGATGCGGCGGTTTGCGTTCAACTTAAACGCCATGCGCAAGCCTCGCTGTGCCAGCGGAACGTCCACCGGCCGCGCGCGCGGCATGGGATCGTGCGAGCGGCTTGCTTGCGCCGTGGGCGCGCTGCGTCACGCGCCCGATCCGTGGCATAGCGTGGTCAGCGCGGCCGCATCGGTCACGCTTGCGGCCGCGCGCGCCGCACCGGCCAGCAGCGTGCGTTGCACGTCGCCCTTGGCCGGCTGGCTCTCGATGCAGCGCAACTCGTCATTGCGCCCGTACAGCCGCAACTCGCGCACCTGCTTGGCCACGGCAGCGTCCTTGGGCTGCAGCGTCAGTTGCCAGGCCTGCGGCTGGCCCTGCCCGCTGATGCGGTAGTGCTGCTCCAGCAGCGCACGGTCGCCGGCCAGCAACGCGCCGAAGCCGGACTTCAGGCCGGCCAGCTCGGGCACCCGGCTCAGCGAAAAACGCCGCGGCGATTTGCCTTCGCGTTCCAGCACGCCCTCGTCGCCCTGCAACGTGGTGGTCTCGCGATACGGCGCGCTGACCTCGCGCACCAGGGTTTGCGCGTCCGGGCGACGGTAATGGCCCTGCACGCGCAGCGGCGTCTTCAGCAGCGCCGAGCCACGCAGTTCGACGAACTCGGTACTGACCGGTGCAGGGCGTGCCAGGCGCTGCAGCACCTGGCCGACGTCCAGCGTCTCAGGCGGTGCGGCGCATAGCGGTGCGGCGCTGAACAGCAGTATCAGCATCCACGGCAGGGTGCGGCACATCGGCATGGTGGGTGTTCCAGAAATCGTAGAAGTTGAACCAGTTGTACGGCGCATAGCGTGTGTAATGTTCCAGCCTGGCCGCGTAATCGCGCATGAGTACCGCCAGCACCGGTGCGCGTTGGCGACGCGGCACGTCCAGGCCCTCGCTGAAGGTCTCGAACGCCAGCTCGTAATGATTGCCGCCGCGGTACAGGCCGAACGCCAGCACCACCGGCACCTTCAGCGCTGCGGCGATCAGCCACGGCGAGGTCGGGAACATCGCGTTGCGGCCGAGGAACGTCGCCGGCAACGCCGGGTCGCCCTCGCGCGGGCGATCGATCAGCAGCGCCACCAGCGCACCGGCGTCGGTGGCGTCCTTGATCGCCATGACGATCGAGGTGGCGTCCATGCCGGCGTCGATGATGTTGGCGGCCAGCTGCGGATTCAGCGCGCCCAGCAGTTCGGTCATGGCGCGGTTGTGCGCCTTGTCCAGCACCACCTTGACCTGCACGTCCGGCCGCTCGGTGGCCAGCACGCGCAGCGCATCGAAGCTGCCCAGGTGCGAGCCGAAGATCAGCACGCCGCGGCCGCGATCCATCTGCGCATGCAGCTGGTCCAGCCCGGTGATGTCGACCCGGAAGCGCTGCATCTGCCCGCACAGCATGTACACGCGGTCCAGAATCGTCGAAGCGAAGGTGTGGATATGCCGCGCCACATCGCGCAGCGTGGCCGGGCGCTCCAGCACGCGCGTCAGATAGGCACGCGAGGCGCTGCGCTCGGGCGCACGCACCAGCAGGAAGTACAGCGTGATCGGGTACAGCAGCGCGCGCCCCACCGCACGCCCGGCATGCTGGGCGATGCCGCGGATCAGCCACAGCGCGAAACGTCCGCCGCCTTCCGGGCGTTGCTTCCACTGACTGCTCATTGCGCCGCCTCCGCCACCAGTTCGCCGCTGACCAGCAGCTCGTCGGCGCGCTGCACGCGAAAGCGCCAGCGTGGGCCGGCGCCGTCCAGCATGACCGATGCCGTCTGCCCGGGCAGCAACGGCTGCACGAACTTCACCTGCGGCAGGCGTGCCGCCGCGCGTGGGCCATACGCGGCCTCCACTGCCTGCAGCACATGGTCGAGCACGACCACACCAGGCACCACGGGGCGCCCCGGAAAGTGCCCGGGCAGGCAGGGATGATCATGCGGCACGACGAAATCCATAAGCGGGTAACTCAAATCCTGGGTTGGAGCATCGCAGCCACGGCGTCGTGTGCCTGCTTGGTCAATTGCTGGCGGTCCGGCGCATCCGGCCCGGTCACCGGGATCGGATCGCCGATACGTACCCGGATGATGCCCGGGCGCACCCTGAACACACCCTCCACCGGCAGCACCTTGCCGCAGCCATCCACTGCCACCGGCACCACCGGCACACCAGCATCGATAGCGGCCTGCAACAGCCCGGCCTTGAACGGCAATAATGCGCCGCTGCGGCTGCGGGTGCCTTCGGGAAACAGACACAACTGCTTGCCCTCGCGCAGCAGCGCGGCGGCCTGCCGGCGCACCATCGCCCCGGCACGCCGGCTGTCGCGGTCCAGGAACAGCATGCCGGTGGCCCGTGCATACCAGTTCACGAACGGCACCTTGAGCATTTCGTCCTTGAGCAGGAACCGCAGCGGCACCGGCAAGGCGTAGAACAACGCACAGATATCGATGATGGACTGGTGGTTGCTGACGAACAGGTAGTTCCTGGACCAGTCCACGCGCTCGCGGCCTTCCACGATCACCGTGGCGCCGGCACCGCGAAACAGCACCGGCGACCACATCCACGCGCCCATGCGCAGCAGGCGGTCGGTGTCGCGCGTGATCGCCAGCAACGCCAGGCCATAGGCGATTCCGCCCGCGGTAAACGTCAGCGTGAAGGCCAGTTGCAGCAGATTGAACACGGCCCACGCCAGGCGCGACGGCATCCTTGCCAGCGGCATCTTTGTCTTGTCCCCGAAAATGTGCACGTACGTCGCTGCCCCTGGCCACGCACTCAGCGCAGCAGATCGCGCCAGAATTCCGGCCCGAGCCGCGCCATCTGGCGCAAGAAGTCTGGCAGATTACGATAGGGGCGCTGTGGAAACCAGCGGCCGCGCAATAGATATTCGCCTACAAAGAACCCGCCAACCACCCCGTACGCCAGCAGATTGGCGAACAACGATGCGCGCGCGTCGCTGATCGGCAGCGGCGAGACATAACCCAGTTGCGTCAGCACGCCACTGGGTTCGGCGCACAGGCCCAGCACCAGGTTGACCAGGGTCAGCGCGCACAGCAGCAGCGCCCAGGCCAGGGTGAGGCGGCGCGTGTAGCGGTACTGCTCGGGAGTGATCGGCATGCCGGCCTGGCGATACAGCCCCTCGACGATGCGCGTGATCAACGGCGTGCGCCCACGGCGCAGGCTGCGACCGAAGAACCAGGCGACCCAGCCGGTGAACACCACCGGCGGCGCGGCCAGCACCAGCATCGCGTACGGCGAGTGCCACAACGCACTCAGGCCCAGCAAGGTCAGCACGGCCAGCACCCAGGCCCAGGCGCGGCGCGCGACCATCGGTTCGATCAGCACCATCAGCACCAGCAAGCCACCGGCGATGACAGCCAGCTCCGGGCGATGGCTGGCATTGGCCCAGTGCGCCAGCGGCGAATACGCCACCGCCAGCAACACGCCCAGCCCCAGCACCCACGGGGGCGCATCGCCGGGCGCGGCGTTCGCGACCTCAGACGGTCTTGTTGGCTTCGACATGCGCCGACAATGCGCGCAGCGACGCGAAGATGCGACGATTCTCGTCATTGTCCGAGCGCAGCTGGAAGCCATAGCGCTTGCTGATCGCCAGCGCCAGTTCCAGCGCGTCGATCGAATCCAGTCCCAGCCCGGTATTGAACAACGGCGCCTCCGGGTCGATGTCGGCGGGCTGGACGTCTTCCAGGTTCAGGCTTTCGACCAGGAGTTCGGCCAGTTCACGTTCGGCAGCGGTTTGCGAGGACATCCAGAGAGCTTCCAGGTGAGGGTCGGGCGACAGATTCACAGCGAAATTGCAGAACAACCACAGCGGCGCAGACAACCGTCAGGCCGGCATCGGCGATGCTGCAGGGCACAGACAGTGTACGTTGCCGTGCCGGCCGATTCCGAGCGCCCGCCGCACCGGCGTTGCGGCCGCATTGGCGAGGGTGTCGATCGGTCTGCAACAGCGAGTCGGCGGCCGGCATACCTGTCCGGGCCGCCGGTCAGGCTATCATGACTGCATGACGCTCGCCCGCTGCAGGTTCGTTCCAGGATGACTTCCACCGCTGTTGGCCCTACCCCGACCGCCAAGCCGGCAGCCGGGCCGGCCCCCGGACCCGAGTGTCCGGATGTCCTGATCATCGGCGGCGGGCCGGCGGGCTGCGCGGCGGCCATCGTCCTGGCCCAGCAGGGCTGGCAGGTGACCTTGCTGGAGAAGGCGCAGCATCCGCGCTTCCATATCGGCGAGTCGCTGCTGCCGATGAACATGCCGATTCTCGAACGCCTGGGCGTGTTGGAAGAGGTGCGCAGCATCGGCGTGCTCAAGCGCGGTGCGGACTTTCCCAATGACAGCGGCGGCTACAACACCTTCCGCTTCGCGCATGCGCTGGAGGCCAAGGCCGATTTCGCCTTCCAGGTGCCGCGTGCGCAGTTCGACCAGGTGCTGTTCGAGCGCGCGCGGGCGGTGGGCGTGGATGCGCGCGACCAGGTCAAGGTCGAAGCGGTGGAGTTCGACGGGCAGCAGCCGGTACTGCAGGCGCAGGGCGTGGCGGGTGCGCAGCAGTTCCGCCCGCGCTATCTGCTCGATGCCAGCGGCCGCGACACCTTCCTGGGCAACCGCCTCAAGCTCAAGCGCGCCAATGCCAGGCATCAATCGGCCGCATTGTTCAGCCATTTCCGCGGCGTGACGCGTCGACCGGGCGAAGATGCCGGCAACATCAGCATCTATCGCCATGCGCATGGCTGGATGTGGCTGATCCCGTTGCCGGACGACATCATGAGCGTGGGCGCGGTCTGCTACCCGGAATACATGAAGACCCGCAAAGGCGACAGCGAGGGCTTTTTCATGCGCACGCTTGCGCTCAATACCGAGCTCAGCGCGCGCATGCTCGGCGCCGAACGCGTGGCCCCGGTGCATGCCACCGGCAATTACGCCTACGAATGCACGCGCATGTCCGGCCCGCGCTGGTTGATGCTGGGCGATGCCTACACCTTCGTCGACCCGATGTTTTCGTCCGGCGTGTTCCTGGCCATGCACAGCGCCGAGCGCGGTGCGGCGATGGTGGACCAGGCCCTGCGCATGCCGCAGCACGAGGCAAGGCTGCAGCGCGCCTTGCAGCGCGAGCTCAAGCGCGGCGTGGACGAGTTCAAGTGGTTCATCTACCGCTTCACCTCACCGACCATGCGCGCCCTGTTCGCACAACCGCAGAACACCTGGCAGATCGAGGAAGCGGTGGTGGCGATGCTGGCCGGCGACGTATTCGACAGCCCCAGGGTGCGCCTGCGTCTGCGCGCGTTCCGCGCCATCTATGCACTGACCACCTTGTCGATGATGCCGCGCGCCTGGCAGTCCTGGCGCCAACGCCGACGTCAGGCCACGCTCGGCTTCGATGGCGACACCTTGCAACGCGACACGCAACAACGAGACACACGATGACCGTTTCCCCGGCCCAGACCCCGCATACCGTGCGCCATCCCCGCCTGCAGGTCGACTATGTCGATCAGACCGACCCGTCTGCACTGCTGGCCGACCCGCAGGTGCTGGCCGTGTTCGGCTTCGGCACGGCGGCGCCGCGCCTGGACGACCCGCGCTACCTGCGCGTGCCGCTGCAGCCGTACCACGCCGACGTGCTGGAAGTGTGGCGGACCGACGCGGCGGTGCACAGCGGCCGCGATGGCAACATCGCCTGGGCCAGCGACGGCCGCCTGCAGTTCGGCGTGATCGAAATCGACGAGCAGGATGTCGATATCGAAGCCGCCGCCGCCAAGGCCTATACGGAAATCACCGCCTTCGTCACCGGCAGCCAGACCCCGCGCCTGCTGCGTATCTGGAACTATCTGGACGCCATCACC
This sequence comes from Xanthomonas sp. NCPPB 3218, assembly GCF_056725185.1. Lineage (NCBI taxonomy): Bacteria > Pseudomonadati > Pseudomonadota > Gammaproteobacteria > Lysobacterales > Lysobacteraceae > Xanthomonas > Xanthomonas sp. NCPPB 3218. Next base: position 4,752,474 of record NZ_CM161516.1, read on the forward strand.
CTGGGCAGTGGCGACCGCGAACGCTACCGGCAGTTCTGCGTGGGCCGTGCGCGCGGCCTGGGCGCCTTCGACAATGCGCAATTGCCGGCCGCCACCGCGGTGGGACGCTGCGATGCCGAGCGCATCATCCAGATCTACTGGCTGGCCGCCAGCGACGCCGGCACCCCGCTGGAAAACCCGCGCCAGGTCAGTGCCTACAACTACCCGCGCCAGTACGGCCCGCAGCCGCCGAGTTTCGCGCGCGCCATGCTGCCGCCGGCCGGCAGCGACATGCCGCTGCTGCTGTCAGGCACCGCCGCGGTGGTCGGGCATGCCTCGATGCACACCGGCCAGTTGCTGGCGCAGCTGGAAGAGACCTTCGCCAACTTCGATGCCCTGCTCGGCGCCGCCCGCCAGCACGCCCCCGCCCTGCCCGCGCAGTTCGGCGCCGGCACCCGCCTGAAGGTCTACGTGCGCGAGCAGGATGATCTGCCCAAGGTCGCGCAGGCCCTGGACGCCCGCTTCGGCGACGCGGTGCCGCGTCTGCTGCTGCACGCGGTGATCTGCCGCGACGAGCTGGCGGTGGAGATCGATGGGGTGCATGGGTGAGCGATTGCGGTCATCAGTACTGATGACCGCTGCAGCCACGCAGCAGCAATGCTCCGTGGCGAGGCCTGCGCTCAGCCGTTGAGCAAACCCAGCACCACATCGCGTGGCAGCTTGCCGGTTTCGTTGCGTGGCAGGGCGGCGAGTTTGCGCAGGCGGCGCGGCAGGAACACCGGGTCGACGCTGATGCGCAGGGCGGCGAGGATCTGCGCTTCGTCCAGGGTCGGGGCGACCACCAGTGCGGCGATGCGGCCGACCGCCTGACCGGGCTCGGGTGCGAGCTGCACGATGGTGCCGTCGACGACGCCCGGGATGGCCAGCAGGCGACGGGTCAGATCGGCCAGCGAGGCGCGTTTGCCTGCGATTTCCAGCAGATCGGCCTGCCGGCCGCGCACCTGGAAGGTGCCGTCGGCAGCCACGTCCATCATGTCGGCCAGCAGCACCGGCGTGGCCAGATGCGGTGCGTGCACCAAGGTGCCTGCCGCCTGCGTTTCCAGGCGCACACCGGGCAGCGGTGTCCACGCCGCCTCCAGCGCGGTGCGGCGCACCGCGAACACGCAGGTTTCGGTGGAACCGAACATTTCGCGTACCTCGCCGCCAAACCGCGCTTCGGCGGCCGCGGCCACGTCCTGCGCCAACGGCGCGGTGGCCGAGACGATGCCGACCAGCGGCGGCAACGCCACGCCGGATTCGACCAGCGCGCGCAGGTGCACCGGCGTGGTCACCAGCACGCGCGGGGCAGGAATGTCCGACAGCGCGCGCGCCACATCGTCCGGAAAGAACGGGCGGCCCGCATGCACTGCAAGCTCGGTCACCATCGGCAGCAGCACCGACAGTTCCATGCCGTACATATGTTGCGGCGGCACCGTGGCGACCACGTGCGGCACCGCATCGGTGTGCGCCCACAGGCTTTCCAGCGCGACCAGATCCTGACGCGTACTGGTCAGGAAGCTGCCCCAGGTCTTGGGGTTGGGCTGCGGGCTGCCGGTGCTGCCGGAAGTGAAGCCGATAGCCACCAGGGCATCGTCGGCCAGCTGCGGAATCGGGCCTGCGGCCTGCGGCAACTCGGCCGGCAGCTGCCAATAGCGCGGCGGTGCCAGCTCCAGTGCCAGATCGCCCAGGCAGTAGGCATCGGCATGCCGCGCCTGCACCTCGCCAACCACGGCCGGCGCGCGCGAGGACGGCAGCAGCGACACCTGCCCGCGCAATGCGCACGCATAGAACGCGACCATGAAGCGATAGCGGTCTTCGCACAGATTCACCGCGTGGCGACCGTCCGGCAATTGCTGCGCCAGGCCATGCACGTGTGCAATGAAGGTGGCCAGATCGACCGACTGCCCCGCGCGCCAGGCCAGCGGCCGGCCGGACGCGCCGACGGCCATCGGGTGGGAAACGGCAGGAACAGGCAGGCTGGACATGAGAACCGGCAATCGCAAAAGCGCGCTAGCTTGGCCGCCACCTGCCCTGCTGGCAAGTCGGGAGGTTTCCGGCTGCGCCACGGAAGCGGCGGTCGGGAACCTTGGCAAGGCCCGTGCGCCAAGCGCATTCCAACTCATTGCAGCAGCGCATCGCACCTGGAGTGCATTGGCCGTCAAGCGCGTACGCCCGTGCGAGCCAATGCGCGCACAACCGCTTGTGGTCGCGTCCGCCACTCGTCCATGCCTTGCCTGTTCGATGACGTACTCGCCCCACCGCGCACATGACCTGTGGCCCAAGCCCCCGGCGGAAGCGAGCTGCTAGGCTTGTCCGCTCCTCGTTGCGTCCAGTTGTTACCGATGCCCAGATTGTTGCCGCTGTCCTTGTTGTTGCTGGCTGTCACCGCGCATGCGCAATCCGCCACACCGCTCACCATCGAACAGGTGATGGCCGATCCGGACTGGATCGGGCCGTCGGTGGATCAGGCCTGGTGGCAGTGGGACGGCAAACAGGTGCAATACCTGCTCAAGCGCGACGGTTCCCCGGTGCGCGACACCTATCGCCAGGGCGCCGGCGGCGGCAGCGCCGAACGCGTGGCCGACAACGCCCGCGCCGGCCTGGATGCGGATAACCCGAGCTACGACGCGACCCGCCAGCGCATGCTGTTCGCGCGCAATGGCGACATCTTCCTGCGCGATTTGCGTTCCGGCGCGCTGACCCAGCTGACCCGCAGCAACGAGGTCGAATCGCGGCCGCAATTTGCCAGCGATGGCGGCGCGATCTGGCGCGCGGGCAACAACTGGTACCACTGGCGCGCCGACGGCGGCACGGCGCAGGTTGCAATGGTCAAGGCCGAGCGCGATCCCAACGCTGCGCCCAAGGCCGATGTGTTGCGCGAGCAGCAGTTGGCCACGCTGGCCACGCTGCGGCGCGACCGTGAGCAGCGCGATGCGTTACGCACCCAGGAAGACGCCTGGCGCCGCGCCGATGCCACGCGTGCGGCAGCGCCGGTGTACCTGGGCGATGAGGTGGAGATCGTCGACAGCGCGTTGTCGCCGGACGGCCGCCACCTGCTGGTGGTCACCCAGGCCAAGGGTGCCGAAGAGGGCCAGGCCGGCAAGATGCCCAAGTACGTGACCGAATCCGGCTACGAGGAATTCCAGGAAGTGCGCACCCGCGTCGGTCGCAATGCGCCGGTGGCGCATGCGCTGTGGTTGGTCGATGTCAGCGCCGGCACTGCAAGACCGCTGTCCTTCGACACCCTGCCGGGTATCGCCACCGACCCGCTGGCCGCGCTGCGCAAGGCCGCCAAGCGCGACGCGCTCAAGGGCAACCGCGCCGTCCGTGTGGAAAGCGACGGCGACGGCAGCGGGCCGGCGGTGCACTGGAGCGACGACGGGCGCAACGTGGCGGTGGAGATTCGCGCGGTGGACAACAAGGACCGCTGGATCGCCAGCGTGGACCTGGCCAACGCCACGTTGCAGCCGCGGCACCGCCTGAGCGACAGCGCCTGGATCAACTGGGACTTCAACGATTTCGGCTGGCTGCCCGACAACCGCACGCTGTGGCTGCTGTCGGAAGAATCCGGCTATTCGCAGCTGTACACGGTGGAAGGCAATGGCAAGCCGCGCCAGCGCACGCGCGGCAAGTGGGAAGTGTCGATGCCGGTGCCCAGCGCCGACGGCAGCAGCATGTTCTTCCTGTGCAACCAGAAATGGCCGGGCGATTACGAGGTGTGCAAGCTGGATCTGCGCAGCGACCAGCTCAGCGAAGTCACTGCGTTGAATGGCGTGGAAGGCTTCAGCCTGTCGCCGAACGGGCAGCAACTGCTGGTGCGTTACTCAGGCAGCTACCTGCCACCGCAGCTGGCGGTGGTGCCGGCCGCAGGCGGCCAGGCCACGCTGCTGACCGACACCCGCACGCCCGCGTTCAAGGCGCAGCCGTGGATCGCACCGCAGTACGTGCAGGTACCGTCCAGGCATGGCGCCGGCACGGTCTGGGGCAAGTACTACGGGCCGCAGAACCCCGAGCCCGGCAAGCAGTATCCGATCGTGATGTTCGTGCACGGCGCGGGCTATCTGCAGAACGTCTCGCAGCGCTACACGCCGTACTTCCGCGAGCAGATGTTCCACAACCTGCTGGTGCAGCAGGGCTACATCGTGCTGGACCTGGACTACCGCGCCTCGGAAGGCTACGGCCGCGACTGGCGCACCGCGATCTACCGCAACATGGGCCACCCGGAGCTGGAAGACTATCTGGACGGGCTGGAGTGGCTGGTGACGCAGAAGCAGGGCGACCGCGCCCGCGCCGGCATCTACGGCGGCTCGTACGGCGGCTTCATGACCTACATGGCGCTGTTCCGCAGCCCCGGCACCTTCAAGGCCGGCGCGGCGCTGCGTCCGGTCGGTGACTGGATGCAGTACAACCACGAGTACACCTCCAACATCCTCAACACGCCCGAGCTCGATCCCGAGGCCTATAAGACCTCATCGCCGATCAACTACGCCGACGGACTGCGCGACCATCTGCTGATCGCGCACGGCATGATCGACGACAACGTGTTCTTCAAGGACTCGGTCGACATGACCCAGAAGTTGATGGAGCTGCACAAGGACAACTGGCAGGTGGCACCGTATCCGCTGGAACGCCATGGCTTTACGCGTGCCGATTCGTGGCTGGACGAATACAAGCGCATCCTCAAGCTGTTCAATGAGCAGGTGAAGCCGTAAGCCATGCCGCTGCGGCCGGGCGATGCGTGCTGCATCGCCCGGTCGATGACGTGGCGCGCGGCGCCGGCATCCCCATGCTGCAGCAAGCGACAGATCGCCCAGGTTGCACGCGTGATGCGCTGCCACGCTAGCCATCGCCATGCATCACCCTGCCCGGCACTCACCTGCACGTACGCAACTGGCCCTAAGCTTGGCGCAGGATCGGCAGACCGCTGGCGCATTGCGCTCCCCTTTGCCGGCCCGCCGCCCGACCGGAGCGCCGCCGGCACCGCAGCGGTTTCCGATTCGCGGCGCGCAGAAGGTAATTGCGATGGGCCTGTGGGACCGTTTGTTTGGACGCAAGACCCCGGTGGCGAAGACGCCCCGAGCCGAACCGACCGCAGTGCCGGCAGCTGCAGCGGATGACGCCGATACCGAGGTCCAGATCGACCCGGCACTGCAGCCCGCACTGAGCCTGTTCCAGCGCGGCGATCAGCTGGGCGCCTACAACGCTGCGCAAGCGCAGCTGCACCTGGGTGCCGACGCGCAACGTCTTTGCGCGTTGGCATTGAGCGCGCTGGACCGCTATCGCGAGGCATACCCGCACTGGCTGGCGCTATACGAACTGGAGCCTACCGCGCACAACGCATTGCAGTTGGCGACCACTTCGGTGATGTGCAACGAGATCGATCGTGGCGAACAGTGGTTGCTGACCTTCGACGATCTGAATGCGCAGGAGCGCTCTACCTCGCCGGCCACCGCACGCACCAGTTTCCTCACCGCGCTGACCCGCGCCGGTCACGGCGCGCACGCGTTGCCGCATCTGGAGTGGTTGCGCGAGGCCTACGCCGGCATGTCGATCACCGACAGCCACTTCCTCTACGTGCGCGGGCTGCCCTTCTTCGAAGCCTTCCTGGAGCGCAGCACACCGTTGTTGCGCCAGTGCCTGCCGGCCGACGCGCTGCCCGGTTGGTACGCGCAACTGCAGCCGGCCCTGGATCCGGATGGCCAGGCCGCCGTGGCCGCCCATATCGCATCGCTGCAATGAGCGCGCCGACACCGCGCCCTCGACCGCGCGGCGGCTTCGTCACGCCGCTGGCATGGGTGTCCCTGCTGCTGGGTGTCGTCAGTGCGATGTCCAACCTGCTGCAGATCGCGATGATCGTACTGATGCCCGACGCGGCGGCGCTGGGCTTGCCCGAAGGGATCAGCCTGCCCACCTCGTTGCAGTGGTTGATCGATCATGGGTTGTCATTGTCAGTCGTAGGCGTGGTGCTGTCGGTGGCATTTGCATGGTTGAGCTGGGCCTTGCTGCAGCGACGCGAGTGGGCGCGGGTCGGGTTCGTGGCGGTGTTGCTGGTGACCGCACTGCTCAATGTCGGTGGCCTGGCGTTGATCGGGCCGCTGTTCGAGGGCGTGCAGGCAATGCTGCCTGCCGATGTCGTGCACAGCCCCGAGTGGCCGCAGCTGCAGGCACGCCTGCAGGCAACCCGCCAGGCGGCGTTGCTGCTGACAGGCCTGGGCGTGCTGGCAATCGGCTGTCTCCACACAGCGCTGGCATGGCGGTTGTGCACGCCCGCAGTGCGCGCCGAATTTGCCGCCTCGCGCGGGCGCAACGCATGAGGGAATCGAGATCTTGAGCCGTGGCGACGGTTAAAAACGGCACGAGGCTTGAATCAAAGGTTCGGTGAGTCGAGGGCGCGATGCCCTCACCACTTCCGGGACACGCCGGGAATCCGTCTGTGGAGGCTTCCTGGCAGCATCCATGCCGCCAAGGGTCCCGGAACCGGTAAGGACACCGCACCGGTTACCGGTTGCTCTGTCGAAACCATGCACACCCACCATCGCGACGGGTCCTTGCCCGCCCACCGTCGCGGGACCTGACGCGGCATGGATGCCGCGTCAGCGCCTAAAGAGGGACGTACTTGCGGCGTGTCCTGCGATGGTGGGCGGGCAAGGGCCCTGCAGCCAACTCACGGCGTCGAGGGCGCGGCGAGGACACCGCACCGGTTACCGGTTGCTCTGTCGAAACCATGCACACCGACCATCTTGACAGGTCCTTGCCCGCCCACCCTCGCGGGACCTTACGCGGCATGGATGCCGCGTAAGAGCCTACAGGGACGTACTTGCGGCGTGTCCTGCGAGGGTGGGCGGGTAAGGGCCCTGCAGCCAGACCGCCGATCGCATGCCCTGCTTCTGCTTCCTCTTCCGCTTCTGCTGCTTCTGCCTCGCCCACACTGCCCGGTCCCAACTAGAAAACAGCCGGCATATGAATCCTGGCGTGGGACGACCCGGTAAAGCCCGGCTGGCCAAGCACCCGTTGCCTACACGCCGCAGCGCCTCGCCCTGCGACAAACGGGCGCGTTTGCCCGACTGCATGAAGCGCGATGCACCGCTTAGAATCGTGGCATGAACGAATTCGACCGTGTACGCGATTATTTGACCGGCCTGCAGGACCGTATCTGCGCTGCCGTGGAAGCCATCGATGGCAGCGCGCGTTTTGCCGAAGACCTGTGGCAGCGCGAGGAAGGCGGTGGCGGGCGCACCCGCATCCTGCGCGATGGCGCGGTGTTCGAGCAGGCCGGCATCGGGTTTTCGGACGTGTCCGGCTCGCGCCTGCCGCCTTCGGCCAGTGCGCACCGGCCAGAGCTGGCAGGGGCGACGTGGCGCGCCTGCGGCGTGTCGCTGGTGTTCCACCCGCACAACCCGCACATCCCCACCACCCACGCCAATGTGCGCTACTTCCGTGCCGAGCGCGATGGCGAGGTGGTGGCGGCCTGGTTCGGTGGCGGCTTCGATCTGACCCCGTTCTATCCGGTGGACGAAGACGTGCTGCACTGGCACCGCACCGCGCAGGCACTGTGCGCGCCATTCGGCGAGGAGCGCTATGCCGCGCACAAGCGCTGGTGCGACGAGTACTTCTTCCTGCGTCACCGCAACGAGACGCGTGGCGTGGGCGGGCTGTTCTTCGACGACCTGGGGCAGGATTTCGAACGCGACTTCGCCTACCAGCGCGCGGTTGGCGACGGCTTCCTGGATGCCTACCTGCCGATCGTCGAGCGCCGCAAGGACACGCCCTACGGCGAGCGTGAGCGCGAGTTCCAGCTCTACCGCCGCGGCCGCTACGTGGAATTCAACCTGGTCTACGACCGCGGCACCTTGTTCGGCCTGCAAAGTGGCGGGCGGGCCGAAAGCATCCTGATGAGCCTGCCCCCACGGGTGCGCTGGGAATACGGCTTTACGCCAGAACCGGGCAGCGCCGAGGCGCGGCTGATGGACTATCTGGTCCCGCGCGACTGGCTCGGTTGAATCGGTCAATTAAAAAAACGCAGCGCTAATGAAACGCTGTGTTGATCGATTGAGTTAATTCGACCTATTTAAATTTGTGATTTCCAGCGACGCCGGTGGAGCGTGCAATACGATGAACCGGTTATGTTGCGTAGCAAAATAATTGCAGGCCGGAAATAAAAAGCCCCGCAGACCAGGGGGAGGTCGGCGGGGCCAGGGAACGGAAACTTGGGGAGTAGTTTCCGCTCCGAGATCTGCTCCAGGGGATGGGAGAGATCTGCCGACAGGCATTGCGCCCGTCGAGGGATATAACACCATTTTCTACATTGATGGATCGTGAAGATAACTGTTAAAAATATGTAGAATTTAGCGGTTATTCATTCCATTGGCGCAGGCTCGATTCGTATTATGTCTGGTCTGCGCATTCAGCATATCCGCCTTATCTGCTGCGTCAGTGCGCCTCATCCCAGTTATCGCCAACGCCGGAATCGACCACCAGCGGCACGCGTAATTCGGCCGCGGCCGACATGCGCGTGGTCACTTCGCTCAGCAGCGTGTCGACGAAATCGGTCTCCGCTTCGAATACCAGTTCGTCGTGCACCTGCAGGATCATCAGCGCACGCTCGGCGTGGTCGGCGATCCAGCCGTCCACGCTGACCATGGCGCGCTTGATGATGTCGGCCGCGGTGCCCTGCATCGGTGCGTTGATGGCGGCACGCTCGGCGCCGGCGCGCTGGCCCTGGCTGCCGGCGTTGATGAAGTCCAGATACAGCCGGCGGCCGAACACCGTCTCCACGTAGCCCTTGTCGCGCGCCTGCTGGCGGGTGGTTTCCATGAAGTCGCGTACGCCCGGGTAGCGGCTGAAGTACAGCGCGATGTAGTCCTGCGCTTCGCCGCGGCCGATGCCGAGCTGGCGGGCCAGACCAAACGCGCTCATGCCGTACATCAGGCCGAAGTTGATCGCCTTGGCGGCGCGGCGCTCGTCGGCGCTGACGGTGTCGATGGTGCGGCCGAACACCTCGGCGGCGGTGGCGCGGTGCACGTCGGCGCCGGACTCGAACGCACCGACCAGGCCCGGGTCGCCGGACAGGTGCGCCATGATGCGCAGCTCGATCTGCGAATAATCGCAGGCGATCAGCTTGCGCCCGGCCGGGGCGACGAAGGCGCGGCGGATGCGGCGGCCGTCTTCGGTGCGGATCGGGATGTTCTGCAGGTTCGGATCGGACGAGGACAGCCGCCCGGTGGCCGCGCCGGCCTGGTGGTAGCTGGTGTGCACGCGCCCGGACTGCGGGTGGATCATTTCCGGCAGCTTGTCGGTGTAAGTGCTGCGCAGCTTGGTCAGGCCGCGGTATTCCAGGATCACCCGCGGCAACTCGTGCTGGTCGGCGATGGCTTCCAGCGCCTCTTCGTTGGTCGAAGGCTGGCCCTTGGGCGTCTTGACCACGGCGGGCAGCTTGAGCTCGTCGAACAGCAGCGCCTGCAGCTGCTTGGGCGAATCCAGGTTGAAGCTGCGCCCGGCCAGCTCGGTGGCCTTCTGCTGGGCGGCGAGCATGCGCTTGGACAGGTCCGCGCTCTGGCGGCGCAGTTCGGCCGCGTCCACGCACACGCCGTTGGCTTCGATGCGTGCCAGTACTTCCACCAGCGGCATCTCGATGTCGCGGTAGACCTGCTCCAGGCCCGGCTCGGCGGCCAGCCTGGGGCCGAGCACCTGGTGCAGGCGCAGGGTGATGTCGGCATCTTCGGCGGCGTAGCGGGTGGCGTCGTCCAGGCTGATCTGGGCGAACGGGATCTGCTTGGCGCCCTTGCCGCAGACGTCCTCGTACTTGACCGTGTCGTAGCCCAGGTAGCGCTTGGCCAGGCTGTCCATGTCGTGGCGGGCGCTGCCGGAATTGAGCACGAAGCTCTCCAGCAAGGTGTCGTCGCTGTAGCCGGCCAGGGCGATGCCGTGGCGGCGCATCACGTGCAGGTCGTACTTGCCGTGCTGGCCGAGCTTGCGCACCGCAGGGTCGGTGAGCAGCGGCGCCAGCTGCGCCAGCGCCTGGGCACGGTCGAGCTGGGCCGGGGCGCCGGGGAAGTTGTGGCCGAACGGCAGATACGCCGCCTGGCCGGGCTCGGCGGCCACGCTCAGGCCGATCAGGTCGGCCTGCAGCGGGTCCAGGCTGTCGGTTTCGGTATCGAAGGCGAACTGGCCGGCGGCGCGCAGGCGCGCGATCCAGCTGTCGAGCTGTTCCTGGGTCAGGATGGTGTCGTACTGGCCGGGCGCCGACAACGCGGGGTCCAGGTCCACCGGGGCGCTGGCCGGGCCGGACACGAAGCCGGTGCCGCGCGCGCGGCCGGGTTCGGTGCGGGCGCTGGCTGCGGCGGCTCCCAACGGCATCGGTTCGGTCGGCAGGCCGGCCTGGGCGGCTGCACCGCCGAGTTCGCGCAGCGCCTGGGTGAAGCCGTAGCGTGCGTACAGCACCGCCAGCGTTTCGGCGTTGGGCTCGCGCAGGTCCAGCGCGCGCGGGCCGCTGGCCAGGGTCACGTCGGTCTTGATGGTGACCAGTTCGCGGTTGAGCGGCAGCCGTGGCAATGCGGCGCGCAGGTTGTCGCCGATCTTGCCCTTGATCTTGTCGGCGTTGGCGATCACCCCATCGAGCGAATCGTATTCGGCCAGCCATTTGGCGGCGGTCTTGGGGCCGCACTTCTCCACGCCGGGCACGTTGTCCACGGTGTCGCCCATCAGCGCCAGCAGGTCGACGATCTGGTCGGGGCGCACGCCGAACTTGGCGATCACCGCCTCGTCCGAATCCATGCGGCTGCCGCTCATGGTGTTGACCAGTTCGATGCCCGGGCGGACCAGCTGGGCAAAGTCCTTGTCGCCGGTGGAGATGGTCACGCTCAGGCCGTCGGCGGCGGCCTGCAGGGCCAGCGTGCCGATCACGTCGTCGGCTTCCACGCCGTCGATGCGCAGGATGTCGATGCCCAGCGCATGCACGATGTCGCACATCGGCTGCACCTGCGCGCGCAGGTCGTCGGGCATCGACGGACGATTGGCCTTGTAGTCGGCATACAGATCGTCACGGAAGGTCTTGCCCGGCGCATCCACCACGAACGCGACGTAGGCCGGGCGTTCCTTCAGGGTGGCGCGCAGCATGTTGACCACGCCGAACAAGGCACCGGTGGGCTCGCCCTGGGCATTGGTCAGCGGCGGAAGCGCGTGGAACGCGCGGTACAGGTAACTGGACCCGTCGATCAGGACTAATCTGCTCATGCGCCAATTCTACGCTGCACGCTCACGCCACATCGTGCCGGCGCATACTTGCCGACGACCTAGAACGGATGACGACGATGAAGAGAGCGAGTCTTTTGCTGCTGCCGTTACTGCTGCTCGGCGGCTGCGCCACCACCTCCGGCGGTACTGCCGGCGACGGTATCCCCGCCGGTGCCGATGTCACCAGCAAGACCATGGGCAACGGCGACAAGATCGACGAGTACCGGGTCAACGGCCAGCTGGAAATGGTGCGGGTGACGCCTGCCCGCGGTGCGCCCTACTTCCTGTACGACCGCGACCACGACGGGCATACCGATGCGGAGAAGGACAAGGTCAACAAGGTGTATTGGAAGCTGTATAGCTGGTGATTCGGGAATCGGGAATCGGGAATCGGGAATCGTAGAGCGTAAGCCTGGCGGGTCTTGCGGCGCTGGTTTCGGTGACAGCCTAGTGCCGGGCGCGATGGCCCGCCGGTTTCGGTACGCCGCCGCATGGCGACAGGGATTGCCTGTGCTGTCGCCCTGCGGCAGCAGACGGCCGGCGGCACCTGGCCGGCCCGATACTTCATCTCAGCGTTGCGCCACCGACTCCATGGTTTCTGCGTTGGAGGTTGCGGCAAGCGCCTTGGCCGGGGCAACCAGTGCCAAGGTCTGGCGTGCGGCGCGCAAGGGTTGCTCGGCATCGCCATAGATGCCGGTCAGAATCTGCAATGCCTGCTGCGCGTGGTCGCGCGCGGCGGCCAGCTGGCCGAGCCTGCGCTCGGCTTCGGACAGGCCGCGCAGGATCTCGGCGGTCTGTGGATGCGCACGGCCCAGTACCCGCATGGACGACGCCAGCGACGCGCGCTGTTCGGCCAGCGAGGCATCCAGCTGACCACTGTCCAAGAGCCACAACGCATGGCTGCTGCGATAGCCGATGGTGGCCGGCGCATCGTCGCCGAACAGGGTGCGCGCGCGCTCCAGGACTGCGCGGTAATGCGGGCCGGCGTCGGCCAGCTTGCCCTGCTGCCGCAATGCGTGGGCCAGGTTGCTTTCCACCATCAAGGTGTCGGCGGCGTTGTCGCCGTAGAGCTTGCGGGTGAGGCGCAGCAACGAGGCCAGTTCGGTTTCGGCAGCGGCAAAGTCGCGTTGCATCAGCAGGAACACCGCCAGGCTGTTGCGCATCGACAGCACCAGCGGGTGCTCCGGCCCGCGCATGGCGATACGCTCGCGCAGCAGGCTGCGCTGCAGGGCGATCGCCGGCAGCAGCTGGCCGACGTCGGCCAGCAGGCCAGCATAGACATTGCCGGCATCGATGCGTTGATCGGCGGTGGTGGCGCCGTTGGCCAGCGCGGCGACATAGGCATGCCGGCCCTCTGCCATGGCATCGGCCATGCGGCCCTGGTCGCGCAACGCCCAGGCCAAGCGCGCGCGCATCTCGTTGCCCAGCGCCTGCTGTTCTGCATCGCCGCCTGCCGCCAGCGCGATGCTCTGGCGCAGCACGTGCTCGGACTCGCTGGCCTTGCCGGCGCCGGTCAGCGCCTGGCCAAGCATCGAGGCCGCTTTCAGGGCCGGCACGCTGGCCGCGCCCATGTGCTGCCGCGCCAAGGTCTGGGCGATGCGCAGATGCAGCACCGCCTGCGGATAGTCGCCCAGCGCGATCAGCGTGCGGCCCAGGGTCAGCTCCACCTGCGTACGAGCATCCGGCTGATCGGCCAACTCACGCGCGGCACGCTGCGAGGCCTGCTGCAGCACGCGCAGCATCAGCGTCTTGTCCAGATCCTGCGCAATGCCCGGGTCCACGCTGGACAGCACCGAACCCATGAAGTCGCCGGTGACCTGCGCGCGCTGCGCATCGCGCGCAGCGTGTTGCAGCGACCACAGTGTTGCACCCAGGCCGGCAACGAGCGCGATCGAAACAAGTGCAGCAGCCAGCACGCCGCTGCGATGGCGTTGGGTGAACTTGCGTAGCCGCAACCAGCCGCCGGCCTGCGACGCGCCTGGCGGATAACCATCCAGCCAACGGTGCAGATCCTCCAGCAAGGCCGACACCGACGCGTAGCGCGCGCCCGGTTCCGGCGCCAGCGCGCGCAGCACGATCGCATCCAGGCCATCGCGCAGCTGATCCTGCAGCTTGCCGTGGCTGGTCGCACGCGCCGCGCAGATTCGCGCGCGCGCATCGGCCGGCACCGCAGCCACCCGCTGCGATGGCGGCTGCGGCACGCCGTCGCGGTCTGCCACCGGAACCAGCCCGCAACTCAGTTCGTAGAACATCGCGCCCAGCGCATAGATGTCGCTGCGTGCGTCCACCTCCGGCGCGCCGCGCGCCTGTTCCGGGCTCATGTAGCCGGGCGTGCCGCGGCCATGCGCGGAGGTCATGCCGGGGTTGGACGCATCGACGGCGATGCCGAAATCGATCACGCCCGGCATCGGTCGCCCGTCGACCGCGCTGACCAGCACGTTACTCGGTTTGAGATCGCGATGGATCACGCCTTTCTGGTGCGCATGCTGCACCGCCTCGCCCACCCGCAGCATCAGCAGCACGCGCGCCTGCAGCGACAGCAGGTGCGCATCGCACCACCAGGTGATCGGCTCGCCGCGCAGATACTCCATCACCAGATACGGACGGCCGTGCGCATCGGTGCCCACGTCGTGGATCTGCGCGATCGCCGGGTGCACCATCTGCGCCAGCAGCCGGCATTCGAATTCGAACAAGGCGCGGCCCTGCGCATCCAGGGCTTCGGCGGCCACCAGCTTGATCGCCACCTCGCGCTCGTAGGCACCGTCGGCGCGATGGCCCAGATAGACCTGGCCCATGCCGCCGGCGCCGATCAGGCGGTCGATCGCCCAGGCACCAAAGCGCGTGCCGGCCGGCAGTTCCGGCAGCGGCGCGCGCAGTGCCGCGGCGGCCTGTTGCAACGGCGCACGCACGCGCAGCGTGGCCTGCGATTCCACCGCCAGCATCGCCAGCAACTCATCGCGCAGGACCGCATCGTCGCCGGCCTGCGCACGCGCGAATGCCTCGCGCGCCTCTACCGGCAGCTGACAGGCCTGATGGAACAAGGCCTCCAAGCGCTGCCAGGAGGTGGCGGCGCCGCTCACAGCTGCGCCGCCAGCCATACGCGCGCGAAGCGCAGATCGCGCTCCAGCGTCGGCACCGACACCTCCAGTTGCTCGGCCGCCTCGGCCACGCTGAAACCCACCAGCTCGGTCAGCGCGAAGGCCTTGGCCTTGCGCTCGTCCACCCGCGCCAGCTTGTCGAAGGCATCGGCGACCACCATCAAGGCCTCCGGCCGTGGCGTACCGTCGGACAGGCTGATCGTCAAGGTCACTGCCTGCCCCAGCCGCTTGGCGCTGGCATGGCGGCGCGCCAGATCCACCAGCAAATGGCGCATCTGCAGCGCCGCCACCGCATAGAAATGCGCGCGCGAGCGAAACGCCTGCTGGCCCTGCTCCAGCCGCATCCACGCCTCGTGCACCACCTCGGTCGCCTGCAGGCCGGCACGCACATCGCGCCGCAGCTCGCGCAACGCGGTGGCGCGCAGCACCTCGTAGACCTGCCGCGCCAATGCGTCGCCCGCGCCGGGCTCGTCGCGCTGCCAGGCCTGCAACAACTCGGTGATCGGCAGCTCGGACATCCGGTCCATCTCGCCTGCGTGGGAGCGCAGTATCCCGCATTGGCGACCGGGCAGGCACTTCAAAACCAAACGGTTTAGCTCGCCTGCCTGGTCCCCCAACCACGCGCGTCGGGCCGTCCGGGTCGGACAGCCACCACGGTGCGGGCTACCAGGTCGGCCCCTGACGGAAGAAGGCCACGCAGCCCGCCACCGTCAAGAAGCCATCCGCCCATGCGTGAGCGTGGCATTGCCGGTCTTGCCGGATGCCGGGCCGTAGATCCTGCCTTTCCACAGAGCCACGGCATCCACCAGTTCGCTGCGGATCAGCGTGCCTTCCATCGGGTTGTTGCGCTTGCCCGGATACGGATTGACGATATCGCTCCTTGCGCTACAGGGTTTTGCTCCTCACGACCCGGTATTGCGCTCTTCCGGCAGCGTCTCCTGCGCTGCATGCCTTCCAGTCCTTCCCCGCTGATGGGAGAAGGCACTGGACCGTCACGGATCCAACAGTCCGCTTGATGTGCGGCATGTGAGCTCTGTAGATCCCCGCTCAAAAAAGACTAGCTCAAGTTCAATGTCGAACCTTCTGCACCGGCACGGAACTGTTGCGCGCCGCCGCCCACGGCGGTGTAGACGATGGCAAAACTCTTCTTGACGTTGGGATCTGGGTCCCCGCCGAACGTCGCGTTGCTCACCGGGATCGCTGTGCCGCCGTTGTTGAGCAGCCACTGGCAGATCGAGGTGACGTCGTAACCGTTGTTGCCGGTCCCGTACATCGCACGCACGACGGTAAAACTGGGGTTGCTAGGCACCGGAATGGGCGTACTGGCAGTAGGCGGATTAGGCACCAGATCGATCTGGCCATTTTCCGCACAACCGAGCGCAATGGGATTCCCATTGTTCAACGCCGGATTCTTGTAAAGAATCGCAAAGTTTTTGACTGTGCCCGGATCGGGGTCGGTCCCGAAGAAGGTATTGCTTGCGGTGATATCGTCATTGCCTGTATCGACGCTACTCTGGCATAGCTGGGTGACATCGACTCCTGCATTGCCGGTACCGTATACAGCGGAAAGGATCGTGATCGCCATGATAAGTGCCCTTTTTTCGGGGCTGGGAAGGCTGCCCCGACTCGCCTCTCGCCATGGGCTGCCGGTCACCCGGCACCCTGGCACACCATTGACGCAGCCTGCAGCGACCCTGGATGCGCAACTCCGCATTCTTCGTCGGGTTTCCAGGACATCGTGACGCGGGTGGTGGCAACAGACGTGGGACTGACGCACAACGCACCCGGTTGCGGTCTAGCTCCTGCAGTGGCAAACAACCCTGAGTCGCTGGACGCCGCAGTCGTGAATGTCGCCAGAGCATGCACACCATTTGAGGCGGCGCCTGCACTCATGCCGCTTCCAACCTCTGCCACGTTCGCTCGACATCAGGGAGCAGATGGACACACCCACCGAGACAACATTTCAGGTCCTTGCCGGGATCGAGATGCATTGACGCCGGCCGCAATCGCGGCGTTGCGGCCGGCGCCTGGCCGACGTCCGGCAATCAGCTGCCTTTGATAAAGGCAATCGCCGGATCACTCGAGTTGTAGCGGACGTAGTGATCGCCGTTGCGATAGGTGTTGACCTGATAGCTATCGCCTGTCTTGTCGTAGAAATAGTAGTCGTAGTGCTCGGTGTTGCTGAAATACAGGATGTAGGCCCAGGTTCCGCCGTAGGCTCCGAGACTGTAGCGAGGAATCGCAGCAATCGATTTGACCTCTGCGGTGGTATCGGTCCAGTTGTTTCCGGTCAGCGGCCAAGCGACCGCAATGCCGAAATCTTTCTTCGCTTCTTCACCTGCAGCATCCGCTGGCACCGTCTCCTGGTTGCTGCCGCGAAACCCGACCTGATAGGGAATGCCCTTGTCACTGACGGCGTCGGTCCATTCGATGCCGGATTCATCCTGCAGATGTGGCGATGCAATGCTCATTCTTTTTCTCCTGGTGGCAAACCAACACAATGTGTTCCGGCTGGAACACAGCTACGACCTGGAAACGACGACGCTGGCGCTGCCAACGCGTCCGGATTCCGGGTCAACGCCGGGCCGGCACGCCACGCACGGCGAGCTGCCTGGTGGCTGCGGGCAAAACGATTGAATGCCGCGAGCGGGCTGCCGACGCGGCTGCACGCACGGAAGCTCCACGCTGCGCGTGCGCATAGATCCGCTAGCCGCCCTATGTCCAGCGGCTGGCGACCCAGTCACGCGTCTGTTTCCAGGCATCTGTCTGCAGGTAAGCCTGGGTCTGGCTGGCCAGATCGGCGACATGCTTCCAGTCATCCAGTGCGTAGGGATGTTGCAGCTCGACATTGGCGCGCCTGAAGTTGCCGGCCAGCACCTGCTCGGCCTGGATGCTTGCAAGCTCGGCCGTCGCGTCCATGGTCAGATTCAGCAACGGCATGGCCGGGACCGGGCCGCTGGCCCAGGGATGCAGCCAGGACGTTGCGCCCCAGCCCAGCGGATTACCGATCGCGGCGGCCGGAATTCCTTGCGGGCTGCTGCCGGTTCCAAGCGACAGCAGCTGGATATCGCCGATGTTGGTCACCTGGCCGCTGGCGATGGCCTCGGCCACTGCGGTCATTGCCGGATTGTTGGCGAACACGCCGCCGTCGGCGAAGAAACCGTAATCCTCGTTCGTGCCGGCGATCCGATAAGGCGGGAAGTAGGTTGGCGCGGCAGACGTCGCCAATGCGGCATCGACCATGCTGATCTGCCTGTACGCATTGTTGGCGCCGTTGGAGAACGTGGCAGGCATCCAGTTTGCACTGCTCGCATCCCACAGGCGTGCGGCGTTGACGACGACGAGGCGCTGCGCTTGTGCAAGTTGCGTTGTACCCAAGAGACCGCTTGCGATCTGGATCAAGCCATCATTCTTGTACTGACTGCTGAAGAAGCCCGGCCCGCTGCCCAGTGCCGCATCCACCCTTTGCCGTTGCACCTGCGCCTGTTGATCGAGCAACCACCCATTGGGTTCGAAAATGCTGGCGCCCTTGGTCATGTACATCTCGATGATCGTGCCGATCGGGACGTTTTTCACCAATGCCAGCGCAAGCAGGCCGCCAGTGGAAGTGCCGGCAAAGCAATTGGCGTGGCTGAGGATACTGCTGTGTTGATCCAGGTCCTGGATGAGGATCGCGGTGATCAGGCCGCGAATTCCGCCGCCATCGCAACTGATGATATTGAACGACATTGAAGTCTCCTGCAGAGCGGGCACTGGCTTGAAACGTGTGCGGCAAAGGCGGCAAGAACAAGCTGTCCGACTGCCCGTCCAGCGCGCGATACCGTTGGCTGTCGGGATCAATCGCAGGTGTGCGGAAGTGATTGCGACGGCTGTTGCGTCTACCGTTGCACCACCTTAGAAGCGGCTCCGCCAACCACCCGACAAATCGTCTCGCGACATCGAGCATGTGATCTGCGACCGCTTTTGCTGCGGGTCGTCGGGCCGTGGTGCCCTCGGTATTCGCTTGGCGACCGGCATCGCGCTGCAGGATTTGTCCGTTCGACGCGGCGAATCAGTGCGACCCCACGCAACCCCGTGCCGGCCGTTGCCAGCCCAGATCTCGATGCGATGCCATTGGCTCCGCATCAGCCACCACACCGACGCGTAGGCCGGGCCAGGCGCTTCCAGTGTCGCGGTGCAGCGAGGAAAGGACCGGGCGATCGATCTGGACTGCGGTCGATCGCACCAATGCGTGACGCAGCACCGGGTTCACGACAGGCAATGATGGGTTGGCGCCGCTTTTCTCGGTTGACCAGATGACAGGCCCCGGGGAGTGGGCCGCAGGCAGCACCCGCATGAGCAACACCAACTATTACGGCGCCATCGTCCCGCAGGCATCGGCATCGGTGCAGGCGCATGCGCCACTGATGAGCGGTCTGCTGGCCTACATCGAGCAGCACATCGGCGAGGCCGAGCTCGGTACCGAGTCCCTGCAGCAGGCGTTCGGGCTGTCGCGTGCGTCGTTGTACCGGCTGTTCCAGTCGCGCGGGGGCGTGGCCAGCTATATCCGCGAGCAGCGCCTGTACGCCGCGTACCGTTACCTGCAAGCCTACCCGGAGTGCAGCCTGACCTGGCTGCTATATGAGATGGGCTTTGCGTCGGAGCGGCAGTTCCAACGCTGTTTCCAGCAGCGTTTCGGCATGCCGCCGATGCACTGGCGCCGCCAGTGCCGCGCCGCGCCGCCGACGCATGCGCCACGCCGCGGACACTACATTCCGGTGGGGCGCTTCCTGCGCGAGCTCAACCAGCACGTACGCCGGGACGACGCGCCGGTGCGTGCCGGCCTGCCACCGGTGCGCCCCGCTCCCTTGCATACCGACGCGTTACGGCGTCTTGCACAGCCGGCACCAATGGAAAACTGACCTCCAATTCGCAATCCGCGTAGGAGCGCGCCTGAGCGCGATGAGGCTTTACCGATAACGCCCCGTCGCGCTCAGGCGCGCTCCTACGAGAGATTGTGCGACTTGGAACGTAGGACGCTTTGCATCTGCTCTGGCGCAGCAAAACATCCAACGATCAGCGGATCACCAGCACCGGGATCGAACTGTGCGTCAGCACCTCCACCGTCTGGCTGCCGAGCAGCATGCGGCGCATGCCACGGCGGCCGTGCGAGGTCATGATGATCAGATCGCTGTTGCACTCCTTGGCGGTCTGCACGATGCCTTCGGCGGCGAAGCGGTCCAGCACGTGGCGCGACGTGGCCTTGATATTGGCCGCAGCCGCCAGCTCCAGCGCCGGGCGCAGGATCTTCTCTGCGGCAGCTTCGCGTTCCTTGCGGTACTCCGGACTTGCCTCGTAGCCCACGCTCCAGCCCATCGCGTCGTACATGCCCATGGCCCACGGCTCGGACACGGTGACGATATCCACCTTGGCACCGGTGGCCTTGGCCAATTCCAGGCCTTGGAACAAACCGCGATGCGACAACTCGGACGCATCGATGGCGATCAGGATACGTTTGTACATGGTGACCTCCTTGGATGACCGGCCTGGCTGCCGGCGCACTCAGCCTGACAGTGCGCTGCGGTACACGCATTGATGCGCATCAATGCGGCCACGCGGCGTGCTGCAACACTCAGTCGGTTGGCGCGGCATCGGCAGCGTCGCGGCTTGCGCGTACGCGCGCCGGATTGCCCAGCGCGATCGCGCCGGCCGGCACGTCGCGGGTGACCACCGCACCGGCGCCGATCACCGCGCCGTCGCCGATGCACACGCCCGGCAGGATGATCGCACCGCCACCGATCCACACGTTGCGCCCGATGCGGATCGGCCGCCCGAACTCCAGCCCGCTGGCGCGGCCTGCCGCGTCGCGCGGATGGTCGGCGGCATAGAACTGCACCGCAGGGCCCACCTGCGTGCCCTCGCCGATGCTGACCTCGCAGACATCCAGGATCACGCAATTGAAGTTGAGGAACACGCCCGCGCCCAGACGAATGTTGTAGCCGTAGTCGCAGTGGAACGGCGGGCGGATCACCGCGCCTTCGCCCACCTCGGCCAACCGCTCGACCAGCAGCGCGTGCCGTTGGGCGGGCGGCTGCGCGGCACAGGCGTTGTAGCGCGCCATCCAGTCGGCGGCTGCAGCCTGGTCGGCCTGCAATTCGTCATCGGCAGCGTTATAGAGCTCGCCTGCCAGCATCTTGTGTTTTTCGGTGCGCATCGGGCCGTGGATCTCTGGACGTTCGATTCGAACGCAAGGGTGTCACGGATGCCGCGGGGAATGCATCGGGCGATGCACCAATACTGGCCAGCGGCGTGTTGGCGACGAACACGCCGCCCCGGCCGGATCCGGGCGCGTAATCCCTGCCGCGCATTGCCCGGCGATGCGACGCGGTTGCCGGCCTACACCACCGTCAGATTGGCGTACGCCATCACCAGCCACTTGGCGCCGACGTCGTCGAACTGCACCTGCACCCGCGCGTGCGCACCGGCCCCCTCGTAGTCCACGACAACGCCGCCGCCGAACTTGGGGTGTTGGACATTGGCACCGAGCTTGATCGGTGCGGCTTCGACCACGCCATGCACCGGTCCACCGCGGGCCGCGCCCAGCGAGGCGGTGCGCGAGACCTGCACTTTCGGGCGTACCTCGTGCAGCAATTCGCGCGGGATCTCGCGCAGGAAACGCGAGGGCACGTTGTAGTTGTCCTGGCCGTGGATGCGTCGCGATTCGGCGTAGCACAGCACCAGCTTCTGGCGCGCGCGGGTGATGCCTACGTACGCCAGGCGACGCTCTTCTTCCAGCCGCCCGCTTTCTTCCAGCGAGCGCGCACTCGGAAACAGGCCATCCTCCAGGCCGACCAGGAACACGATGGGGAATTCCAGGCCCTTGGCCGAATGCAGCGTCATCAGCTGCACGCCTTCTTCGCCGGCCTGGGCCTGGCCTTCACCGGCTTCCAGCGAGGCGTAGGCCAGGAAGGCCACCAGCTCGGTCATGCCCTGGCTGTCTTCATCGTCGGGGCGGGTGAAGCGCGAAGCCACCGACACCAGTTCGTCCAGGTTCTCGGTACGCGATTCCGAATCCAGCCCGCTGCGGCTTTCCTTGGCCCAATGCTCGCGCAGGCCCGAGCGCATCAGCACGTGATCGATACGTTCGGCCAGTTCCATGTCGCCGGTTTCGGCATGCAGCTGGCCGACCAGGCTCAGAAACGCGGCCAGCGCATTGCGGGCACGGGCGGCCAGGGTGTTTTCCTGCGTGGACAGCATCGACGCTTCCCACAGCGACAAGGCGTTGGCGCGTGCCAGGCGGCGCACTTCATCCAGCGTGCGATCGCCGATGCCGCGCGTGGGCGTATTGACCGCGCGCTCGAACGCGGCATCGTCGCTGCGGTTGGTGAGCAGGCGCAGGTACGCCAACGCATCCTTGATTTCGGCACGCTCGAAGAAGCGCATGCCGCCATACACACGGTACGGCAGCTGCTCGGAAATCAGCGCTTCTTCCAGCGCGCGCGACTGCGCGTTGCTGCGATACAGCACCGCCACTTCGCCATAACTGCCGCCGTCGCGCACCCACTGGCGCGCGCGCTCGACCACATAGCGCGCCTCGTCGACCTCGTTGTAGGCCGCATACAGGTCGATCGGATCGCCGTCGCCGGAATCGGTCCACAGCTGCTTGCCGATCCGGTCCGGGTTATGCGCGATGACCGCATTGGCCGCGCCCAGGATATTGGCGCTGGAGCGGTAGTTCTGCTCCAGCCGCACGGTCTGCGCGCCGGGAAAATCCTTCAGGAAGCGCTGGACGTTCTCGACCTTGGCGCCGCGCCAGCCGTAGATGGCCTGGTCGTCGTCGCCGACCACGAACACATGCCCGGTCTCGCCGGCCAGCACGCGCACGAAGGCGTACTGGATGGCGTTGGTGTCCTGGAATTCGTCGACCAGGATCTCGCGAAAGCGCGCACGGTAATGCGCCAGCAAGGCCGGGGTATCGCGCAGTAGTTCGTGCGCACGCAGCAGCAACTCGGCGAAGTCCAGCAGGCCGGAGCGGTCGCAACGTTCCTGGTAGGCCGCGTAGACTTGCCGGCGTACCTCGGTCCAGTCGTCGTTGGGCTCGGGCTGGATATGCTGCGGACGGCGGCCTTCGTCCTTCTGCTCGTTGATCCACCAGCTCATCTGCTTGGGTGGATACTTGCCCTCGTCCAGCTCCAGCGCCTGCACCACGCGCTTGACCAGCCGCAGCTGGTCGTCGCTGTCCATGACCTGGAAGCCTTCCGGCAGCCGCGCATCCTGCCAGTGCAGGCGCAACAACCGGTGCGCCAGCCCATGGAAGGTGCCAATCCACATCCCGCGGCTGCCGTTGCGCAGCTGCAGGTCGGTGCGGTGGCGCATTTCGCCGGCGGCCTTGTTGGTGAAGGTCACCGCGAAGATGCCGTGGTTGGGCACGCCCTGGACTTCGTTGAGCCAGGCAATGCGATGGATCAGCACGCGCGTCTTGCCGGAGCCGGCGCCGGCCAGCACGAGGTAATGCCCCGGCGGCGCGGAAACGGCCTCGCGCTGGGCGGGGTTTAAATGATCGAGCAAATGAGAGACATCCACCGCCGCATTTTACCGGTTGTGGCGTCGCTGCGGCTGAGATTGGGATGAAGCGGTTGGGTAAGCCGCTCTTGCATCGGCAGAGGGGTTGGAGTGAGGGTACGGGGCGAAGCAGTCGGTGCATCACTTCCGAAGGCGCGTGGCGACGCGTTTGTCACTGCAGGCACGGTTAGATGTCTGAGGCGCCCTCATCCGGCGCTACGCGCCGCCTTCTCCCGGCGGGGGAAGGGAACAACGCCGATCAATCGCCCCCTGGCAGCCCCAACACATCCCGCGCAATCGCCGCAGCCTGCCCACGCAGCTCCGGCACTGCCAGGCTCTCCCACAACGACCCGATCCGCAGGCTGCCGATCACCCGCAACCGCGGATTGGCGCGCCCCTCGGCATCGATCAAGCTGCCATCGGCAGCGGTATCCACCCCGATCCCATGCGGCCCGGCCACCGCGACGCCCTGCCCCAGCAGTTGCTGCAGCAGCGGGTTGCGCATCGCCTGCACGCGCATTTCCACGCCGGTGGCGTTGACCAGCGTCTGCACATCCAGCTGCAAGGCATGCCCGGCACTGGCGCCGGCACTGAGCCGCACGCAGGCGCCGGCCTGGAACGCCACATCCAGCCGCGCGCGATGCAGCTGCAACTGTCCGCGCGCCCGCATCGCCTGCAGTTGCGCATGCACCGGCGCGGCGATGCGGTGACGATGCACATCCCAATAGCGCACCACGTGGCGCAGGAAGCGGCGTTGGTCGGCAGCCGACAGCGTTTGCCACAGGGCCTGACTCAGCGGGCGCACACGCTCCATCACGCTCTGCCAGGGCAGGCCTTGCGCCATCGCCACCCGCGCGTGCTGCCGCAAGCTACGCATCCGTGCACGCAGCGACAGCGCCAGCAACGGCTGCGGATCGAAGTCGGCCGCAACGCAGTGCGCCTGCGGCAACGGCAGCAGCCCATGCCGCGACACCACGTGCACCGCCCCGCGATGCGCCTGCGCGGCCAGCGTCACCACCGTGTCGGCCATGCTCAATCCCGAGCCGACGATGCACACCGCCGCGTCCTGCGGCAACGCGGCGACCGCCTCGGTATCCCAGGCTTCCACCCGCTGGGTTGCCGACAGGCCGGTGGCCCCGCGCAGCGGCAGCGGCCGCAACGCATTGCCTACCGCCAGCACCACGCTGCTGGCGTGCAGGGTCTGGCCATCGTCGAGCTGCAACCGCGCGCCGTCGGCATCGGCTTGCAGCGTCTGCACACGGGCGCTGTGCACGGTGAGCGTCGCCGGGCTCTGCGCGCGCGCGGCCTGCAGGCGTTCGCGCAGGTAGGGCGCGTAGTGTCGGCGCCCGACGAAAGCCTGCGGCAGCCGTGCGTCTTCCAGCTCCGGGCAGCAGGCGTGCGCACGCAGGTAATCGACGAAATCCTGCGGCGCCTCCACCAACGCACTCATCCGCGCGGCGGGCACATTGAGCAGATGTTCGGGACGCGCGGTGGAGTAGGCCACGCCCTCGCCCAGCACCGGGTGCGGCTCGATCAGCACGATCTGCACCGGCGCCACGGCCTGACGCAACAGCTGCAGCGCCACCAGCACCCCGGATGCGCCACCGCCAACGATGGCGATCACTGCATCGCCGGGATCACGCAATTCATTCATCCGGCAATTGTAGGCGATGCGTCGCGTCGCACCGATGACAGCGGCCATGCCCGCCGCGATGGCCGGGATCGCCCCGCGCGCACATGCCAGCGCGACGCACCCCGTCCAACAAAGCGGTCGCCGGACGCGTCCATTCGAGCGCGGGCGCGTTCGCATGCAGCGCGATCTTGCCGCCCCAGACGCGCCCCCCCACTTCACCTGCCACCACAGGCATCGCGCTGCGCCACAACGGGCACTGCGCGCGCGTGGACCCCGCCCGCACTACATCAACGCATCGGCCAGCCGCGCAATGCCCTCGCGACTGCGGCGCCAGGCCGGGCGCGTGCGCCACTGCTCCAGCTCCAGCTGGCGTGCGTTGGCCAGGTAATCCTGCTCGATCGCACGCAGGTGCTGCACCACGCCCTGGTCGTAGCAGAGCATGCCGATCTCGGCATTGAGCGCGAACGAGCGGATGTCCAGGTTGATCGAGCCGACCAGTGCGATGTCCTCGTCCATGCTCAGGTGCTTGGCATGCAGGAAGTGCGGGCGATACAGCGCGATCTTGACCCCGCAGCGCAGCAGCTCCTCGAAATACGCCTCCTGCGCCCAGGCCGCCAGGATCTGGTTGTTGCTCTCCGACAGGATCAGCTGCACATCCACGCCCGACACCGCGGCAATGCGCAAGGCACTGAGCAAGGCCTCGTCGGGGACGAAATACGGTGTCACCAGCACCACCTTGCGCCGCGCCAGATGGATCACCGCGTTGATCGCATCGCGCGCATTCTCGAACGGATACGCCGGCCCGCTGGGGAGCAGCTGCGTGGCGATGTTGGCCTCGCACACCGGTGCGTCCGGCCATACGTCCAGGCGCTGCCCGGTTTCGGTGAACCAGTCGCTGGCGAACACCGCTTCCAGATGATTGACCACCGGCCCGCGCACGCGCGCCACCAGCTCGCGATTGGGCACCCCATCGATGAAACCGGCCTCGGCCAGGTTCTGCGAACCGACAAAGCCCACCTGGTTGTCGATCACCGCAATCTTGCGGTGGTTGCGCAGATCCATGCGCCCGCTGCGGCGCCAGCGCAGGCCTCCGGGCAACACCGCCAGCACGTCCACTCCACCGGCCTGCAGCTGCTTGCGGTAATGGCGCAGACCGCGCTTGGCGCCCACCGCATCCAGCAGCACGCGGCAGCGCACGCCGCGCGCACCGGCACGCAGCAGCGCGGCGACCACCGCATCGCCCACCGCATCGTCGAACATCAGGTAATACAGCAGATGCACGCGCTTTTCCGCCATGTCGATCGCGGTGATCAAGGCCTGCAGCGACTGCGTGTAGTCGTCCAACAAGTCCACCGCATTGCCCAGCGTGGGCATGAAATCGCCCTGGCGTTCGATCAGCGGTACCACCTCGGCGCTGCTGGTGTCCGCCTGCGGGGTCCAGCGCAAGGCATGCAGCGGCAGTTGCTGCTCGCGGATCACCTGCGAGGCAGTGGCCTGGCGTTCCACCCGCACCCGCGATAGCCACGGATGCCCGAACAGCAGATACAGCGGCAGGCCGACCACCGGCACGAAGCCGATCAGCAGCAACCAGCTGCGTGCCGCACCCGGCGTGGTGCGGGCCGGAATCCACAACAGCGCGGCCAGGCGAATCGCCCAGTCCAGTGCCAACAGCCAGGTCCCTTGCAACCAGTCAGGCAGCATCAGCGATCCGTTCTCAAGAAGGCTCCGATTCTGACCGCCCGGTGCGTGAACGCAACGGGGCGGGCGCGTCGATCGGCGCGCAATAGCGAAACGGCCCACCCTGCGCATCGGCCGGCTGCACGCGCTCGGCACAGACCTGCCGCAGCGTCTGCACGAATGCCGACTGCGCGCGGGTGGGATGCCAGTCGCTGCGCAGCGTCATACCGATCTGGCGGCGCAGCTGCGGCCCGGCGCGGCCGACCTCGCACAGCAAGCCGGCGCGGCGCTCGAACAGGAACTGGTCGCGCGACATCAGCGTGAGCCAGTCGCCTTCCAGCAACAGCCCGCGGATGGTCAGCTCCGCGCCGCATTCGATGCGCAACGCCGGCGGCTCGACGCCCTGATCGCGAAACATGCACTCCCAGCGTGCGCGCACCGGCGTGCCGGTGGTGGCGATCACCCAGGGGTACTCCAGCAACTGCGCGAACGCGTAGGCGCGCCCGGCCAGCGGGTGCCCACTGCGCGCCACGATCACCGGCTCGTCGTCGAACAACGGCTCCTGCAGCACATCGCGCACCGGCAACGGCTCGCGCAGCGCACCGATCAGCAGGTCCAGCCCGCCCTCGCGCAGATGCGCCAGCAATTCGTCATACGGGCCTTCGACCACGTTGACGCTGGCACCGGGATGCGCGCGCACAAACCGCGCCAGTACCTGCGGCAGCAGGATCGCCCGCGCCAGCGGCATCACTCCCAGTGCGATCCGGCCGGCGTGCTGCGAGCGCAACGCGCTCACTTCGTCCAGGCCAGCGCGCAATTCGGCCAGCGCCAGGCGCACCTGCCGCAGCAGCCGCGTGGCCACCGGCGTGGCCTGCATGGTCTTGCCGCGGCGCACCGTCAGCGGCACCTCGATCACATCGGCCAGCGACTGCACCGCGCGGTAGATGGCCGGTTGCGAGACCCCGGCGCGCGCCGCCGCCAGCGAATAACTCCCGGCCACATCCA
This sequence comes from Xanthomonas sp. NCPPB 3218, assembly GCF_056725185.1. Taxonomy (NCBI): domain Bacteria; kingdom Pseudomonadati; phylum Pseudomonadota; class Gammaproteobacteria; order Lysobacterales; family Lysobacteraceae; genus Xanthomonas; species Xanthomonas sp. NCPPB 3218. The sequence continues at coordinate 4,779,678 of NZ_CM161516.1, forward strand.
CCGCGACCAGCGCCTGCAGTTGCCCCAGCGAGACCCGTCGCTCCAGGCCGGGCCGGGCCGGCAACCGCAACGCCCGCCGCGCCACCCGGATGCCGCGACCCAGTTGCTCCAACGCCCGCGCGACGCGCGGCACCAGCAACTGCGTGGCCTCGGTGGCGACCATGCCGCCCGGATGCCGCTCGAACAGGCGCACGCCGAGCTGCTGTTCCAGCCGCGCCACCGCCTGGGTCAATGCCGGTTGCGACAGATTCACCTGCGGCGCGGCCGCGCTGATGCTGCCCAGCCGGTGCACCACCACCAGGGCGTAAAGATGGCGAAGGTTCGGCTCGGGAGTCGGCGGCATGCTCTAACTATAAGCAAAACCAATATGCATACCTCAAATGAATCTTGAGCCAGCAGGCGCTCGCCGCACAGACTCGGTGCACGCCTAACGAGGATGGATGGATGAGCCAGGTCGTCACCCGGATCGCGCGCACCCCGTTGGCCGTCGTCGACGGGCTTGCGCAGGCCGGCGTAGCCACCGTGCACGAGGCGCAGGGGCGCAGCGGCCTGCTGCACCATCGCCTGCGCCCGATCTACGCCGGCTGCCGCATCGCCGGCACCGCCGTCACCGTGTCGATCCCGCCCGGCGACAACTGGATGATGCATGTGGCCATCGAGCAACTGCAGCCCGGCGATGTGCTGGTGGTCGCCCCGACCAGCGCCTGCTGCGATGGCTATTTCGGCGACCTGCTCGCCACCTCGGCGCAGGCGCGCGGCTGCCGCGGGTTGATCATCGATGCCGGGGTACGCGATGTGCGCGACCTCACGGCGATGCAGTTCCCGGCCTGGAGCCGCGCCATCTGCGCGCAGGGCACCATCAAGGAGACGCTGGGCTCGGTCAATGTGCCGCTGGTCTGCGCCGACGCACTGGTGCAGCCGGGCGATGTGGTGGTGGCCGACGACGATGGCGTGTGCGTGGTGCCGCGCGCCAGCGCCGCCGCGGTGCTGGCCGAAGCGCAGGCACGCGAAGCGCGCGAACTGCGCAAACGCGAGCGCCTGGCACGCGGCGAACTGGGCCTGGACATCTACGCCATGCGCGAGCGGCTGGCGGCCAAGGGCCTGCGCTATGTCTGAGCACGTCCGCGCGATGTGGATGCGCGGCGGTACCTCCAAGGGCGGCTTTTTCCTGGCCGACGAGTTGCCGGGCGAGCGCGCCGCACGCGACGCCTTCCTGCTGCGCGCCTACGGCTCGCCGGATGTCCGCCAGATCGACGGCATGGGCGGCGCCGACCCGCTGACCTCCAAGGTCGCGATCGTGTCGCGCTCGGCACGCGCCGATGCCGACGTGGACTATCTGTTCCTGCAGGTGTCGGTGGACCAGGCACAGGTCAGCGACGCGCAGAACTGCGGCAACATGCTGGCCGGCGTTGCCCCCTTCGCGTTGGAGCGGGGCCTGTTGCCGGCACGCGATGGCGAAACCGAGGCGCGCATCTTCATGCGCAACACCGGCACGCTGGCCACCGCCAGCGTGCAGACGCCCGGTGGCCAGGTGCGCTACGACGGCGACGCCCGCATCGACGGCGTGCCCGGCACCGCTGCGCCGATTGCGCTGGCATTTGCCGACATCGCCGGCTCTTCCTGTGGTGCGTTGCTGCCCACAGGCAACAGGGTCGACACCCTGGATGGCGTGGAGGTCTCGCTGATCGACAACGGCATGCCCTGCGTGGTGCTGCGCGCCAGCGATCTGGGCATCAGCGGTTACGAAGACCGCAACACCCTCGATGCAGACGAGGCATTGAAAATCCGCCTGGAATCACTTCGTTTGCGGGCCGGTCCGTTGATGCAGCTGGGCGATGTTGCCGAGGCCACCGTGCCCAAGATGATGCTGGTCGCCGCCCCGCGCCATGGCGGCGCGATCAGCGTGCGCTCGTTCATTCCGCACCGCTGCCACGCCTCGATCGGCGTGCTCGGCGCCGTCACCGTGGCCACTGCCTGCCTGCTGCCCGGCTCGCCCGCGCATGCCCTGGCGCAGCTGCCTGGCGGCACCACCCAGCAGCTGGAGGTCGAGCATCCCAGCGGCGCGAGCAGTTGTGTGATCACGGTCGATTCGCACGGCGAGGTGGTGCGCACCGCCGTGCTGCGCACTGCACGCAAGCTGTTCGATGGGCAGTTGTATGGCTGAGCGGATGGATGCGCCACCACGCTGGATCGATCGCCATCGGCCATGCCCGTCCCACGATCTGCGCCTGCGGCGCGGCATGGCCGACACCGCGTGCCGCAGCGACCTGCGCGTGAGCATCAATGCGCGCACCACACCCCACGTGGGCACCTGCAGGTTCCGCGCACCGGGTGGGCCCGCCTTTCGCGTACGTGGTCGTTTGCTCACCGATCCCGCCGCCTCAACAAGACCCTCGCCATGATCATCGACTGCCACGGCCACTACACCACCGCGCCCGCGGCGCACGATGCCTTCCGCAAGGCGCAGATCGCGCAGTACGACGATCCGAGTTTGCCCGCGCCGGTGTATCCGCATATTTCCGACGACGCATTGCGCGAAAGCATCGAACAGCACCAGCTGCGCCTGTTGCGCGAGCGCGGTGCCGACATGACGATCTTTTCGCCACGCGCCAGCACCATGGCGCACCATATCGGCGACGAAGCGGTCAGCCAGGTGTGGACGCGCCACTGCAACGACCTGATCGCGCGCGTGGTGCAGCTGTATCCGCAGACCTTCATCGGCGTGTGTCAGTTGCCGCAGTCGCCGGGCGTGCCGATCGCCCAGTCGATCGCCGAGCTGGAACGTTGCGTCACCGAACTCGGATTTGTCGGCTGCAATCTCAATCCCGACCCGTCCGGCGGTCACTGGAACGGCGTGCCATTGACCGATCGCGCCTGGTATCCGTTCTTCGAAAAGATGGTCGAGCTCGACGTGCCGGCGATGGTGCATGTGTCGGGCAGCTGCAACGCCAACTTCCACGCCACCGGCGCGCATTATCTCAATGCCGATACCACCGCGTTCATGCAGTTTCTGGAAGGCGATCTGTTCGCTGATTTCCCGGACTTGCGCTTCATCATCCCGCACGGCGGCGGTGCGGTGCCGTATCACTGGGGACGCTTTCGCGGCCTGGCCGACATGCTCGGCAAGCCACCGCTGTCCACGCATGTGATGCGCAATGTGTTCTTCGACACCTGCGTGTATCACCAGCCCGGCATCGATCTGCTGTTCGAGGTCATCGACATCGACAACATCCTGTTCGGCTCGGAGATGGTCGGTGCGGTGCGCGGCATCGACCCGCAGACTGGCCAGTATTTCGACGACACCAAGCGCTACATCGATGCCTTGGCGATTTCCGACGCCGACAAGCGCAAGGTATTCGAAGGCAATGCGCGACGGGTGTATCCACGCCTGGATGCGCAATTGCGTGCGCGCGGGCTGTAACTCTTTCTTACCTGCCGGAGAAGGTGCCCCGCAGGGGCGGATAAGGGGCGCCTCGGAGAGCGGTCACCGTCTGCGATGTCAAACGCGTCGCCACGCGCCTTCGGAAGTGAAACGCCGGCTGCTTCGCCTCGAACTGCCAGCGACTGACGGAGCATGCAATCGGAAAAACGACGTCTCGCTTGCGAGTGGCTTCGCCCCGTACCCTCACCCCAACCCCTCTCCCAAAGGGAAGGGGGAGTGCACGCCGACCATTGTTGCGATCACCCCCCGCAACACTCCCCAAACGCAAACACCCGCCTTGCGGCGGGTGTTTGTCTGGATGCAGATCGGGTAATCGGTGGATTACTTGATCTTGCCTTCCTTGTACATCACGTGCTTACGCACGACCGGGTCGTATTTCATCATTTCCATCTTCCCCGGAGTGTTCTTCTTGTTCTTGTCCGTGGTGTAGAAGTGGCCGGTAGCGGCCGAGGAAATCATACGAATCTTGTCACGCTTGCCTTTTGCCATGACTGCTTACTCCTCAGACCTTTTCGCCGCGCGCACGCAGCTCTTTCAGAACGGCATCAATCCCGTTCTTGTCGATGGTGCGCAATGCATGCGCGGAGACACGGAGCTTCACCCAACGGTTCTCGCTGGCGACCCAGAAGCGGCGCTCGTGCAGGTTGGGCAGGAAGCGACGACGGGTTCTGTTGTTTGCGTGGGAGACGTTGTTACCCGTCTGCACACGCTTGCCGGACACTTGGCATACGCGGGACATTACGCACCTCGATAAATGAATTGCCACCCATAGCCTGGGGAGCGGCGGCCCCGACAGCGTCAAGCTGCCACGCAACGTTGGGAATCAAGAACTTACGCTGGGAACAAGCCGGCAACCCCATCGCGCTGGGTGCCGCCATCCGGAGCGATCCGGGCACAGCGAGCCGCGCATTATGCACGGCTTTCCTATGTGCCGCAAGCACTTAGCCTGCACTTCCCGCCCGCTCGCGGTGCAGCCAGCGATACAGCACCGGCAGCACCAGCAGGGTCAGCAAGGTCGACGAGACGATGCCGCCGATCACCACCGTGGCCAGCGGGCGCTGCACCTCGGCCCCGGCGCCGACATTGAAGGCCATCGGCACAAAGCCCAGTGCGGCCACCAACGCCGTCATCAACACCGGGCGCAGGCGGCTCAGCGCGCCTTCGCGCAAGGCCTGCTCCAGCGACATGCCCCCGGCCCGCAGGCTGCGCACAAAGGCGATCATCACCAGGCCGTTGAGCACCGCCACCCCCGACAGCGCGATAAAGCCGACACCGGCGGAGATCGACAACGCCAGGCCGCGCAGCGCCAACGCCACCACGCCGCCGGTCAGCGCCAGCGGCACGCCGCTGAACACCACCAGCGCATCGCGCAGCGAGCCGAACGACCAGTACAGCAGCGCGAAGATCAGCAGCAAGGTGCCTGGCACCACCCAGGCCAGGCGCTGGCCGGCGGAGATCAATTGCTCGAAGGTGCCGCCGTAGCCGATCCAGTAGCCGGTGGGCAGCACGACCTCGGCCTGCACACGCTGCTGCACCTCGGCGACGAATCCGCCCAGGTCGCGGTCGCGCACATTGGCGGTGATCACGATGCGGCGCTTGCCGTCTTCGCGATTGATCTGGTTGGGCCCGAGCACGGTTTGTACCTTTGCGACCTCGCGCAGCGGCACCGTGGTCGGTTCGCCACTGCGCCAGCCGGCCGCGCGGCTGGACTCGTCGACATCGGCGCGCTCGCCATCGCCACGCAGCGGGATCGGCAGATCGGCCAACGCCGTCGGGTCCTGCCGCAGGCCTTCGGGCAGGCGCACCACGATGTCGAACCGGCGGTCGCCTTCGAACAACTGCCCAGCCGCCTGCCCGCCCACCGCCGCCGACACCGTGTCCTGCACCACGCCGGGATTGAGCCCGTACCCGGCCAGCGCGGCGCGATCGGGCACCACCGCCAGCATCGGCAGGCCGGTGGCCTGTTCCAGGCTCACGTCGGCCGCACCCGGCACCGTGCTGGCGACTTCCTGCACGCGCTGCCCCAGCTTGACCAGCGTGTCCAGGTCATCGCCGTAGACCTTGATCGCCACATCCGCACGCACGCCGGAAATCAGCTCGTTCATGCGCATCTGGATCGGCTGGGTGAACTCGTAGTTGTTGCCGGGCAGCTGCTTCACCGCTTCCTCGATCTCGGCCACCAACTGCGCCTTGGGTTTGCGCGGGTCCGGCCACCGCGCGCGCGGATGCATGATCAAGAACGTATCGGCCACCGACGGCGGCATCGGATCGGTCGCCACTTCGGCGGTGCCGAGTTTGCCGAACACATGCGCCACCTCCGGAAACTGCTTGATGCGTTTTTCCAGCGTGGACTGCATGGTGATGGCCTGTTCCAGGCTGGTGCCGGGAATGCGCAAGGCGTGCAGCGCGATGTCGCCTTCGTCCAGGTTCGGGATGAACTCGCTGCCCAGGCGCGTGGCCAACACCGCGCACAGCGCCACCGCCGCCACCGCACCGACACCGACCCAACGGCCGTGTCGCAGCGCGCGATCCAGCAAGGGCGCATACGCGCCGCGCGCCCAGCGCATCGCGCGGTTTTCGTGCTCGGCCACCTTGCCGCCGAGCAACAAGGCGATCGCTGCGGGGACAAAAGTGAGCGACAGCAACATCGCACCGCTCAGCGCCAGCACCACGGTGATCGCCATCGGATGGAACATCTTGCCTTCGATGCCGGTGAGTGCGAACACCGGCAGATACACCGCCGTGATGATGCCCAGGCCGAACAGGCTGGGCCGGATCACCTCTGCCGTGGCTTCGGCGGTCAGTTCGAAACGCTCGTCGCGCTCGAGCACCCGCCCCAGCCGCAATTGCGCTTGCCCGAAGCGGCGCAGGCAGTTCTCCACGATGATCACCGCGCCATCGACGATCAAACCGAAATCCAGCGCACCCAGACTCATCAGGTTGCCGGACACGCCACCGCGCACCATGCCGGTGAGGGTGAACAACATCGCCAGCGGAATCACCGCCGCGGTGATCAGGGCCGCACGCACATTGCCCAGCAGCAGGAACAGCACCACGATCACCAGCAACGCGCCTTCGATCAGGTTCTTGGCAACGGTGACGATGGTGCGGTCCACCAGCGCGGTGCGGTCGTAGACCGGCACCGCCTGCACGCCGGCCGGCAAACTGGCATTGGCCACTTCCAGGCGCTGCGCGGCGGCCTGCGCCACGGTGCGGCTATTGGCGCCGACCAGCATGAACACCGTGCCCAGCACCACCTCGGTGCCGTCCTGGGTGGCCGCACCGGTGCGCAACTCGCGCCCCTCGCCGACCTGCGCCACATCGCGCACCCGGATCGGCACGCCTTGGCGCCGATCCAGCACGATCGCCCCGATCTGCGCGATATCGTCCACCTGCCCCGGCACCCGCACCAGGAACTGCTGGCCGTTGCGTTCGATATAGCCGGCACCGATGTTGCGGTTGTTCGCCTCCACCGCGCGCGCCACATCGTCCAGCGTGAAACCCAGGGCGACCAGGCGTGCCGGATCCGGGGTGATGTGGATCTGCCGCGCGTAGCCGCCGATGGTATTGACCTCGGTGACGCCGGGCACATTGCGCAACTGCGGGCGCACCACCCAGTCCTGCAGGGTGCGCAGATCGGTGGCCGTCCACGCACTGCCATCGGGCTTGCGCGCATTCGGTTTGGCTTCGACCGTGTACATGAAGATCTCGCCCAGGCCGGTCGCGATCGGCCCCAGCTGCGGCTCTAGGTCGGCCGGCAGTTGCGACTTGACCTGCTGCAGCCGCTCGGCCACCTGCTGCCGCGCAAAATACAGGTCCGTGCCATCGGCAAAGACCGCCGTCACCTGCGACAAGCCGTAGCGCGACAACGAGCGTGTGGATTCCAGCCCTGGCAAGCCCGCCAGCACCGTCTCCAGCGGAAACGTCACCCGCTGCTCCGACTCCAACGGCGAGTACCCCGGCGCGGCCGTATTGACCTGCACCTGCACATTGGTGATGTCCGGGGTGGCATCGATCGGCAGGCGCGAAAAACTCCACGCCCCGATCGCAATCAACACCGCCGTCAACGCCAGCATCAACCACCGCTGCGCGATCGCGAACCGAATGATGTTAGTGAGCATGACGCGCACCTCCGCGCACACGCGTCGCAACGGCGTGCGCAGCCACGTCGATCAACGCGTGCGTACACACGCACGACGCCTGTGCAATCGCAGCGGGCTGCCGTCGGCCGGCGGCACTGCAGCCAGGATCCCGACCCTCGCCGCTATCGCGCTCGCCCCCGACGCATCGGACTTTCGCAGCACAGATTCTCACGCCGTTACTGGCGTGATCGCCTGCACCTTGAGTGCGTGGACGACGTAAAAAACGTTTCACCGAAGAATGGATGAACTGTGCGCAAGCACGCGCTTGCGGTCGAAGCAGACGCAAACCGGAAGCGCAGCGATCAATGATCATGCGATGCCCCCGACTTCTCGATATCGGCCTTCACCAGATAACTCTGCTCCACCACCACCGCGTCACCCGCGATCAGACCCGACACCACCTGCACCTGCTGCGCATCGCGCGCGCCCAGCGTCACCGGCCGCACCTCGTACACATCCCCCACCCGCACGAACACCACCTCCCAGTCGCGAAACTGCTGCAAGGCCCCCACCGGCACCACCATTGCCGCCGGCTGCTGCGCCACCGTCACCCGCGCCTTCACCGCCGAGCCTGGCCGCCACAAGCCGTCGTCGTTGCGCAACACCGCGCGCGCCACCGTGCTCTGACTTGCGGTGGCCGTGCCCGGCAACACGCGCTCCAATGTGGTCTGCGCCACCACGCCATCGCTGATGCGGGTCACCGTCACCGGTGCGCCGGCAGTGATGTGCCCGGCATCGGCACCGAAGATGTGCAGATCCACCCACAGGCTCGACAGGTCGGCAATCTCGAACAACGCCTGGCCTTCGCTGGCGTTGCTGCCCAGGCTGGCATTGCGGGCGAGCACGGTGCCGCTGATCGGCGCGCTGACCGAATACGTGGTCAGGCTCAGGTTGCTCTCCACCGTGGCCAGCACCTGGCCGGCGCGCACCTGGTCGCCGACATTGACGCGCAGGCTGCGCACCGGCCCGGGGAAGCGTGCGGTGGCCTGCGCCTGCGCACCTTCTGCCGGCGTCAGCAGGCCTTGCACTTCGTGCTGGTCGGCGATGCTGCCGGGAGCGACCGGCGCGACCCGGATGCCGGCGTCCTGCGCAATCTTCGCTGCGATGGTGGTGCGCCCTTCATAGCTGGGATAGGCCCAGCGATGCGACCTGCCCTGCACGGTGGCGCGTACTTCCACATCGAACGAATGCGGCTCGCCGACCGTGCTGTGGGCCAACAGGCTGCCATCGTCGCGTGCGCGCAATCGATGCACTTCGTTGATACCGCCAAGCCGGGTCAAACGCACTTCGACACTGCCGGCGCTGGGCGGCAAGGGCTTGCCGTCGCGGTACAGCCAGGCGCGATAGGTCGGTGGCGTGCCGTCTTCGGCAATCGCCAGCTCCACGCTGTCGCCGTCCTGTTCGAGCAGGCGCCCGCCGTGCGTGCCTTTTTCGGCTTCCTCGCCATGTGCGTCGGCGTCGTCCTCGGCACCGGGCGTTGCGTGGTCATGCGATTGTTCGCCGCTGCGGCCGCAGCCACCCAGCAGCAGCAGCGCCAGCAACAGCGGTGCGAGCAGAAAACGTGTCATCGAAGAAAATCCTGGTTGGCGCCGACGCTGTGCGTCGGGCGAACGAACGAAGATGGTGTGCGCCGGATGCCTTGGATGCGCAGTACGCGCGGTAGGCGCGCGCAGCGCTTGGCGACTGCTGGATGCCGATTCGGTTGCAAGCGCCAAGGCCGATACCGACGCAGCGGCTCCAGGCGGACGCAGGCAGGGCGAAAATGCGCAGCGGAGGTAGCGCTCATGGCCCCACCCGCGCAGTGCTGTCGGCCACGAACGGCTGCCCGGTCAGGCGCTGGATTTCGATCAATGCGGACTGCGCTTCCAACGCGGCGGCCAGTTGCTGCTGGCGTGCATCGCTGCGCTGTGCCTGCAGCTGCGCCCAGTCCAGATAACTGGTGGCGCCGGCGCGGTACGCGCGCTCGGCGGCGGCATCGGCGCGCGCAAGTGCGGGCAACACATCGCTGCGCATGCGCGCCACTTCCAGCTGCGCGGCGCGGTAGCGGCCATGCGCGTCGGCCAGCGTGGCGTAGAGCGCCAGTGCCTGCGATTGGCGTTCGATCTCCAGCAACGACAGCTCCGCTTCGGCGGCGCGGATCTCCGGTTGCGCACGCGCGGCGCTGCCCAGCGCCAGCGAAACGCTGCCCAGCAGTGCGGTGGCGTCGTTGGCTTCGAGCCGGCGCACGCCCACCTGCCAGTCCAGGTCGGGGTGCGCCTGGCTGCGTGCCAGCCGCACCCGCGCCTCGCGCACGCGCTGCTCACCGTTCAAGCGCGCCAGTTCGGGGGTGGCATCGAGCAGCTGCGCCAGCACCTCGAACTCGGGAACCGCCGGCAGCTGCAATGGGTCGCCAGTAACATCGCCGAAGTCAGGCGTGCGCTGGCCCCACAACACCGCCAGCTGGCGGCGCGCGGCCAGCAGTTCCTGCTGGGCGCGATCGCGCTCCAGTTCCGCGCGCGCCTGCAGGGCCTGGGCGGTCAGCAGCACCGATTCGGGCGATGCGCCGGCCTGCAGCCGCTGGCGCGCGGCACGGACGGTGCGCTGGCGCTGGGCCAGGGTTTCCAGCGCGGCCGCATGCCGCTGCGCGGCCATGCCGATGGCCAGATAGCGCCGGGCGACTTCGGCCAGCACGTCCAGCCGCGCCAGCGCCCGCTGCGGGGCCAGTGCGTCGATGCGTGCCTGGGCCAGGGTGCGGCGCGCGTCCAGCTTGCCGCCGCGTTCCAGCACGCCGGCCAGGGTGACGGTGAGTTCGGCCTGGTCCAGCGCGCGGGTCGGGCCGCTGCCGAACACGTTTTCCAGTTCGGCGCCGATGCGCAACGGCGGACGCAGCGCGTCGCGCTCGGCGTCGGCGGTAAGGACCGCGCGCTGGCCATCGGCCAGACGCAGGTCGGGGTGCTGCCGGGCGACGCGCGCGATGGCGTCGTCCAGGGTCAGCACGGGCTTGGGCGGTGCGTCCTGCGCCATGGCGCACGGCACGACCGCGAAGACGGCAAGCGCCGTCAGTCGCAACCACATGAGGGTGTCTCCGGAATCGGGATCGATGGACAGGCCGGCAGCTGCCGGCGATGCATCAGGCCGCGATCGGGGGACGCAATCCGGTCTCGCTCAGGTGCGAGCGGTAGTACGCGAGCACGGCCACGGGCTGGGCCTGAGTGTGCGTGGACAACGGCAGCCAGGCCAGCGCCGGCAAGACGGCCGGATTCTGGCCGTGGCAGTAGCCGCTATGCATCAAGGCGTGCATCAGGCCGGCCCCATCGCGCTCGCCGGCATCGCCTTCGTCGGCGCCGTCATGGCCGTGCGGCGCGGTGTCTTCCAGATGCATCTGGTCGTGCGCCAGCGCATGCACATCGCCCAGCGCGCAGGCCACCGGTGCGACCAGTACGCCCATGGCCAGCACCGCCAGCGCCATCAGGCGCAGCAAGGGGTGCAACAGGCGGGCACGACGCAGCAGCATGGGCGCAGCCTATCGGGGCCAGGGCAGTTACACAATCGCATGCCTGCCGCGCAGCATCGCAGGAGCGGACCTGGCCGCGACGCCGTCCTGGTCAGCGCGATGGCACTTCGCCTACATGCTGGTTGATCGCAGACAGCGCCCGGGAGGGCGAGAAGCTGCCGACGATTACCTGGAACTGGGATCGAGGCCACGACGGCGCCGGGGTCGGGGACGGCGTCGCGGCCGGGTCCGCTCCTACGTGGAGCGGACCGTTTGGCCAGCGCCATCAGGCGCAACAGGCGGGCGCGACGCAGCAACACGGGCGGTCGTAGGAGCGCGGACCTGGCCGCGACGCCGTCCTGGTCAGCGCGATGGCACTCCGCCTACATGACTGGTTGATCGCAGACAGCGCCCGGGAGGGCGAGAAGCTGCCGACGATTACCTGGAACTGGGATCGAGGCCAGGACGGGGCCGGGGACAGCGTCGCGGCCGGGTCCGCTCCTACGTGGAGCGGACCGGTGGCCAGGGTCAGGGCGCGGCGGCGCCATCAGACGCAACAGGCGGGCGCGACGCAGCAACACGGGCGGTCGTAGGAGCGGACCTGGCCGCGACGCCGTCCTGGTCAGCGCGATGGCACTTCGCCTACATGCTGGTTGGTCGCAGACAGCGTCCGGGAGGGCGAGAAGCTGCCGACGATTACCTGGACCTGGGATCGAGGCCATGGCGGCGCCAGGGTCGGGACGGCGTCGCGGCCGGGTCCGCTCCTACGTGGAGCGGACCGGTGGCCAGGGTCAGGGCGCGGCAGCGCTGGGCTTGGACGTTGCCGGGCGCGCCTTGCTCTCGGCGATGAAGGCGCGCACCTGCTGCTCCAGCACCGGCAAGGTGACCGAACCCTGCTTCAGCACCGCGTCGTGGAAGGCCTTGATGTCGAAGCGGTCGCCCAGCTGCTGTTCGGCCTCGGCGCGCAGCTTGACGATGCTGATCTCGCCCAGCTTGTAGCTCAGCGCCTGGCCGGGCCAGGAGATGTAGCGGTCCACCTCGGTGGTGACCTCGTGCTCGCTCAGCGCGGTGCGGTCGCGCAGGTAGGCCAGCGCCTGCTCGCGGCTCCAGCCGTCGTGGTGCACGCCGGTGTCGATCACCAGCCGGCAGGCGCGCCACATTTCGTAGGTGAGCCGGCCGAATTCCTCGTACGGGGTCTCGTAGATGCCCATCTCCTGGCCGAGCTTTTCGGTGTACAGCGCCCAGCCTTCGCCGTAGGCGGAGATATAGTTTTCGCGGCGGAACGCCGGCTGGTCGCCCTGCTCCAGCGCCAGCGAGCCCTGCAGCGAATGCCCGGGCGAGGACTCGTGCAGGGTCAGCGCCGGCAGGTTGTACAACGGCCGCGACGGCAGGTTGTAGGTGTTGACCCAGTAGGTGGTGGCGCCGCCGCGGCCGGCGGTCCAGAACGGGGCGATATCGTCCGGCACCGGCTTGATGGTGAAGCGCCCGCGCGGCAGCGTGCCGATGAACCTGCCGACCTGCCCGTCCACCCGCTTGGAAATCCACGCAGCGCGATCGAGCAGTTCCTGCGGGGTCTTGGCATAGAACTGCGGGTCGGTGCGCAGGAAGCTCAGGAACTGCGCGAAGCTGCCCTTGAAACCGACCTGTTTGATGATCGCGTCCATCTGCGCCTGGATGCGCGCCACCTCGTCCAGGCCGATCTTGTGGATCTGCTCCGGCGTCAGGTCCAGCGTGGTGTATTCGCGGATCTGCTGGCGATAGAACGCCTTGCCGTTGGGCAGCGCTTCGGCCGCCAGCGTGGTGCGCGCCTTGGGCATGTACTCGTCGCGGAAAAAGCTCAGCAACTTGCTATAGGCCGGCAGCACTGCATTGCTCAGCGCGGCCTTGGCCTGTTCGCGCAACTGCGCCTGTTCGGCGGCGGGGATCTGCGCCGGCAACTGCTTGAACGGCGCGTAGAAGCTGGACGCAGTGGGATCCTTGACATCGGCCACGGTGGCGATGGAAACGTCGCGGCCATCCAGCACCGCGCGCGGCACGCTGAACCCGCGCGCCAGGCCGGCGCGCATGTTGGCGGTCTGCTGCTCGAAGTAGCGCGGCACATCATTGAGGCGCGCGATGTAGGCGCGGTACTCGGCAGCGGTCTTCATCGGCCGCTGCGCCATGAAGCCGAGGTTGGACCAGAACGAGCTGTCCGAATTGAACGGCATCTCGTACAGGCGCAGGCGCACCTCGGCGGCGAGGTTTTCCACCTGCGGGCGGTAGATGGCGTAGTTGACCTGGTTGGCGGGCGAGAGCTGTTTCGGGTCGATGCCGTCGAGCTGCTTGAGCACGCCGTCCCATACCGCCAGGCGCGCCTGCTGCGCGGCCGGGCCGACATCGGGCAGATGGGTGTTGTCGCCGGTGGTGTCGCTGTCTTCGTCGGCCTGGCCGGTCTCGGCCTGGCGCCAGTTCCACTCTTTTTCGTAGATGGCGCGGAAGCGCGCATCGGCGGGGCGCTCGGCGGTCAGCGTGGCGGGCGCCGCTGGTGCCGGTGCGGCGGCCTGCGCCGAGGTGGCGGCGAAGCTTGCGCCCAGCAGGGCGAGCGAAAGTGCGGCGGCGAGAGGAGATGTCACGTGCGGGCGGCCTGCGTTCGGATCGAACGTTCGATCATGGCAGCCCGGGCGGCAGCTGCCATGGGCCGGAAGTCCCAGCGCGGGGATTGCGGGTCGCGGCTTGCGGAGTGAATGCGCGCGACCGGACAGGCCGGCCGCTTCAGCCTGCCTTGCGCACCACCACCAGATGCCGCTCGCCGTCCAGGCCCGGCACCTGCAGCGGATGCACCTCGCCCACCGTCCAGCCAGCGGGCAGTGCGGCGATCTCGTCGTGCGGGTAGACGCCCTTCATCGCCAGCAGGCTGCCGCCCGGGCGCAGCAGGTGGCCGCCGACGTCAATGATGCCGGCCAGCGTGTCCAGCGCCCGCGCGGTGAGATGGTCGTAGGCGGCCGGCTCGTCCAGCGCCTCGGCGCGCGACTCGGCCACGCGTGCGTTGCCCAGCGCCAGCTGGCGCAGCGCCTCGCGCATGAAGCGGGCCTTCTTGCCGTTGCTTTCCACCAGGGTCACCTGCAGCTGCGGGCGGGTGATCGCCAGCGGGATGCCGGGCAGGCCGGGGCCGGTGCCCAGATCGGCCAGGGTGCCGCTGGCGATGTAGGGCTGCATGGCCAGCGAATCGAGTAGATGGCGGGTGACCATCTCGCGCGGGTCGCGCACGGCGGTGAGGTTGTAGGTCTTGTTCCAACGCACCAGCAGCGTCAGATAGCGCAACAACGGCGCGGCAAAGGCCGCATCCAGGGATTGGGCCTGCAGGCCGTTGGCCAGCGCAGCGGCTACATCGGGGGAAAGTGCGGCATCGTTCATGCCGCGATTATCGCAGCTGGCTGGCGCGTGCGTGCCGCGCAGGCCGGCGATGCGTGGCGCGTGAGCGCGTGGGCCGCAAGCCGACGTAAGTGAACTTGCCCAGCACAACGTCCAGGCCTGCGATGCCGCAAGACCCGCCACCCACGACAGCGGCCGCTGCACCGGCGTATGGGCATCGCTGTGGGCAGGTCACCCGCCGCGGTGGCACACCCGTATCCATGTCCACCATCCGCAGTCGATGACGCAGGTAAGCCTGCGCCGACAGCGACACCACTGCCGCTGCCATTGAACGGACATGCGCCCGTCGCACTATGGTCGCGTTCGCCAGATCGCCTGTATGCCCATGTCTTTGATCGACCCGTCTTCCGCATCGCCCCTGCCTGGCCCCGGCAACACAGCTGCCGCCGTGGATCACAGCCGGCGCCGTCTTCTCGTCGCCGGTGCCGGGCTGGCGGCCGCCGGGCTGCTCAGCCCGTTCGCACGTGCCAGCGGCAGCCCGGACCCGTTTACCCTGGGCGTGGCCGCGGGCGACCCGCTGGCCGACGGCTTTGTCATCTGGACCCGGCTGGCGCCACGCCCGCTGGAGCCGGATGGACGCGGCGGGCTGACCGCCCCGGTGCAGGTGCGCTGGCAGGTGGCCAGCGACCCGGGCATGCGCCACATCGTGCGCCAGGGCCAGACCGTCGCCAGCCCGGCCTGGGGCCATGCGGTGCATGTGGAGGTCGCCGGCCTGGCCGCCGATCGCCCGTACTGGTACTGCTTCCAGGCGCTGGGCGCGCGTAGCGCCATCGGCAGCGCACGCACCTTGCCGGCGCCGCACCAGTTGCCGGATGCCGCACGGCTGGGCTTTGTGTCCTGCTCGCACTGGGAGCTGGGCTATTTCAGCGCCTACCGCCACCTGGCCGCCGAACAGCCGGACCTGGTGTTCTTCCTCGGCGATTACATCTACGAATACAGCAACCACGGCGAGGCGGCGACCAAGATCGTGCGCCCGCATGGCAGCGGCGAGTGCCTGGATCTGGCTGGCTACCGCAACCGCTATGCGCTATACCGCACCGACCCCGACCTGCAGGCGCTGCACGCCGGCAGCGTCTGCGTGGCGACCTGGGACGACCACGAGGTGCAGAACGATTACGCCAACCGCTGGTCGCAGGACCCGTCGATTGCAGTCGACACCTTCCTGGCCCGGCGCGCGGCCGCCTACCGTGCCTTCTACGAACACTTCCCGCTGCGCGCACGCAGTCGCCCACATGGCGCCGACATGCGCATCTACCGCTCGCTGGACTACGGCCAGCTGGCGCGCTTCTACGTGCTCGATGGGCGCCAATACCGCAGCGAACAACCTTGCCCGCAGGCCAACGGCTGGCGCGGCGGGCATGTGGTGGACGACAGTTGCCACGAACGCACCGACCCACGCCGCAGCATGCTCGGCTGGGAACAGGAGCGCTGGCTGCATGGCGCCTTCGCACACTCGGCCGCGCGCTGGAACGTGATTGCGCAGGATCTGCTGGTGGCACCGATGCAGCAGCACGGCCGCGACGGCGTGTTCGGACACTGGACCGACGGCTGGGACGGCTACCCGGCCACGCGCACGCGCATGCTCGACGCCATCGCCAAGACCCGGCTGCGCAACCCGGTGTTCTGGGGCGGCGACATCCACTCGTACTGGGTCACCGATCTGAAGGCCGATCCGGCCAACCCCGACTCGCCGACGCTGGCCACCGAATTCGTCGGCACCTCGGTCACCTCCGACGGCCAGAGCAACGCCGAGCTGCAACAGACCATGGCGCTCAATCCGCACGTGCACTACGCCGAAGGCGAAACCCGCGGCTATGTCTCGGTGACGCTGACACCGGGCCGGATGGAAACGCGCCTGCAAGGCATCTCAGACCGCCGCGACCGCCAGGCCACGGTCTCGACGTTGAAGCGCTTTGTGGTCGAGGACGGCAAGGCGGGTGCGGTGGAGGCGTGAGCCTGCGCTGCGCTGCCGCGGGTGGTGGCGACCTCCTGCCTCACCATCCACCACAACTTGCCTTTGCCGATCTCTACGACCGTGGCAGCACGCGTGAACCGCCCTGCCACTGCCTTGCCGCGCAGAGCTTGCGGTGCGTGCTGCGCAACGCGGTGACTGCATCCATCCCCACGGGCCGGGCGCGTCGTGCAGCGCAATGGACACGCGCCGGTAAGACGGCGGCGCTATATCTGGGCGCCGCTGCCAGACGTTCGAGGATGCCATGACCGCCTCCGATCCCGCCCGCCGCCGCGTATTGCAAGGGCTGGGTGCCGGCCTGTTGTTGCCGGCCACTGCCGGTTGGTCCGCGCGCAGTCTGGCTGCGCCGTCCGGGCGGCCGCTGATCACCGATGGGGTGCAGAGCGGCGATGTCGTGGATGGCCGGGCGTTGCTGTGGAGCCGCTGCGATCGGCCGGCGCGGCTGCGGGTGGAATGGGATACGCGCCCGAGCCTGCGTCAGGCGCGTCGCGTGGATGGGCCGGTGGCTTCGCCAGCGCACGATTTCACTGCGCGGGTGGATCTGGGCGCATTGCCGCGCGATCAGGACATCTTCTACCGGGTGCGCTTCGAAGATGCCGACAACGGCGTCTTGAGCGCACCGGTGCACGGCCATCTGCGCAGTGCGCCGCAGGCGCGTGGCAATGTGCGCTTTGTCTGGAGTGGCGACACCGTCGGCCAGGGCTTCGGCATCAATCCGGACATCGGCGGCATGCGCATCTACAGCGCGATGCGCGAGCGCAACCCGGATTTCTTCCTGCACAGCGGCGACACCATCTATGCCGACGGCCCGATCCCGGCCGAGCTGATCGTGGAAGAAGGCAAGCGCTGGCGCAACCTCACTACTGCGGCCAAGAGCAAGGTGGCCGAAACGCTGGACGAATTCCGCGGCAACTACCGCTACAACCTGCTCGATGAGCATGTGCGCCGCTTCAATGCCGAGGTGGCGCAGGTCTGGCAGTGGGACGACCACGAAACCACCAACAACTGGTCGCCCGGCAAGCAGCTGGACGAGCGCTATCAGGTGCGCGATATTGGGGTGCTGGCCGGTCGTGCACGTCAGGCATTTCTGGAATACGCACCGATGCGCGGCGTGCATGCCGATGGCAACGGGCGCATCTACCGCAAGATCAGTTATGGCCCGCTGCTGGATGTGTTCGTGCTGGACATGCGCAGCTATCGCGGCGCCAATAGCGACAACCTGCAGCCGCAACCGGGCGCGGACGCGGCCTTTCTGGGCCCGCAGCAACTGGCCTGGCTGCAGCGCGAACTGGCCGGCTCGCGCGCGCAATGGAAGGTGATTGCCGCCGACATGCCGATCGGCCTGCAGGTGCCCGATGGGCAGGACGCCGCAGGCCGCGCGCGATGGGAGGCGATCGCCAACGGCGACCCGGGTGTGCCGCGCGGGCGTGAACAGGAGATCGCCACGCTGCTGCGTTTCATCAGCACAGCGCGCATTCGCAACACGCTGTGGCTGACCGCCGATGTGCATTATTGCGCGGCGCATTACTACCACCCGGATCGGGCGGCGTTTCAGCAATTCGAGCCGTTCTGGGAGTTCGTGGCCGGCCCGCTCAATGCCGGCAGCTTCGGCCCGAATGCACTCGATGCCACCTTTGGCCCGACGGTGATCTTCCAGAAAGCACCGCCGGCACCCAACCTGTCGCCGCTGGCCGGATTTCAGTTCTTTGGCGAAGTGGAAATCGATGCACGCACCGGCGTGCTGACGGTGACCTTGCGCAATCTGGATGGGGTGGCGCAGTTCCGTCAGCCGATTTTGCCGCACGCTGCGACGCGGCCGGAACATGCCTGAGACGTCGGTCGGACCAGCAACGCAAGCATCCATGTCCGGCACGCGCTGCATCACGGTCCAGGACGCAACGCACACCTGCGCTGCAGCCACGCAGTGAAGCGATCGCCGCGCCTATTCGGCCGGCAACGGGTAGAACGCCAGCGCAGCGCGGCAATCCGGTGCGGCCCACCATTCGTGCAACTGCCATTGCGTGGCCTGGCCGAGCGCGGGGTCGCACCACTGCAACTGCAATGCGCCGTCGGGTGCCACTGCGTAGGCAAGCCGATGCAGGCCAAACGACAGGCCATGCCCGTACGCCTTGAGCAGCGCTTCCTTGGCGCACCACAGGCGGAAAAACAGCGCCTGTTGCGCGTCCGGCTGCAGGCCAGCCAGCAATGCGATTTCGTCGGCATGGAAGAATCGCTGCGCAATTTCCAGAAGACGTGGGCGCGCGCGGATGCGCTCCAGATCCACGCCCAGCCGCACGCCCTGCCCCAGGCCGACCAGCAGATAATCGCCGCTATGGCTCCAGCCGGTGTCCCGGTCGGGCAAGGCCGGCTGCAACGACGGCCGCCCGCGCTCGTCGCGCCGCAGCGGCACCTGGGCCGGTTCCAGCGCCAAAGCCTGGCCCAGCAACTCGCGCGCCTGCGGTTCGCCACGCTCGCCATGCCGGTGCGGACGCAGCCACAGCTGCACCGGGCCGATATGCCAGCTTGCGTGCGCTGTCACGCTGCGTGCACCAAGCACAACAGCCGCATGCGCGTGCGACCACGCTCGACAGTCACTTCACACCGGTCTGCGTTGAATGGCGCCCATGCACTACTTCCGGTGCAATCGCATGAGGAGTTCGGCAACATGGGCATCATCATCTGGTTGATCGTCGGCGGCATCGTGGGTTGGCTGGCCAGCATCATCATGCGTCGCGATGCGCAGCAGGGCATCATTCTCAATATCGTGGTCGGCATCGTCGGCGCGCTGATCGCCGGGTTCCTGTTCGGTGGCGGTATCAATCAGGCGATCACGCTGTGGACCTTCGTGTGGTCGCTGGTGGGTGCGGTGATCCTGCTGGCAATCGTCAATCTGTTCACCCGTGGACGCGTGCGCTAAGCACGCATCCACTGATGGAACATTCAACGCCCGGGCTTGCCCGGGCGTTGTCGTTTCAGCCATCGACCGGAGCGCGATCCAACGGATGGTGTACCCCATCTTCCACCGGCACGGCGATGTTCAACGCATAGGGATTGACGCCTTCCAGGCAGCCGACGTTGTAGCCGTACTCGTTGGGATTGGAGCGCCGCCGGTGATGCGTGTAGATGCCGCACACACCGCAGAAGTAATGCGCCGCCACGTGCGTGTTGAACTGATACAGCCGCAGCACATCCTCGCCCTGCCGCACGTGCAGGCCGTCCAGCGTCACCGAGGCGACGATGGCGCCCCGGCGGCGGCACATCGAGCAGTCGCAACGACGTGGATCGAGCAGGCCGTGCGGCAGATCCAGATCGATCTGCACCGCGCCGCAGTGGCAACTCAGCCGATGCACCGGGCTGATCGTGACCTCGCCAACCTTGTATGTGCTACGCCGCAGATGCCGCTCGCTCATGCGCCCGCCTCGGCCAGGCGCACCCAGGCCGGTGCGTGGTCGCTGGGGCGTTCCCAGGTGCGCGGTTCGCGATCGATGCCCGCGTCCACCGCGCGTGCGCGCAAGGCCTCCGAGACGAGGGTCAGATCGATGCGCAGGCCCAGATTGCGGCGGAATCCGGCCTGGCGGTAATCCCACCAGCTGAACTGCTCGGCTTGCTCATGATGCAGCCGGAACGCATCGTGCAGGCCCAGCGCCAGCAGTTGTTCCAGCGCGGCGCGCTCGGCGCTGGAGGTGAGGATGTGGTGCTCGTTCCACACTGCCGGATCGTGCACATCGCGCGCATCCGGAGCGATGTTGAAGTCGCCCAGGACCACCAGCTGCGGATACTTGTGCAGCTCCTGCGCCAGCCAGTCGTGCACCGCGGCCAGCCAGCGCAGCTTGTAGGCGTACTTGTCGGTGCCCACGTCCTGGCCGTTGACCACATACAGGTTGACGATGCGCACGCCATCGACGGTGGCGGCGATCACGCGCTGCTGCACGTCGTCGAAACCGGGGATGCCCATCTGCACGTCCAGCGCCGGCGAGCGCGACAGGATCGCCACGCCGTTGTAGGTCTTTTGCCCGCAGAACACGCTGCGATAGCCGGCAGCGGCCAGCGCCGCATCCGGAAACTTGTGGTCTTCCAGCTTGGTTTCCTGGATGCCGACCACGTCGGGTGCGAACGTGCCCAGCCACTGTTGCAGGTGCGGCAGGCGCACATTGAGCGAGTTGACGTTCCAGGAGGCAATCTTCATGGCGTAGCGCGGACCGTGGTTCAAACCACCAATGGTACCGCGCCGCCGGAGCGTGCTCAGGGCCGCGGGGCGATGCGCACGCCGAACTGGTTGGCGACCGGGCGTTCCCGCTCGGAATGCCGGTGTGGATGAGACGATTGAGCGCGCGCAGGCGCACCGTCCACGCGCCAGGTCAGGGTGCTGGAGCCGCAGTCGGCGACCAGCATCCATCGCTACTTGCGCGCGATCCAGGCCAGCGCGCTGCGCGGTTGGGCGCCTCGCCGTAGTCGGCGCGGCTGGCCTCGCGTGGCTGGCGCTTGCCGTCGGCCATCTGCAGCTCGGCGGTGCAGGTCGAGCAGGGGGGCAGCAGGCCGCGGCCGGGAACACGGACAGGTGCGCAGGCGTGTGGCGGGATGACCGCTGATGACAGAGGCCGGCAATTCAATAACTTACTGTAAATTAATTATTTCGACCGGACCGGGTAAGCTGGCCCTCCCCCGCGCCACCGCTCGCCATGCCGTCCACTGCCGCTGTCGCATTGCCGCCGCATGCGCCGAATTTCCCCGGGTTGAGCCGCAACGAGCGCGACATGCTCGACCACCTGCGCCTGGCCGGCGTGCTCACCCGCGCCGACCTCAGCCGCGGCACTGGGCTGACCGTGCAGACTGCGGTGCGCCTGATCGAAGGCCTGCAAGCGCGCGGCATGGTCCACATGGGCAGCGGCGTGGCACGTGCCGGCCGCGGCAAGCCGGGGGTGGCGGTGTCGTTGAACCCGGCGCACGGCCACACCTTGGGCGTCTCCATCGCCACCGACGCGCTGAGCCTGGCGCTGGTGGATTTCGCCGGCCAGGTACTGGCGGTCAGCGAGCTGCCGCTGGACGCGCGCAGTGCCGACGCGGTGTTGCTGCAGCTGCAGGCCGGCGACGCAGCGCTGCTGGCAGGCCTGGACCACGCGGTGGGGCCGCGGCTGGGGATCGGGTTGGCGATGAGCGGGTTCTTTACCGGCGAGGACGGGCGCATCAATCCGCCCGAGCCGCTGCGTGCGCTTGGCGAGTTCGCCCTGGCGCCGTGGCTGGCGCAGGCCTGCGCGCAGCCGGTGTGGATGGACAACGACGGCAGCGTGGCCGCCGCCGGCGAAGCGATGCTGGGCGTGGGCCGTCGACATCGCGACTTTGCCTACCTCTATCTCAGCTACGGGTTCGGCGGCGGCCTGGTCATCGAAGGCCAGGTCATGCGCGGTGCGCGCGGCAATGCCGGTGAATTCGCTGGCATGCTGCCGGCACAGAAGCTCGAACGCGCCACGCTGGAACTGCTGCGCGAACTGCTGGCCGACGACGGCGTGGCATTTGCCGACGTGCGCAGCCTGCTGGCCGCCTACGACCCGACCTGGCCGGCGATCGCGCGCTGGATCGCACGCAGCGCGCCGGGGGTGTCGTTGATCGTCTCGGCAATCACCGCGGTGTGCGACCCGGAAGCGATCGTGTTCGGCGGCCGCCTGCCGGCCGATCTGGCCCGACGCCTGATCGCCGCCGTGCAGATCGACAACCTGCCGCGTCGCGGTCAGGGCAGGCCGATGCCGCTACTGCTACCGGCCGAGGCACCGGCCGACGCCTGCGCGATCGGTGCGGCGACGCTGCCGTTGAAGGCGCGCTACTTCCGTTGACTGAAGGTGCCCCGCCCCTGTCGCGGGTGCTGACAGTCTGCGTTGCCGTTGGATGGGCGCTGGTTCGTGCGTCGCAGAACCGGCGTCAATCTGCGGTGGCAGCGCGCCCACGGCAGCAATAGCCGAACAACTCAACCGCCAGCTCACGTGCCTGTTGCTGCTGTTGCTGGGTGAGCGACTCCAGCAATTCGTCTTCTGCCTGCAACGGTGCCGATGGATCCAGCGCGTGGTCCGGCGGTTGGCGCGACGCCAGCCGCCACGCCGCCGCATACACAGGGTCGGGCGCATGCAACAGCGGCGATTCCACCACCTGCGCCAAGGTGTCGATGGCATCGCGATGGCCCGCCAATGCCAGCGCTTCCAACTCGGCCACAATCGCGGCCACCTCCTGTTCGTCGCTCGCCGACAGCTGCGCAGGCATGCCGGCAGGTACGCCGGCCACCGCACGTTGCAGCAACTCGGCCGCACGCTGCGCAAGTAGATAGCGTTGCGCATCGGTATCGCCGTGCGCAGCGGCCGTGCGTAGCAGCGCCTCGATCTGCAGCTGCGTGCCGGCGACGCAGCGACGGCCCTCCAATGGCGGCACATGTGCACCGCCGTGCGCGATCTGCGCGGCTCGCTCCTCACCCTGTTGACGACAGGCCAGCTGTTGCATGGCGCTGTCGAACAGGCCCTGACCGACGCGCGCCGGCAGCTGCGTCGATGCAACGCCGGCATGCACCGCAGGGTGCGCAGCGACGCTGCTCTGCGGGTGCAACGCAGCAGGCGTGCGCAGGCTCCACATTCCGGCGGCCGACATCGCTACGGCCACGCACATCGCGCCCGCCACCGGCCAGCGCGACCGCCTCCGATGCCATGGCCGCGCGCCAACGTTCAGCGCAGGCGTTGGCATCAACGCAGCGCCGCTTCCAGTGCGGCGCGATCGAACTGCAGCGGGTTGTCCTGGCGCAGACGTTCCAGCGCAGCGGTGGCGGCCTGGTCGCGCAATTGCACTTCGATCTGTCCGCGCGCTGTCTCCAGCGTGGCGGGTATGCGCGCATCCACACGAATCAGGTGATATCCCTCCGGCCCGCGGACGGGGGCCGAAACCTGCCCCACGCCCAGCCCCTGCACGGGCGCAGCAAAGACATCGGCCACGTTGCGCAGGAAGATCGATGACAGCTGGCCGCCCTCGGCCGCAGTGCTAGCATCGTCGGATTCGCGCATTGCCAGTTCTTCGAAGGGCGTGCCGGCATCCAGCTGCTGCTTGAGCCGCTGTGCGCGTGCGAGCGCCTGCGCATCGGTCAACGGTGTGCCGCGCCGGGCATCGCCTTGGGGCTGCAGCGCCACGAATAGATGGCTGAGGCGAACCTCGTCGTAATCGTGCGGATGCGCATCGAACTGGGCCTGCACCTGCGTGGCGTCGATAGACGCGGCATCGCGTGCGCGCCGCTGCATTGCCTCGGCAAGAATGGCATCGGTGGCCTGACGGATGTGCGCGGCCACCACCGGGTCGTCTTGCAGATGCGCCTGGCGGGCCTGGTCCACCAGCAGCAGCCGGTCGGCAAATTCGCGTACGAAACTCGGGTCGGCCGCAACGGCCGGATTGGCGTTCTGCGGCAGGTCGGCCAGGGCCAGCGCGCGATATTCCGGCGCACTGAAGGTCTGGTGTCCAATCTGCAGCACCTTTCCGGAAGCCGGGCCAGTGTGCAGGTGTGCATCGGGTGTGGCGGCCTGCGCCAGCGGTGTGGAGCAGGCAAGGCTCAACCAAAGCAGCCTGAAACAATGTGGTGTGGAAAACATGGGCAATCTCCGTCATGGCATGAACCGGCGGCGGCAGTGCCGCCGCCGGGACCGCCGGCCCGCACGGGCCGGCAACAGCTGCTGAGAGCGGCTAACGAAACGTAGCGAGCAGTCGTCAGGTGGGCGTGGGCGACGCGCAGGGACCGGCGTGTACGAGTGGTACATGAGGACTCCGAGCACCGGCCGCGCCCGCCTGGCGGCTGCGCAGTAGTTTCGTCAGTTGCTCTTAGTCGTGCTTGCCGCGCGCACGCAGGTAGGCGATGGCCGCTTTCGGGTCGTCGCTGGTGATCAGGCCAAAGGCCTCGTCGCGTACGATGAAATCCAGATTGCCGCGATTGTCGGCCGTGTCGCGGCCACCGCCGTAGGAGAAATACAGATCCGACAGCGCGTAGCAGCAGGCGCCGCTGTTTTGATAGAACTTGCCAGCAGACGGGCCATCCGGAATCGCCTGGAAGACGCCCACGCGATACCCACGCTCGCGAATGAAATCGGCATCGCTCTGCAGCAGGCCGCCGAGTTGCTTGACGTTGATCTCCATCGTCTGGTGACCGTTGTTCATCCATGCCGAAATCGTCTGGCGCACATTGATCTTGCCCAGCATGTTGGTGGTAAACACCGGTATGCCGACCATGCCGCTGCCATCTGCACGATAGGCATCGCGACTGGTGTACAGCGTTGCATTGACCTTGGCGGCCACATAGCTGCCCGATGCCGCGCCGAACTGGCTTTCGGCGGCCTTGCGCACTGCGCGTACCGTGGCCGCATCCTTGATGTCGAACACCATCGGCGTACGCAGGTTGTGCTGCTTGTAATAGGCAAACAGCTCATCTACACGCGGTACGTGATAGCCGGTGGTGGTACGACGATCAGGCGTCAGCAGGAACAACTGGCTGACCTGCGACCACGGGGTGACCAGAATCGACGGGTTGACGCCCTGGTTGGTGATCGGGTCGTACTTCACTCCGGGATGTTGCTGCCACACGGTGGTGGTGCGGCCCAGGTTGTAGTCGTGCAGCAATACCGGCACGCCATCGCTGGTGAGCTTGACGTCCAGCTCCACGCCATCCATGCACTGGTCGTTGGCGATCTGCAGCGAGCCGCGCGAGTTTTCCGGCATGTCGGCGATGCCGGCGTATTTGCCCCATAAGCCACGGTGCGCCAGCACAACGGTATTGGAGGAGTTGAACAGGATGCGTTGCATCTTGATATCGGAGCTGTCGTTGCAGGCGGCCATCGCCAGCTGCGGCAGTGCAGCCAGCAGGGCCAAGGCGCCGAACAGGCGGCAGGCGCGGGCCAGCGGATGTGGAGCGAGGAGGATAGGCATGGTCTCGGTGTCCCGGTTCGTAGGTACAGGAAGGGCAAGAGGTGGACGAGAGCCGACGGGTCGACGCAATCGGCGGACTCGCTTGCAGCGCACTCGCCAACCGGTCGATACCGGGGGAGAGGCCAAGCCGGGCGTGATCAGCGTTCGGCTTGCGGCCAATTTAGTCACCCTAGATGACTTAATTTCTTCGCTGGTGTTGCGGTTGTTCGCGATCGCGCAGGCATTGCGTGCAAAACGAAGCGGGCGATGCGATCGCATCGATGCCACGCAAGGACGCAGCGCTGTCGTGCATGCGCGCGCAGCGCGTCGCACGCCCGCGCACCGAGGTCTGATGGGGCGTTGCGCCCGGGCCGTCACGACACTGGATCGCTGTCGGCACCCGCGCGGTGCGCGCGCTCGACCGATATCCCCCCGCCCTTCGCGTCAGAAGACGATCGTAGGGGCGTGGCAACACAGACGCTGCCCGCTGCCAGCCTTGGCCAAAACGCAAAACGCCGGCACAAGGCCGGCGTTCTGCGACTGCGCAGTGACTGTACGTCAGTGACCCGACGCACCGCTGGCACCCAGGCCGGTTTCGGCACGGATCTGCTGCGCCTTGAACGCTGCACGTTCGTTGGCGGCCTGCGGGCTGTGATCCAGGATCGAGAACAGCCAGATGCCGACAAAGCCAATGGTCATCGAGAACAGCGCCGGCGAGGTGTACGGGAACGGCGCCGAACCGGCTGCATTACCCAGCGTGTCCACCCACACCGACGGCGACAGGATGGTGAGCACCAGCGACGAGACCAGGCCCAGGAAACCGCCGACCACCGCACCGCGGGTGGTGCAGTTCTTCCACAACAACGACAGGATCAGCACCGGGAAGTTGGCCGAGGCTGCGATGGCGAACGCCAGCGACACCATGAAGGCCACGTTCTGCTTCTCGAACACGATGCCCAGCAGAACCGCGATCACGCCCAGCACCAGGGTGGTGGCACGCGAGACCTTCAGCTCCGAACCCGGCGCCGGATTGCCCTTCTTGATCACCGTGGCGTACAGGTCATGCGACACCGCCGAGGCGCCGGACAGGGTCAGGCCTGCGACCACCGCCAGGATGGTGGCGAAGGCCACCGCCGAGATGAAGCCCATGAACACGTTACCGCCGACCGCATTGCCGACCAGCACTGCCGCCATGTTGGCCGCGCCCTTGCCGCCGTGGATGGTGCCGGTGGCGACATCGGCGAACTGCGGGTTGGTCAGCACCAGCGCGATCGCACCAAAGCCGATGATGAAGATCAGGATGTAGAAGTAGCCGATCCAGGTGGTGGCCCACAGCACCGACTTGCGCGCCTGCTTGGCATCGGGAACGGTGAAGAAGCGCATCAGGATGTGCGGCAGGCCGGCGGTGCCGAACATCAGCGCCATGCCGAACGAGATCGCCGAGATCGGGTCCTTCACGAAGCCGCCAGGGCCCATGATCGACAGGCCGGCCTTGGCCGCGTCCTCCGGCGATGCGCCGCCATTGGCCGCGATCGCGGTCTTCACCCGCACGCCCTCGGCAAACAGCGCCTCGAAGCTGAAGTTGAAGTGCCACATGATCGCCACCGCCATGAAGGTCACGCCGGTCAGCAGCAGCACCGCCTTGATGATCTGCACCCACGTCGTGGCGGTCATGCCGCCGAACAGCACGTAGACCATCATCAGCACGCCGACCAGGGTCACCGCCACCCAGTAGTCCAGGCCGAACAGCAGCTTGATCAAGGCACCGGCGCCGACCATCTGTGCAATCAGATAGAACAGCACCACCACCAGCGTGCCCGACGCGGCAAAGCTGCGGATGGCGGTCGGCGCGAAGCGGTAGCCGGCCACGTCGGCGAAGGTGTACTTGCCGAGGTTGCGCAGCCGTTCGGCCATCAGGAAGGTCAGGATCGGCCAGCCGACCAGAAAGCCGATCGCATAGATCAGGCCGTCGTAACCATTGGCCATCACCGCCGCGGTGATGCCCAGGAACGAGGCCGCCGACATGAAGTCGCCGGCGATCGCCAGGCCGTTCTGGAAGCCGGTGATGCCACCGCCGGCGGTGTAGAAGTCCGAGGCCGACTTGGTCTTGGCCGCCGCCCACTTGGTGATCCACAAGGTGCCCAGCACGAAGAAGCCGAACATGCCGATCGCCACCCAGTTGGTGGGCTGCTTGTCGACCTGGCCCATGTCGCCGCCAGCGGCCAGCGCGATGCCGGCTGGCATCAGCCCGGCCAGGATCAGGAGAAGGCGCGAATACTTGCTCATTTGCGTGCGTCCTCGAGGATCTGCGCGGTCAGCTGGTCGTAGGTGTTGTTGGCGCGGCGCACGTAGATGGCGGTGATGACGATGGTGAACACCATCACCCCGATCGCGATCGGGATGCCGATCGAGGTCACGCCGGCACCGATCGGCTTGGCGAGGAATTCCTTGTCGAAGGCGATCAGGCCGATGTAGCCGTAATAGGCCAGCAACATCAGCACGGTGAGGGTCCAGCCCAGCGCGTTGCGCTGGCGCTTGAGTGCGTGGTACTTCGGATTGGCATCGATCTTGGCGATCAGTGCGTCATTCGAGACGGTCATTGTCTGTCTCCTGGTAGAGCGCGGGTAAAACGACGGTGGCCTTGCCCGTCCCACCGCAGTGGAACGAGCCGCCGGTGGCGGAAACTAGAAGCTGTACTTGGTGGTGAATTGCAGGCGCGAAATGTCGCCGCTGTCGCCGTTCTCGGCTTCGCGACGGCCATACATCAGCTCCGCGCCCACATCGACCTTGGGCAGCGGCGAATAGAACACGTTGGCGCGGATGCTCTGCTGCGATTTGCTCGCAAGCGCGCCGGTATTGGCGATGTCGTGGTCGTAGTTCACCCGCGAATACATGATCGTGCTGCGCAGCTTGGCGTTGTAATCGTGGCGCCAGGCCACCCAGCCGGCGATCGTGCTGACGGTCTGGATATTGCCGTCCATGTCGATCTCCACATCCGACCCGTTGCCCAGGCCCAGATAGCGCCCCAGGCCCTCGCCGTAGCTGAGCTGGTAGCGCAGATCGTTGTTGGAATTGATGATCCAGCGGCCGCCGCCGGCAATCGCGCCACCGAAGTCGGTGTCGTTGGTCAGCGCGCTGCGCGTGCGGTACTGGCGCGCGATCGCCGACAGGCCGAACGTGCCCCAGGTGCCCTTCCAGTTGTAGCGCGCGGTCAGGTCCGGCATCGCGCCATGGTCGGAGGCCAGGATGGTGTTGCCGCCCTGGTAGGGCGTGGTCAGCGTCTCGGGGTTTTCCGCCGACACGCTGAAGGCGCCACGGGTGTAGCGGATCTGGGTCTGACGGCTGAACAGCGCGCCGTCGGTCGGCCCGACGATGTCGGCGGCCTCGGGCAGGATCGTGGAATCGATGAAGTTGGACCAGGTCTGGCCGGCCAGCCAGTTGTTCCAGCTCACGTAGGCGTGGCGCAGGGTGCCGCCGTACAGGTTGTTGACCTGGTTGGCCAGCGCGTTGCCGAAGAAATCCAGCTCGATGAAGCCGGTGATCTTGTCGCCGTTTTCGGTGACGGTGTCCACGCCAAGGTTGAAGCGCGAGAACTTGGCATGGAAGTCGGTATCGGTGCTCGAGGCCTGGCCACCGACCGGCGTCTGGGTCGGGATATACAGGTAACGGCCCACCGCGCCTTCGGGCAATGCGCCGTCGGAGGTGCGGGTGGTCATGAAGTCGGCCTTGATGAAACCACCGTAACGGAACGTTGTCCCCGCCGCTGCGTTCGGTGTGATGCTGGTCAGCTGGATCGGCCGCTTGCCGGCCGGCACCGCAGGCGCGGCCGGTGCCTGTGCCTGCGCGGCGCGCACCTCGGTCACCTGGGTCTGCGTCTGCGTAATCTGGCCCTGCTGTTGTTGCTGCGCCGACACCAGCAGCTGGACCTGACGCTCGAGCTCGGCAATGCGTGCTTCCAGCGCCTTTTCCTTGGCGGTCTGCGCGAACGCCACGCCCGGCAGGATGCTCGCCACGAACAAGGCAGCCGCCAGCGGATGGCGCACCAACGGTGCAGTACGGTGTGTCATGGACCCCTCTCCCCGATAAGGCCTCGCGCTTGATGGCGATGCTGTGCGGAGCGTGAGGCAGTCCGCGCTTTGGAGCCTATTCGCCTTTGGTCGTAGCTGCAACGCAGCATTCCGCAAGGTGACCGATCGTCGCACCAGGGCCGGCAACCGATTGCCGATCGCGCGCTGCGGCGGTTAAGACCAAGGTCTAAGGCGCGGTTGAACGCCGGGACAGAATGGATGCGGCACACTGATTGCCTACCGAGGGCAGCCGCAACGTCCTCTTCCGACAAGTTCATCGCAAGTGAGGGTGCCATGGCTGATGTTTATCCCGTCGATCCCGCGTTCGCCGCCGATGCGCGCATTACGCGCGAGCAGTACGCAACGCTGTACCGCGAATCGATCGAACACCCCGAGCAATTCTGGGGCAAGGCCGCGCAGCGGCTGGAATGGTTCAAGCAACCCACCGAGGTGAAGGACGTCAGCTACGCGCTGGACGATTTCCATATCCGCTGGTTCGGTGATGGCGAGCTCAATGCCAGCGTCAACTGCCTGGACCGCCAGCTGGCCACGCGCGGCGACAAGACCGCGCTGTTGTTCGAACCCGACAGCCCGGATGCGCAGTCCTACCCGGTCACCTATCGCGAGCTGTACGAGCGCGTCTGCAAGCTCGGCAATGCGCTGCGCAATCTCGGCGTCAAGAAGGGCGACCGCGTCACCATCTATCTGCCGATGATCGTCGATGCCGCCGTGGCCATGCTCGCCTGCGCGCGCATCGGTGCGGTGCACTCGGTGGTGTTCGGCGGGTTTGCCGCCAACTCGATCGCCGACCGCGTGGTCGATTGCCAGAGCAAGCTGATCATCACCGCCGACGAAGGCCTGCGCGGCGGCAAGAAGATTCCGCTCAAGGCCAATGTCGATGCGGCGCTGAAACTGCCCGGCACCAACACCGTGGAAACGGTACTGGTGGTGCGCCACACCGGTGGTGCGGTGGAGATGCAGGCACCGCGCGATCGCTGGTTCCACGATGTGGTCGACGGCCAGCCGGCCGAGTGCGAACCCGAGCGCATGAACGCGGAAGATCCGTTGTTCATCCTCTACACCTCCGGTTCCACCGGCAAGCCCAAGGGCGTGCTGCACACCACCGCCGGCTATCTGCTGTTTGCCAGCTACACGCATGAAGTGGTGTTCGACCTGCGCGAGGACGACATCTACTGGTGCACCGCCGACGTGGGCTGGGTCACCGGCCACAGCTACATCGTCTATGGCCCGCTCGCCAACGGCGCCACCGCAGTGATGTTCGAAGGCGTGCCGAACTACCCGAACGTGTCGCGCTTCTGGGAAGTGATCGACAAGCACAAGGTCAGCATCTTCTACACCGCGCCCACCGCGATCCGCGCGCTGATGCGCGATGGCGAGGAGCCGGTCAAGAAGACCTCGCGCAAGAGCCTGCGCCTGCTCGGCAGCGTCGGCGAGCCGATCAATCCGGAAGCCTGGCGCTGGTACTACGAGGTGGTCGGCGACAGCCGCTGCCCGATCGTGGACACCTGGTGGCAGACCGAAACCGGCGGCATCCTGATCTCGCCGCTGGCCGGCGCGGTCGATCTCAAGCCGGGCTCGGCCACCCTGCCGTTCTTCGGCGTGCAGCCGGCACTGGTGGATGCCGAAGGCAAGATCCTGGAAGGCGCCACCGAAGGCAACCTGGTGCTGCTGGATTCGTGGCCGGGGCAGATGCGCTCGGTCTATGGTGACCATCAGCGCTTCATCGACACCTACTTCCGCACCTATCCGGGCAGCTACTTCACCGGCGACGGCTGCCGCCGTGATGCCGATGGCTATTACTGGATCACCGGCCGCGTGGACGATGTGATCAACGTGTCCGGCCACCGCATCGGCACCGCCGAAGTGGAAAGCGCGCTGGTCTCGCACCCGAAGGTCGCCGAAGCGGCCGTGGTCGGCTTCCCGCACGACGTCAAGGGCCAGGGCATCTATGCCTATGTCACCCTGATCGCCGGCGAAACCCCGAGCGAGGAACTGCACAAGGAACTGGTGAGCTGGGTGCGCAAGGAGATTGGCCCAATCGCCTCACCCGATCACCTGCAATGGGCACCGGGCCTGCCCAAGACCCGCTCGGGCAAGATCATGCGCCGCATCCTGCGCAAGATCGCCGAAAACGCACCCGATCAACTCGGCGACACCTCGACCCTGGCTGATCCGTCGGTGGTGGATTCGTTGGTGAGCGAGCGGTTGGCGCGCTGAGGGGCGGGGATTGGGCATTCGGGAGTGGGGATTCGCATAAGCGGGTTCCCAGTCCTTCGCCATTCCGCGTTCGAATGTCCGGTATTGAACGGCAGTCGGGACGCAGACGGCGCTTTCAGACCGGCTCTTGCGAATTCCGACATCCCTGCTTCCACGAATACCGACTCCCAAATCCCCCCATCCCGCGCTTCTGCAAATCCCCACTCCCCCCATCCCCAATCCCAGCCCCTCAATGACCACCCTGCTGATCGCCGATGACCATCCCCTGTTCCGTGAGGCCTTGCGCGGGGCTGTGCAGCGTGTGATGCCGGGGGTGCAGTTGTTCGAGGCCGACACGGTGGATGCGCTGTACACCCTGGCCGATGCGCAACCGGATGCCGATCTGCTGTTGATGGATCTCAACATGCCGGGCGCGCAGGGATTCAGCGCGCTGGTGCATATGCGCTCGCTGCATCCACAGTTGCCGGTGGTGGTGGTGTCGGCACGCGAAGAGCCGACGGTGATGCGGCGTGCGATCGACCATGGCGCGTTCGGGTTCATTCCCAAGTCCGCCGATTCGGACACCATCGGCCGTGCCCTGGCCACGGTGCTCGATGGCGAGCG
The DNA here is from genome assembly GCF_056725185.1 of Xanthomonas sp. NCPPB 3218. NCBI lineage: Bacteria > Pseudomonadati > Pseudomonadota > Gammaproteobacteria > Lysobacterales > Lysobacteraceae > Xanthomonas > Xanthomonas sp. NCPPB 3218. The sequence goes on from NZ_CM161516.1 coordinate 4,811,938, forward strand.
CTGGATCCCGGCCGAAGCGCAGAACCTGCCGCCGACCGACAGCGAAGAACGCGAAGTGGGCCAGCGCCTGCGCGATCTCACTCCGCAACAGTTCCGCGTGCTGCAGATGCTCGGCGCCGGGCGTCTCAACAAGCAGATCGCCTACGACCTGGGCGTGTCCGAGGCCACCATCAAGGCGCATGTCACCGCGATCCTGCGCAAGCTCGGCGTCACCAACCGCACCCAGGCGGTGCTGATGGCCGGCAAACTCGCCATCGATGCCGACGGCATCGTGCTGCCGCCGCCTGAAGAAGACTGAGCGCGTTCGTCAGCCGGCCTGCGAAAACGAAGGCCGATCGCCGCAGCGAAGCGGCGCGTGAGGTCACCACCGCAGAGGACAATCAACGCAACGGCTGGCCCGTGCAGACCTTCGACGCGCTTTGCGGCGAGGGCACATGCCACACCGCGTTTTCGTTTTCGTCCTCGCCTTCATAGATCGCATAGCGCCCATCGTCCTGGCGATGCATGGTGGGGCTGAAGGTGACGAAATCGGTGCGGCCGTCGGGGCCGATGAAATGCATGTCGCCTCCGCACACGATATTGGAATTGGTTTCCGGCCCCAGGGCAGCGCAGGTGACCTGCGAGGTCTCCGCGCGCACCACGCGACTGACGCGTGGCCGGACCAGCCCGCGATCGGCGGCCTCGCAGAAGTAATCGGCAAGCACCGTGCGCATCTCACGCTGCGACGGCATCCAGGGCGGACAGCTGCTGTACGCATCGGCGGTGCAGCTTGAGACCACGGCGGCAGGCTGGCTGCGATCGGGCGCAGCAGCGAGGCTGTCTTGCAGTGACAGCATCAGGCAGGCGGCGATAGCCAGCAGGGAAACGTAGGAAGGCATCGGAGCGTGGGATTGGAGTGCGCAGGGCGTGCGACTGTACGCCATGCGCAGTTGATGCCATGCATGCCCGCGCTGCGGCATCGGCAGGTGCGTGGCATGCTGTGCGCCTGCGGCGCGTCGGTGCGTGCCAGTGCCAGGGGATCCATGCAGCCACTCTCTTTTCCGCGCGGCCCGCTCGGGTTGGTCCTTGCGCTGGCCGTATTCGGCTGCGGCAGTGCGCAGGCCAACGACAGCAGCTTCGGCGACGACAACGGCACCATCCGGCTGTTGCATCAGCCCGATATCAGCATGGACAAGGAAGCGCTGCTGCTCAGCGAGGAGCGCGTGCAGGTGGACTACGTGTTCACCAACCACAGCGCGCGCGCATTGAGCGTGCCGATCGCCTTCCCGATGCCGCCGATGTATTTCGGCATGGCCGATCACAGCGAACTGACCGATTTCAACCTGTGGGTGGACGGCAAACCGGTGACCACCACGCGCAAGCTGGTGGTGTTGCTGGACGATGGCAGCGACATCTCCAAGGCATTCGCCGCCACCGGCTGGAGCACCGACGATATCGCCGCGTTCGCCGAATCGGGCAACGTGCCGACCGGGCGCACGCCGTTGCCGGCGCGCTGGATCGACCGGGACCAGCAACCGCGCTTCACGCTCAGCGAGTACTTCGTCTGGCAACAGCTCTTCCCGGCACGGGGCAGCGTGCAGATCCGGCATGCCTACGCGCCCAGCCTGTCCACCGGCGTGCCGCAGGGCAGCGCGTTCCTGCTGGAGTCGTATGCAAAGCGCACCTGCATCGAACCGGCGACCAAGGCCAGCATGCAGCGGCGCGAGGGTGCGCACGGCCTGGGCTGGGCCAACCTGCGTTATGTGCTGACCACCGGCAAGAACTGGAACGGCCCGATCAAGGACTTCCAGCTGACCATCCGCAAGCAGAACGCCAGCGACATCCTCAGCCTGTGCTTCGACGGCGCGCTGAAGAAGATCGATCCGCTGACCTTCCAGTTCAGGCAGGCCGACTTCGTGCCGATGCGCGATCTGGAGCTGCTGTTCGTGCGCGGCATCGAGTGACCGGCGGCCAACACCCGCTAGCCGAACGCGCGTCTGCCTGCTGCCAGCGCGTTGCAGACGCGCTGCAGATCAGCGCTGATGGATCGCGCACCGCTTGTGCTCGCCTGGCGGCAGGGCGCCGCGTCATCGGTCGGCAATGATCGGTGCCAGCGGCAAGAATCAGATGACGGCGGCAACGCTCGCAGCCACCGATCGCAGGAACACGCGCAGTCGCCGCACGCACTCTTTCATCGATGGTTCGGATAGTGCTGCGTGCCCCGCAGACACGGCGCACTGTTGATCGACACACCACCGTTGCGCAATCGCTGCCTGCCGACCGCTGCGCCACTGGCAAGCCCAAGCGCAGCGGCGTGACCGCTTCCACACCCCTGCACCGCGCGACATCGCAGTTGTCGATATCACCATTGACCATCAGCTCATGCCTGGGCAAGGCTCGGGCTTGATGACGCTACTGGAGCTGGCATGGCGCGACGTTTCCCCTGGCTCTGGATCGGGCTGCTGATTGCCTGTGCATTGATCGCGGTGCTGGCATGGCAGAACAAGCAGCTGCGCGCGCAGCAGCAATTGCTGCAGGCCCGCATCAGCGCGCCGTATGACGGCATGTACGTGCCGCGCATCGAGGTCACCGATACCGCCGGCCAGCGTCATCTGCTCGGCGTGCCGCAGGGACAGGCGCAGGTGCTGTTCTTCTTCACCACCACTTGCCCGTATTGCCAGCGCTCTGCCCCTACCGTGCTGCGTGCAGCGCAGCAGTTACAGGCGAATCTGCCCGGCCGTCCGCAGTTGCTCGGCGTGTGCCAGTGCGATGCGACGCAGGCTGCGCGCTATGCGCATGTGCATGGCTTCGATTTTCCGGTGGTCACGTTGACCGATCGTCGCGCGTTGATGCTGTTTCGCGCGCGCAACGTGCCACTGCTGATGGCCATCGACGGGCAGGGGCGCGTGCGCCATTCCCGTCTTGGCGTCTTCGATACCACGGAGCAGGTGCAGGACCTGGTCGCCGCCTTGCGCCGCACGGATGCGCCAGCGGCTTTGGCAACGGTGAAGGAGTAATGCATGAAGAAGCGTTGGGGTACCTTGCGGACGGCGTTGATGGCGGCCACGTTCCTGGCCAGTACCGGTTTCGGTGCGTTCCAGGTAATGGCGGTCGATAACGCACAGCCGAAGACCGAATCGTGTAGTGCGTGGGCCTGCAAAGCCGAATGTCCGGAGTTTGGCGGCGACCTGGGGCAGGGCAACGTCTGCTACTGCTGCGGCTGACAGCGGCTATCACACCTACTGCGAAGTTCAGCCTCATCAGTCGCTTTAGGTCTGACGGCGGGGTCCCCCCGGGCCCCGCCGTTTGCCGGCAGCACCGCGCTCAGCGCAGCGCGCGATAGCGGAAATCGCGCAACACCACTGCGCCCTGCTGTGCGGCGTAGATGCCAAGCTGCAGGCTCAGGAAGCCGCCGAATACGTTGTGGTGGAAGCCGGACATTTCCATGCGCGTCGGGTGGCGGATCCACTGCCGGCCCTGGTCGAACGAATAGTCGAAGCTCACCACGTGCGCCTCGTTGCTCAGACGCAGGCGGATACGTCGGTGCGTGTTGGGCGCGCGTGCCCACACCAGTTCTTCGGAGTACTCGTAGGTCTTGATGGTGTCGGGCGTAACGCCGATGCCGACGAAGGCCTTGTGGTTGTAGAACAGCAACAGGCCGCCCTCGGCATTGCCGATGAGTTCCAGCGCGACCTCGGCGACGTAGCCGCGATCGGGCACGCCGCAGGTCAGTGGCGAGCTGTCGGCCGGCGAGCTGCCGGAACAGGCCAGCGTGAGCGACCGATCTGCCCGTTGCACGCGCGCCTGTTCGCCGGGCCCGGGCGCATGCAGGCTCCATTGGGTGCCGAACCTGTCGCTGGAAAAATCGTCCGACAAGGCGAAACCGCTGAGCGCCGCGTTGCCGGTGGCGTTTGCGCGTGCAGGCGTGCGCAATGGCCTGGACAGATCGCCACCGGTGGCGCGGAACCAGCCATCGGCGGTCCACTCGATCGGCTCCAGCAGGGTCTGCCGGCCCAGCGTGCGGAAGCCGTTTTCGTAGCCGTGATAGACCATCCACCAGTCGCCACGCGGCCCTTCCACCAGCGTGGCATGCCCGCGCGACCACCACGGCTCCTGTTCGGACTGGGTGCGCACCAGCGGGTTGCGCGGGCAGTGCTCCCATGGCCCATGCACCGAGCGCGCACGCGCGGCGATGACCATGTGCCCGGTGACCGGACCGGCGGTGCCGCCGACCGCGGTGACCAGGTACAGCCACCCATCGTGCCAGGTCAGCTTGGGGCCTTCGGGGGCAAAGTTCTCCACGATCCAGTCGTCGGGATAGCGCCAGGGCGCGTAGGCCGGTTCCACCTGCCCGTCGGTGGCCAGGCCGTCGTCGCGCAGGCGCACCTTGCGGATGCCGTTGACGAACAGGTAGCGCTTGCCGTCCTCGCCCAGCACATGGCCGGGGTCGATGCAGCCGGCGATCTGCAGATCGATCGGGTCGCTCCAGGGTCCGCGGATGTCGTCGGCCCAGATCACGAAGATCGACCAGCCGGTGTCGTCCGGATTGGCCGGGATATAGATGAAATAGCGGCCATCGTGCTTGCACAGGTCCAGTGCCCAGATCGTGCCCAGCTGCTTGCGCAGCGCCGGGCCGAGCGGCGTCCAGTTGACCAGGTCGGTGGAATGCCACAGCACGATGCCCGGATAGGAAAGGAACGACGAAAACGTCATGTAGTAGTCGTCGCCATCCTTGAGGATGGTGGGGTCGGGGTGATCGCCGGCCACGATGGGATTGAGGTAAGTGCCGTTGCCCAGGTCTGCCTTGCGCTGGCCTTCGATACCGCGCGCCCACTGCGGGGTGCCGGTGCAGGCGGCGCGCGCGTCGCCCGCCAGTGCGGCCGGCGACAGCGGGGCGACAACGGCGCCGGCGGCAAGCACCTTGAACAGGTCCCGGCGGGTGGTGGTTGGCATGGGTGCGCGTTCGTGCGGGACGGGCTGGTATCTAGCCCCAGGTATCGGACCGGGGCAACCGCGCAGGCGGCGTTATAGGAAGCGCTCATGCCAGCTGCGGATTTCGACATAGATCAGCTGCCACGGCGTGTGGAGCTTGCAAGCGGGCAAGGTGCTGGAATCCACACATGTCGCACGTGCTGAACACCACCAGCTGCAATGCTGCACTGCAGCGTGATCTGTTCACTTATGATTGCGATATTCATATGCGAACAGTCCGGCACCGGCCGGCTGGTGGACGTTGCGATGCCCAGTGACTGCTTCAACGACTGCGTGAACACCTGTTCGGCGACCGCCAGCTGTGCGGAGCGTGCAGCGTGACCATTGCACGGCAGCGTCTGGGCAACACCGACGTGCAGCTCTCGGCACTGGGCTTTGGTGCCGCGCCGATCGGCAATCTGTATGCCGAGGTCGACGAGGGCCAGGCACTGGCCGCCGTGGCGGCTGCGTTCCAGGCCGGCATCCGCCATTTCGATACCGCGCCTTATTACGGCTATGGGCTGAGCGAGAGCCGCCTGGGCCGTGGTCTGGCCGGCGTGCCGCGCGGCGCGTATACGCTGTCGACCAAGGTCGGCCGCTGCATCTACGACGATGCGCAGGCCGCCGCCGGGCGCGACGGCTTTGCGGTGGCGGGCCGCCGCGCCGAGTTCGACTACAGCGCCGATGGCGTGCGGCGCGCGTTCGCTTCCAGCCTGGAGCGCCTGGGCACCGACTACATCGACGTGCTGCTGCTGCACGACATCGGTGCGCTGACCCACGGCGACAACCACGCCAACGTGCTGCGCCAGGCCTTGGAGGAGGCCTTGCCGGCGATGGCGGAGCTGAAGGCGGCCGGTGCCTGCGGGGCGATCGGGCTGGGCGTCAACGAGCAGGACGTGGCACTGGAGGTGCTGCCACGCTTTCCGCTCGACTGCGTGATGCTGGCCGGCCGCTACACGCTGCTGGAACAGCACGGCGCCCGCGCCCTGCTCGAGCAGGCGCAGCAACGCAACGTGGCGATCCTGTCGGCCGGCCCGTACAGCTCCGGCCTGCTCAGCGACGCACGCGGCCCCGGCGCCACCTACAACTACGCCCCGGTCGACGCCGCCACACTGCAGCATGCGCAGCGCCTGTACGCGGCCTGCGCGGCATTCGAGGTGGATATCGGCGCGGCGGCGTTGCAGTTTCCGCTGGCACATCCGGCGGTGACCACGGTGGTGGCCGGCATGCGGACAGTGGCCGAGGTGCAATCGGCCGCCGCGCGCCTGCAGGTGCCAATCGCACCGGCACTGTGGCAGCGCCTGCGCGATGGCGGCCTGCTCGACGCGGACCTGCCCACGCCATGAGCCGCATCGACGCACACCTGCATTTCTGGCAGCTGGCCCGTGGCGACTACCACTGGCTGACGCCCGAGCTGGCGCCGCTGTATCGCGACTTCGGCCCCGCCGATATCGGCCAGGCGCTGGACGCTGCCGATATGGAGAGCGTGGTGGTGGTGCAGGCCGCCGCGACCGAGGCCGAAACCCGTTACCTGTTCGAGCTGGCGCGCGCCGATGCGCGTATTGCCGGCGTGGTCGGTTGGGTCGATTTCGCCGCGCCCGATGCCGCCGCACGCATCGACGCGCTGGTGCAGGCCGGCGGCGGCGTGCTCAAGGGCCTGCGCCCGATGGTGCAGGACATTGTCGATGTGCAATGGCTGGCCCAGCCCGAACTGGATGCTGCCTTCGACGCCCTGCTCGCGCACGACCTGGCCTTCGACGCGCTGATCCGCAGCGTGCATGTGCCGGCGCTGCAGGCACGCCTGAAGCGCCATCCGCAGCTGCGCGTGGTCATCGATCACGGCGGCAAGCCGCAGATCGCCGCAGGCGAATTCGTCGCCTGGGCCGCCGGCATGGCCGCGCTGGCCCAGCATCCCAATGTGCACTGCAAACTCTCCGGCCTGCTCACCGAAGCAGCGCGCGGCGCCGGCGTGGAGGCGCTGGCACCGTATGTCGCGCATCTGTTCGCACGCTTCGGCCCGCAGCGTGTGCTGTGGGGCAGCGACTGGCCGGTGCTGACCCAGCGTGCCGATTACGCGCAGTGGTTCGACATCGCACAGCAGCTGGTCGCCACATATGCCGACGGCCATGCCGGAGCGGTGTTCGGCGACAACGCACGCACGTTCTATCGTCTGCCACGGCCGGCGGCCCCCACCTACGGAACCTCTTCGGTATGACTGTCTCGATCCCTGCAACTCCCAACGACCGCCTGCATGGCAAGCGCTGCCTGATCACTGCCGCCGGCGCCGGCATCGGCCGCGAAAGCGCACTGGCCTGCGCACGCGCCGGTGCGCAGGTGATCGCCACCGATATCGACGCCGCTGCCCTGCAGGCGCTGGCGGCCGAATCGGAGGCCATCACCACCCAGCTGCTGGATGTCACCGACGCGGCGGCGGTTGCCGCACTGGTCGCGGCGCACGGCCCGTTCGATGTGTTGTTCAACTGCGCCGGCTTCGTGCACCAGGGCAGCATTCTCGATTGCGACGAGCCGGCCTGGCGGCGCTCGTTCTCGATCAATGTCGATGCGATGTACTACACCTGCAAGGCGGTGCTGCCGGGCATGCTCGAACGCGGCCGCGGCAGCATCATCAACATGTCCTCGGTGGCCTCCAGCATCAAGGGCGTGCCCAACCGCTTCGTCTATGGCGTCACCAAGGCCGCCGTGATCGGCCTGAGCAAGGCCATTGCCGCCGATTACGTGGCCCAGGGCGTGCGTTGCAACGCGATCTGCCCCGGCACCATCAAGACGCCGTCGCTGGGCCAGCGCGTCAAGGCGCTGGGCGGCGACGAACAGGCGGTGTGGAAGAGCTTCACCGACCGCCAGCCGATGGGCCGCCTGGGCGACCCGCGCGAGATCGCGCAGCTGGTGGTGTACCTGGCCTCGGACGAATCGTCGTTCACCACCGGCCAGACCCACATCATCGATGGCGGCTGGTCAAACTGAGCGCGGCAACGCACCGCCGTGCCGCGCACCGCAACGTGGGCGGCCAGTGCCGGATGCGAGCCGTACTGGCTTGATTTGAGCACGCCGTCCTTATCCACCCGATGCATGCGCGCTAGCGTTGCTGGCCGCTCCATTCCTCACCTGCAAAGGAAGACTGCATGAAACTCGTACGCGTTGGCGCCCCCGGCCAGGAACGTCCTGGCCTGATCGATGGCGAAGGCCGCATCCGCGATTTGAGCGGCGTGATCGACGATGTGGCCGGCGAGCACATCACCAATGCCGGCCTGGACAAACTGCGTGCGCTGGACGTGTCCACGCTGCCGCTGCTCGAAGGCGAGCTGCGCTATGGCGCCGCAGTGGGGCAGATCGGCAAGTTCATCTGCGTGGGGTTGAACTACGCCGACCACGCGGCCGAATCGGGCATGGACGTGCCCAAGATGCCGATCCTTTTCATGAAGGCCACCACTGCGGTGACCGGCCCCAACGACACCGTGGTCATCCCGCGCGGCTCGGTCAAGAGCGACTGGGAAGTGGAACTGGGCGTGGTGATCGGCGATGTGGCGCGCGATGTGGCGGTGGACGACGCGCTGAATCACGTCGCCGGCTACGCGGTCATCAACGATCTGTCCGAGCGCGAGTTCCAGCTCGAACATGGCGGCCAGTGGGTCAAGGGCAAGAGCGCCGACACCTTCGGCCCGATCGGCCCGTGGCTGGTCACCCGCGATGAAATCGCCGACCCGCAGAACCTGTCGATGTGGCTGGAGGTCAACGGCCACCGCTACCAGAACGGCAGCACCCGCACGATGGTGTTCGGCGTGGCCGAACTGGTCAGCCACATCAGCCGCTACATGACGCTGATGCCGGGCGATGTGATCAGCACCGGCACCCCGCCGGGAGTGGGCCTGGGCCAGAAGCCGCCGGTGTACCTGAAGCCGGGCGACGTGATGGAACTGGAGATCGAAGGCCTGGGCCGCCAGCGCCAGCCGGTGGTGGCGCATCCGCGTGATGCGGCCTAAAGCCCCTCTCCCACCGGGGCACTAGGGCACGGCTTGCGCGCCACTGGCGCGCGTGCGTTGGTGCGCCCGCGCCGCAAGCGCGGGCCGGGGCGCGTAGCGGGGTTGGGGTGAGGGTACGTAGCGACATATCCAGGCAGTTCGTCGCGATGTGCGTTTGCCGTCAGGCGTGACATGTCGGCATGTGTGTTGATGTGTCATGCGCAAATTTTTCAAGCGGCGTGCGAGAGCGTTGAACTTCCAGGCGCTGTCGCGCGTTGGTAGTGACACGCAGTTGGTCGTGCAGTGATGCGTTGATCTGTGTTGTTCGTTGATCTGTGTTGCAAACGCATGCGTACCTGCAGCGCTTCAATACGGACGGTCGGCGCTTCGCGTCCGTACCCTCCCCCTCTCCCGCGGGGAGAGGGGCTCTGGCGCCCGTCTCCGTTTCCGTTCTCCGTTTCCGTTTTATTTCGCGCGTTTTATTCCCGTTTCCATCGCCCAGGACTTCCATGAGCACCATCATCGCCCTCGACACCCACGACGTCCGCTTCCCCACCTCGCGCGAGCTGGATGGGTCGGATGCGATGAATCCGGATCCGGATTACTCGGCCGCCTACGTCGTGCTGCGCACCGATGCGCCGGATGACCTGGCCGGCTACGGCCTGGTGTTCACCATCGGCCGCGGCAACGATGTGCAGACCGCCGCGGTGGCCGCACTGGCCGAGCACGTGGTCGGCCTGTCGGTCGAGGAAGTCATTGCCGATCTGGGTGCGTTCGCGCGCCGGCTCACCAATGACTCGCAGCTGCGCTGGCTGGGCCCGGAAAAGGGCGTGATGCACATGGCGATCGGCGCGGTGATCAACGCCGCCTGGGACCTGGCCGCACGCGCGGCGAAAAAGCCGCTGTGGCGCTACATCGCCGAGCTCAGCCCGGAGCAGTTGGTCGACACCATCGACTTCCGCTACCTCACCGACGCGCTCACCCGCGACGAAGCGCTGGCAATCCTGCGCAATGCGCAACCGCAGCGTGCGCAGCGCATCGCCACGCTGATCGAACAGGGCTATCCCGCCTACACCACTTCGCCCGGCTGGCTCGGCTACTCCGACGAAAAGCTGGTGCGGCTGGCAAAAGAAGCCGTCGCCGATGGCTTCCGCACCATCAAGCTCAAGGTCGGCGCCAACGTGCAGGACGACATCCGCCGCTGCCGCCTGGCGCGTGAGGCGATCGGCCCGGACATCGCGATGGCGGTGGATGCCAACCAGCGCTGGGACGTGGGCCCGGCGATCGACTGGATGCGCCAGCTGGCCGAATTCGACATCGCCTGGATCGAGGAACCGACCAGCCCGGACGACGTGCTCGGCCACGCCGCGATCCGCCAGGGCATCACCCCGGTGCCGGTCTCCACCGGCGAGCACACCCAGAACCGCGTGGTGTTCAAGCAGCTGCTGCAGGCTGGCGCGGTGGACCTGATCCAGATCGACGCCGCGCGCGTGGGCGGCGTCAACGAAAACCTCGCCATCCTGCTGCTGGCCGCCAAGTTCAACATCCGCGTGTTCCCGCATGCCGGTGGCGTCGGCCTGTGCGAACTGGTGCAACACCTGGCCATGGCCGACTTCGTCGCCATCACCGGCAAGATGGAAGACCGCGCGATCGAATTCGTCGACCACCTGCACCAGCACTTCCTGGACCCGGTGCGCATCCGGCACGGCCGCTACCTGGCCCCGCAAGCCGCCGGCTTCTCCGCCGAGATGCACCCGGCGTCCATCGCAGAATTCAGCTACCCCGACGGCCGCTTCTGGGTCGAGGACCTGGCCACGGCAAAGGCCTAATCCAACGCATCACCTGATCCCATGATGTCGTAGGAGCGGCTCAAGCCGCGACAGGCGTTCCCGATTGCCTGATCGCGACCGAGGCCGCTTCTGCATGGAGCACGCGCACGACGGCTCCGGATAGCAGAATTCCGCCACCCGACAGCCGCTTTCGGGTCGAGGACTTGGCCGAGGCGAAGGCGTGACCCAACACACCGCATCATCTAATCGCAGGATGTGTCGTAGGAGCGGCTCAAGCCGCGACAGGCGTTCCCGATGGCCCGATCGCGGCCGAGACCGCTTCTGCCTGGGGCATCTGCGATGCAGCTGTCACGCCTTCGGAGCGCAGCGCCAATCACGCTGCGCCCGCAAAAGACACCTGTTTCGACGCCCGGCGGCAGCGGCAGCAAAGACACTCAAGACCAGCGCCCCACAACGGAGCCAACACATCCGCAAAAAACGCAGGCCAACACCCTAACCCTGCCCCGCTCCAACCGCCGCACTTAAGGCAAAGATCCGCCCGGCCTCGCGCCACTTCTCTCTCGGCGCACTGCCAGGCAACGGCTTTTGAAACCGCCACATCAAGTCTTCCCAGGCCTGGATGCGCGGATCGGCCGCATCCCGCGCCGCCTTGGCCGCCGGATCGTAGTCGTCGCCGACCTCCATCAGCATCACCAGGCGGTCGCCGCTGCGAAAGATCTCCAGTTCCCGGATGCCGGCCTGCTGCAGCGAGGCCACCACTTCCGGCCAGACCTCGCTGGGCCGATGCCAACGCTCGTACTCGGCGATCAACTGCGGATCGTCGTGCAGATCCAGCACGTAACACAGACGCCGCGTGCTCATGCGCCCACTCCTGCAACCACCGGCGCAGCGCGGCGCGCACGCAACGCGAACAGCAGGATCACCGCAAAGCACCCACCCGGTACCACCATCGCCCAGTGGATACCGGCCATGTCCGACACCGCGCCCATCACCGCCGTCAGCAGCGCGCCACCGATGATGGACATCACCAGCAGCGACGAGCCCAGCTTGCGCGCATCGTCATGCATGCCATCCAGGCCCAGCGCAAAGATGGTCGGGAACATCACCGACATGAACACGCTGGCAGCCACCAGCGCGTACAAGCCGGTCCAACCCGGCAACGCGATGGCAACGGCGCACAACACCAGATTGATCGTCGCAAAACTCGCCAGCAACCTGGCCGGCGCCAGATAGCGCAATAGTGCGGTGCCGACGAAGCGGCCGGCCATGAACAGCACCAGCGAGATGGTGAGGTAGGTGGCGGCGGTTTTTTCCGGCGTGCCCGGCACCGCATCCTGCAGATAGCGGATCAGATAACTCCAGATGCCGACCTGCGCACCCACGTAGAAGAACTGCGCCACCACCGAAAACATGAAGCGCCGATTGCGCAGCAGTTCGCCGAAGCGTGCACGCTTGGGCGCCACGCCGCTATCGCTCTCCGGCGCGCCGGTGGGAAAGCGCACCAGCGCGATCAGGATCGCCCACAGCACCACCACTGCGCCGATGATCAGATAGGGCGTCTGCACGGCCGAGGATTCGGCGGCAAAGAACGCCTCGCGCGCGGCCGGTGCCATTGCCGCCAGTTCGGCCGGCGTGTGTTCCACCCCGGAGAAGATGAAGTGCTGGCCGACCAGCACGCCGGTGATCGAGCCCAATGGGTTGAATGCCTGGGCCAGATTCAAGCGCCGCGCTGCGCCTTCTGCCGGGCCGAGCACGGTCACCAGCGGGTTGGCGGTGGTTTCCAGGAAGGCCAGGCCGCTGGCGATCACGAACAAGGCCAGCAGGAACAGCCAGTAGGTATGCACCTGCGCAGCCGGATAGAACAGGAACGCGCCGCACGCATACAACAGCAGGCCCAGCACCACGGCCGCCTTGTAGCTGTAGCGGCGCATGAACATCGCCGCCGGCATCGCGAACACGAAATAGCCCAGGTAGAACGCGCTCTGGACCAGCCCTGCCTGCAGGTCGGTCAGCTCGAAGGCCTTCTTGAACTGCTTGATCAGGATATCGTTGAGGTTGTTGGCCATGCCCCACAAAAAGAACAGGCTGACGATCAACAACAGGGGAACCATGGCGGTACGCGCCAGGTTGCCGCGCGGTGACGCGGCAATGTCACTGTGATGCATGCGACCGATCCCCTCCCAAGGCTGTGGCGCTTGCGTTGCTGTGCGGCGAGCGTACTGCGCACGCCAGCGCCATGCAAATATAAAATCTTTGTTTATATTTGCACGCAAGCGCCACTTCTCACCGCTGCCCGCGATGCCTGTACCCTGGCGCGCCGCAGCCTTGCCTGGAGCCGCAAACGGATGAGCACCGAACCCGCCAAGTACCGCGCCCCCGCCCTGGACAAGGGTCTGGACATCCTCGAGCTGCTCGCCCGCCAGGCGCAGCCGATGAGCATGGGTGCGATCTCGCAGGGCATCGGCCGCTCGCGCGGGGAGATCTTCCGCATGCTGCAGGTGCTGGAGGAGCGCGGCTATCTCACCCGCGACGGCGAGGGCGACTACGTGCTGACCAATCGGTTGTTCATGCTCGGCATGCAGCAGCCGCAGGTGCAGAGCATCAGCGAAGCGGCACTACCGGTGATGCGCCGGCTGGCCGATGCGATCTATCAGCCCTGCCACCTGGTGGCGCCGTCCGGCGACCAGATCGTGGTGATCGCGCAGATGGACGTGCCCAGCGACCTGGGCCTGGTGGTGCGCCCGGGCCACCGCCGCCCATTGACCCATTCCAGCTCCGGGCTGGTGCTGTTCGCGTTCCAGCAGCCAGAGGTGCAGGCGCGCTGGCTGGACATGCTCGACGCCAGCGAGGTGCCGTTCGAGCGTGCGCAGTTCCTCGCCGCCGCCGCGCAGGCGCGCAACGATGGCTACGCCATGCAACCCAGTGAGGCAGTGGTGGGCGTGGTCGACCTGACCGCACCGATCCTGCAACGCGGCAGTGCGACCTATACGCTCACCGTTCCCTTCATCGCGCGCCGCCCCGAGCTGGTCGGCCCGCACGCGGCCTTGCAGGCCCTGTGTGCGGCGACGGCGGAGATTTCCGCCGCATTGATGTAGCCGCGACCCGCACCGGGAGTCTGCGTCGGCGCTGGTGTTTCTGTTGCTCGCTTCCGAAGGCTGACTTCTGCGGTCCTCCCGCAGCGCGGCCGGCCCTGTGCGTGGAGCGCAGCGCGCTCGTTCCGCAGCGCTGCGATGGCAGCCTGACCATCGCCGTCCACCCGAACCGCTTAGGCAGCACCTGCGGCATCGCAAGCCGTGCACATCGAGACGCCGGGGAGATCGCGGCATCGTTGCCGATCGCTGCACTCCTGCACGACGTCTGGAAAGACAGCACGACGCAGGCGCTGGCTCATGCACGCGCATCCAAGCATGACGTTTCCACTCGCACTGCTTGCAGCACACCCCACATCAGCGGCTTTCCCCGCGTTTTTCGCTACCTCGGTCACCGGCATGCAGACCGTTCGTCGCTATAGCCAAGGCTATCGGGTGCCGCATCGCGCCGTTGCGTGGACATGCCTGTCTGGCTTTGATGCCTGAAAACAAGGCAAAAACCGCGTCACCCCTGCTCGCAATAGCCACGGCTATAAAGATCAGACCGACCTTCGCGTGCGCTGCAGACGCACCGAACGCGGCCATGCGTTGGTACACTGCGCGCCCCTTGGGGAGTAGCCTGCTTTCGCATCGTCGGAAGCGCCTGCATCAACATACTCGGCCGTTGCGCCGTGGTGCAGGCAACCAGTTCCGGTTTGGCGAGACCAGCGGCATGCGTGCACGACGAAGGTTGGCGCGGGCGCATGTCGTTGTGACCGTGCCCAACCCGAGAATGTCGATGTCCCCTTTTTCCATTGTTTTGATCGGTTTCGCGATGTCGACCGATGCGTTTGCCGCCGCGATCGGCAAAGGCGCGGCGATGCGCAAGCCGCAGTGGCGTGATGCGCTACGCGCCGGCTTGATCTTCGGCTGCATCGAGGCGATCACCCCGGTGATCGGCTGGCTGCTGGGGCGCGCCGCGTCCAGCTATGTGTCCGACTACGACCACTGGATCGCCTTCGTGCTGCTCGGTGCGCTGGGCACGCACATGATCGTGGCGGGGCTGCGAAGCGATGCGGACGACGCTGACGAAGCAACGTCGGAGACGCCGAAACGGCATGGCTTGCTGGCCCTGGCCACCACCGGTTTTGCCACCAGCATCGATGCGATGGCGGTCGGCGTGAGCCTGGCGTTTCTGGACGTGCATATCGGCGTGGTGGCGGTGGTGGTGGGGCTGTGCACCTTCAGCATGGTCACCGCAGGCGTCATGCTGGGCCGCGTGCTCGGCAACCTGATTGGCAAGCGCGC
Source organism: Xanthomonas sp. NCPPB 3218 (assembly GCF_056725185.1). Lineage (NCBI taxonomy): Bacteria > Pseudomonadati > Pseudomonadota > Gammaproteobacteria > Lysobacterales > Lysobacteraceae > Xanthomonas > Xanthomonas sp. NCPPB 3218. The sequence goes on from NZ_CM161516.1 coordinate 4,827,031, forward strand.
CGAGATCCTCGGCGGCTTGATCCTGGTGATCGTCGGCAGCGTCATCCTCTACGAACACCTGAGCGGCGCAGCCTAAGCACCTCCCCTCGTAGGAGCGTGCCTGCGCGCGACCGGGCGTTACCGATAAAGCTTCGTCGCGCGCAGGCACGCTCCTACGCTGCAGTCGCACCGCTCAGCGCGTTTTCGCATCGTGATGCGCGCTCAGAAACGCGCGTAACGAGGCCGGCTTCACCGGCTTGGTCAGCAGGCGGTAGCCACGCGCGCGCGCGAGCTGCTTGAGTTCGTCGCGGCCGTCAGCGGTGAGCAGGGCACCGGCAATCGGCGCGGTGGCGACGGCCTGCAGCGCATCCAGCGTGTCCAGGCCATCGAGCCGGTCGTGCAGGTGGTAATCCACCAGCATCAGATCCGGCTGTTCGCGCGCGCGCTCCAGCGCCTGATCCACGGTGCTGGCGGTGATCACCTCCACCTGCCAGCGACCGAGCAGGGCGCGCATGCCGTCGAGGATCTCGCGGTCGTTGTCCACGCACAGCACGCGCAGGCCCGCCAGCGAATCGCCGCTGGGTAGCGCGCGTGCAACGGCCACCGGCAGCACCGGCGGCAGCGGGACCGCCGCTACGCGCGGCAGCAGGATCGAGAACATGCTGCCGCGGCCGACCTGGCTGCGTGCGCTCAGGTCGTGGTCGAGCAGGCGCGAGATGCGCTGGCAGATCGACAGGCCCAGCCCCAGGCCCTGCTCGCCCCAGTCGAACGGCTGCTGATAGCGGCGGAATTCTTCGAAGATCTGCCGCATGTGGTGCTCGGGAATGCCCGGGCCGGTGTCCCACACCTGCAGCTCCACGTGCTCACCGCGTCCGCGCATGCCCAGCACGATGCGGCCCTGGCGCGTGTAGCGCAGCGCATTGGCGAGGAAGTTCTGCATCACCCGGCGCAGCAGGCGGCGGTCGCTGCGCACCCACAACGGGCGGCAATGCACCTGCAGCTGCAGGCCGCGGCTGGAAGCCACCGGCGCGTATTGCGCGGCCAGTTCGTGCATCAGCGCACTGGCATCGAAATCCTCGACCGTGGGCCGCAGGCCGCCGGCATCCAGCCGCGAGACGTCGAGCAGGCCATCGAGCAACTCCTCGGCCGCACGCAGCGAGGCATCGACGCGCTCGGCCAGATGGCGTTGTTCCTCGTTGTTCTGATGGCTCTCGCGCAGCGCCGAGGCGAACAGCCGCGCGGCATTGAGCGGCTGCAGCACGTCGTGGCTGATCGCGGCCAGAAAGCGCGTCTTGGATTGCTGCGCCAGCTCGGCCTCGCGCGAGCGGTCGGCCACGCGCTGCTCCAGGTTCTCGTTGGCGTCCAGCAGCGCGCGTTCGGCACGCTTGTAGTCGGTGATGTCGTTGTAGCTGGTGACATAACCACCGCCGGGCAGCGCCTGGCCGCGCATCTCGATCACCTTGCCGTCGCTGCGGGTGCGCTCAAATACATGCGGCGAGCCGGCGCGCATGTGGCGGATACGGCGATCGATCTGATCTTCGATATCGCCCTCGCCCAGCTCGCCGCGCTCGGCGTTGTAGCGGATCAGATCGGCCACCGGGCGGCCGACATACAGCATGCCGTCCGGATAGCCGAACAGCTGCTGATAGCGGCGATTCCACGCGGTCAGGCGCATCTCCGGGTCGACCACGCTGACCGCGGCGCTGATGTTTTCCAGCGTGGTGGACAGGATCTCGCGATTGAAGCGCAGCTCCTGGCCGGCTTCGTCCAGCACCGCCACCACCTCGCCCAGGTCCATGCCCGAGCCGCGCAACAGGCTGGTCAGCACCAGGCGTGCGGAGGCCGCGCCGATCGAGGCGGCCAGCAGGCGTTCGGTGAACTGCACCCAGGCGCGGTCGGCCACCACGGTGGGTTGCAGCTCGCGCTCCAGCAGCACCGCCTGGTCGACGAAGGCGCGGTGCGCATGCCGCTCGCCCACCACGCGCTCGGCCAGGGCCTGCAGGTCGGCCACGCGCACATGCCCGGGCCAGTCGCCGGCCACCGCCGGCCGCTGTGCATACGGGTCCAGGAAGGGCGCGGCGCGCAGGCGTTCGTCCACTCCGGGGCGCCAGCGTGCGGAGACCAGCATCATCGCGCCGACATTGATCAGCAGCGACCAGAACGTGCCATGCGCCAGCGGGTCCCAGCCGCGCATGCCGAACAGCTGCTGCGGCTGCAACCAGGCGATGCCGAACGGCCCGTCCACCAGCCAGTCCGGCTGCAGCCAGCCCGCGCGCGTGGCGGCCGGCAGCAGCAGCGTGTAGATCCAGGTCATGAAGCCCAGCACCATGCCGGTCTCCACGCCCTTGCGGCTGGCGCCGCGCCAGTACAACCCGCCGATCACGCCGGGGGCGAACTGCGCCACTGCCGCAAAGGCCATCAGGCCGTAGGCTGCCAAGGTGGTGTCGTTGGCCACGCTGCGGTGGTAGCCGTAGGCGATCAGCGCCAGCAACAGGATGGCGACGCGGCGGATCCACAACACCCGCGAGGCCACCGCCGCGCGCGCATCGGCGCTGCCGCGGCGGCGCAGCAGCACCGGCATCACCAGGTCGTTGCTGACCATGGTGGCCAACGCGATGCTGGCCACGATCACCATGCCGGTGGCGGCCGAGAACCCGCCCACATAGGCCACCAATGCCAGCACGGTGTTGCCCTGGCTCAGCGGCAGCGCCAGCACCACCGCGTCGTCGACCACCGTGCTGCCCTTGCCGAACAAGGCCACGCCGGCCGACGCGATCGGCACCACCATCGCCGAGATGATCACCAGGTACGCACCGAACAACCAGCGCGCGCGCCGGATGTCGCCGACGTCGCTGCATTCCACCACCGCCACATGGAACTGGCGCGGCAGGCAGATCACCGCCAGAAAGCTCAGCAAGGTCTGCGAAATGAAACCCACCGACGGAGTGTGCTCGAACAAGGTGCGCGCCGAGTCGGCGATGGGCACCTGGTGGTCGCTCAGCCACACCCAGGCGAACAGGCCCACCGCGACGATGGCGATCAGCTTGATCACCGACTCCAGCGCGATCGCCAGCATCATGCCGCGGTGGTGTTCGGTGGCATCGACCTGGCGGGTGCCGAACAAGGTGGCGAACAAGGCCATCAACAGCGCCACGTACAACGCCGGATCGGCAAGGATGCCGCGCCCGGCACTGCTATGCCCGGTCAGCACCTCCAGGCTCATCGCCACCGCCTTGTACTGCAGCGCCAGATACGGAACGATGCCGACCAGCGCAATCACCGCCACCAGCGCCGCCAGCCGCCGCGAGCGGCCATAGCGCGAGGAAATGAAATCGGCGATGGAGACGGTGTTTTCGGCGCGGGCGATCAGCGCCAGCCGCTCGATGATGCGCCAGCCGAACAGCAGCAACAGCAGCGGGCCCAGGTAGATCGGCAGATAGCCGATGCCGTTGCGCACCGCCGAGCCAACCGCGCCGTAGAAGGTCCACGACGAGCAGTACACCGCCAGCGCCAGGCTGTAGACCGCCGGCCGCAGCCACGGCCGCTCCGGGTACAGCGGACGACGGTCGCCCCACCAGGCCACGCCGAACAGCAGCACGGCATAGCCGACGGAGACCAGCAGCAGGATCCAGCTTGATACCAAGGGGCGTTCCTAGGCCAATGCGAACGGGGAGTTTACGCAGTGGGGAATCGGGAGTGGGGAACAGCCCGCCTGGCCGCACGTGCGTAGGAGCGCGCTCGCGCGCGACAGGGCACCGGCGGGAAAGCCTCATCGCGCGCAAGCGCGCTCCTACAGCAGCTTGGCAGTTATCGCAGTTGCCCCCAATCAAGCGCCGCGGACGCGCCACTCAGCCCGGTAGCCGCACCTGCACCTCATAAGTGCGTCCGGCGACAATGCCGTGCACGCGCTGGTCCGGGCAGGCTTCGCCGTCCACCAGCACCTCGATGTCGCGCCGCCCCGGTTCACGCGTCAGCGTCACCTCGAACTGCGCGCCGCGGAACTGGCGCGTCACCCGGGCCTGCGACCAGTGCGAGGGCAGCTGCGGGCGGATCGCCAATGCATCGCCTTCGCCGACCAGGCCGAACAGCCCTTCCAGCACGCAGCGATACACCCAGGCCACCGTGCCGGTGTTGAACAGCTGGCTGGAACGCCCGGCCGTGCGCGGGTACTGGTGCCAGGCGCCGCGATAGTAGTTGGGCAGCGAGACCGGCAGGTGGCCGCGCTGCAGCACGTCCTCGCGGGTGGGGCCGGGCAGCAGCGCGCGCAGGATCTCCCAGGCGCGGTCGGCTTCGCCGATCTGGTACAGGCTGTACAGGTAGAACGCCGCCGCGTGGTTGTAGACCGCGCCGTTTTCCGCGGCGCCCGGCCACTTCTGCGTCAACCGCCCCACGTCATCGCGCATGTGCGTGTAGGCCGGGGCCAGCATCACCGGCCCGTACGGCGTATGCAGCTGCTCGCGCACCGCCTCCAGCAAGGCCGCGCGCTGCGCGCTGTCGGCTGTGCCGGCCAGCAGCGCAAAGCTCTGCGGATTGAGATAGATGCGTCCTTCCACATCCTCGGCGATGCCGAAGCGCACGCCATCGTCGGTGATGCCGCGCGCATACCAGTTGCCGTCCCACAGCTCGCGGTTGGCATCGGCGTTGATCGCCTGCACGGCCTGCGCAAACGTCTCCGCCTGCGCGCTTCGCCCATGCGCTGCGCAGATGCCCGACCACAGCCGCAATGCATACGCGGTGGCCACGGTGAGCCAGCCGGACACGCCCTTGCCGCGCCAGCCGACCATGTTCATCGGGTCGCACCAATCGCCCTGCGCGATGAAACTCAAGCCACGTGCATCGCGCGCGTCCAGCAGCCACTGCATCGCTGCATCCAGTCGCTCGGCCACGCTGAGCGCCTGTCCATCGTGCGTACGGACCACCGCATCGAGCACGCTGGCATCGCCGGTTTCGGCCAGATAGGCGCTCAGGAAGATCGGCAACCACACGCAGTGATCGGTATGCGGCACCTGGTTGATGTATTTGAGCTCGGCGCCTTCCACCAGCAGGATGCCATCCGGCATCGCACCGCTGGGCTCCTGCTGCGAGAGCGCGTGCAACAACGCCGCACGTGCGGTGGCCGGCTGCAGGTAGGCCATGCCCATGTGGTCCTGCAGATAGTTGCGCGTCTGCGGATCGGTGGTCAGGCGATTGACGTCGCCGTGATAGAACACCTGCCGCGGCAGCCAATGGTTGACCAGGTTGTCCAGGGCCGGATCGGGCGTGGCGATCTGCGCGCAACCCTGCCCGCCCTGCAGATACTGCGCGTAGTCGCGCGCGGCGGCGGCAAAGCCGGCTTCGGACAGATAACGCGCACGCAGCGCGGCGATTTCCGCATCGTCCTTGGCCGGCCCGAACGCGAAGCGGTAGACACTTGCCGCATCGGCGTCCAGCGTCAGCCGATACTGCAACGCGGCGGCCGGGTTCTCGTAGTGCGCATCGCTGTTGCCCAGCTGCTCGGCCTGGATGGCCGAGGGCGCATGCAGGCCGCCCTCGCCTTCGAAGGCCATCTGCTGCGCATCCCAGGCCACCGGCGGCTGCTCGTGCAACAGGAAGGTACAGTCCTTGAAATCGCGCTGACGGAAATAGTCGTCCACCTTCTGGTACGGCGCCACGCTACGGCAGACGATGCCGCCCAGCGCCGGCTCGTAAGCGCCGCCCTGATGCATCCACGACATGTAGCCGATCGGAAAGTAGGGATACAGGCTGAGCCGGCGCGTACGCCCGGACTGGTTATGCACGCGGCATTCCCACAGCTCCACTGCATCGTCGGTGGGCAACGCCACGCACAGCTCCACCACGATGCCGTCGTGGCGCACCCGCCAGCGCACATCGTGCTTGCCCGCGGAAAACGCGAACTGCTCCGGCGTTGCACGCACCGGTTCGTGCGGCACCGAATACAACGCGCCGCTGTCTTCGTCCTTGAGATAGAAGAAGCGCCCGGGATGATGCGCGTAGTACGGCTGCTCAGGCATCATGAAGTTGCGCGCTTCCAGCAGCGGCGCATGCGCGTATTTGGCCGGCTCCGGCTGCATGAACTGCCCGGTGGCGTAACCACGGCAGGTCAGCTGCAGCATCATGCGGCGGTTCCACAGGAACCCGCCCGCGTTCGGCATTGCGGTGGGGCTGTAGAGCGCATAACGCGTGCCGTCGGCGCTGGGCGCCAGCAACGTGGACAGATCGTCGTCGGACGTGGACCTGGAATCGGCGTGGGAGAGTGCAGACACGGTCAGCGGTGCTCCTGTTCGTTGCGCTTGCGCGCGGCCAGTTCGTGTTGGATGCGGCGCAACAGGCCATCATCGAGTGGATAGAAACGCATGGTCCAGGCTGCCAGCAGCGCCACCACGCCCGGGATCACCGTCAGCAGCAGCACGATGCCGGTCAACGACCCCGCCGACTGCGCACTGTTGGCCACATAGCCCATGCCCGCCAGCACCCAGGCGATGCCGGCCGAGGCCAGCGCGCCACCGAGCTTTTGCGAGAAGGTCGCGGCGGCGAAGGTCATCGCGGTGGCGCGCCGGCCGGTGCGCCATTCGGTGTAGTCGGCGCTGTCGGCATACATCGAAAATGCCAGCGGCGACTTCGGCCCCAGTGCCAGCCCGATCAACATGTTCAGCGCGAAGATCGCCCACACCGCGTCGGCAGGAATGAAAAACATCAGGCAACTCAACACGCCCACCACCGCCATCAGCGCGGTCATCAACTGGCGCTTGTCCCAATGCCGTGTCAGCAACGGCGTGATCGCCGCGCCCACTGCCAGCGACACCGAATAGCCACCCAGAAACAGCCCGGTCAGGTCCGGCCGCTGCACGTAGTACTTGAGGTAATACACGCCCGCACCACCGCGCATGACAATGGTGATCATGATGATCAGCGACAGCACGAACAGCACGCACCACGGCTTGTTCTGCAGCAGGTCGGCGATATCCCGGCGGATCGGCGTGCGCTGCTGCGGCGGTGGCTGCACGCGCTCGCGCGTGGTCAACGCCACGGTCACGAACAACGCCACCGCCACCGCGCCGTACAGCATCATCGTGCGCTGCCAGCCCAGCGCATCGTTGCCGGCGCCGAACCAGGCCACCAGATCCAGCGTGCAGTAATTCACCAACGTGGTGCCGGCGAATGCGGCGATGAAGCGCAGGCTGATCAAGCTGGTGCGCTGGCTGCTGTCGGCGGTGATCACGCCGGACAATGCCGAGTACGGAATGCTCACCACCGTGTAGGCCAGCATCATCACCAGGAAGCTGATCGTGGCCCACCACATGCGCCCGTTCTGATCCAGCGCAGGCGTGGTGTAGGCGAGCACGCCGGTCACCGCCATCGGCACGGCGCCCCACAACAGATACGGGCGGAATTTGCCCCAGCGGCTGCGTGTGCGATCGGCCAGTGCACCCATCGCCGGATCGGCGATCGCATCGGCGATCTTGGTCAACAGGATCATCGTGCCTACCGCCGCTGCCGGCAGATGCATGGTGTCGGTGTAGAAGATCAACAGGAAGGCGGAGATGTTGGCCCAGTACAGATTCAGGCCCAGATCGCCGGCGCCGTAGCCCAGTTTTTCGCGCCAGCGCAGGCGCGCCGATGCAGGAGACGTTGCAGGCGATGACGACATCGGCAGACCTTGGAGTGCGTTGAACCCGGCCGAGCGCGCCGTTACGCTGGGCGGCCCGCTCACCTGGCGAGGAGCGCCGACGCTACACCACGCATCGACTGCCGCCAACATGAAATCCGGCAAAATGCCGAATCGATCCGGAGATATAACCTGACGTGATGGACACCGCCGCCCCCGCTACACCCGCGTCCGCTTCGCCCCTGGCCATCGTGGTGATGGGCGTTTCCGGCAGCGGCAAGACCACCATCGCGCAGGCGCTGGCAGCGCATTACGGCTACCGTTTTCTGGACGCCGACGACTACCACAGCGTGGCCGCACGCGCGCAGATGGCCGCCGGCCAGCCACTCACCGATGCGATGCGTCTGCCGTGGGTGGAGTTGCTGGCGGCCACCTTGCGCGACTGCGTACAGGCAGGCGAGTCGGTGGTGCTCGCGTTCTCGGGCTTGCGCGGCACACATCGGCAATTGCTGCGCCGCAGCGGCATTCCGATCCGCTTCGTGTTCCTGCACGCCGCCCCGCACGTGATCGCCGCGCGCCTGAGCGCACGCGCCGGCCACTTCATGCCGGCCAGCCTGCTGGACAGCCAGTTGCAGACCCTGGAATTGCCGTTGGACGAAGCCGATGTGGTGTCGGTGGATGTGGACACCACGGTGGCGGAGGTGGTGCAGGATGCGATCGCGCAGCTGGCGCTGATCGCTCCCGCTGCAGCGCACACCGCCGTGCCCTCGCCGCAAAGCGCATAACGCGCCGGATAACGCAGCTACCTGGCTGTTTCCTTCTCCCAGCGGGAGAAGATGCCCCGAAGGGGCGGATGAGGGGACGCGCGAAGCCTCGTGCATTTTGACGACACAGAAGCTTCGCACCGTACCCTCACCCAACCCCCCGCTCCGCGACGCGGGCGCTCCAAGGCGCGCGCGCCGGTGGCGCGCAAACCGTGCCTTCTCGCCACGCAGGAAGAGGGGCTGTGTTCGACACCGTGGCCAACCTCACAAGGTGGCGCAACATTTCCTGGTTACTTTTTGTAGACCATTGATTTGCATGCAAATACGCATGCATCGCGGCCAATCATTTTTCCTATCGCAGCGGCGCCGATCGTGATGAATCATCAGCATTTGTGCGAATAGCGAACACCTTGAACGCAATTTTTTCGAGCTGGTGGCACCAGATGCGAGCGGACCCGACCGTTGAATGAATGCGGAAAGGTGCGTGTGTTGCACGGTCGCCACAATCGGCCATCTTCACTCGGCAGATCCGGGGGGATCCAGCGCTTCCTTCCATCTATGGACATGCCGTGATGACAAATTCAATTCGCCGCTTGCGATTTCGCAGTTTGACGCTCGTTCCCTGCCTGCTTGCCAGCGCAGTGGCTTTCGCCCAGGCCGGCTCCGCAACCGCACAACAGTCGGTGTCGTCGCTGGATACCCAGGCTTTTGCACGCTCCGGCCAGATCTGGCGCAGCTTCGGCAATCAGCTGCCATTTGCCAGCCCCACCAGCTGGACCACCGCCGGCGGCGGCTACTTGAATCAGCGCTTCGCGCCGGGCGAGTGGAAGATCAACCGCACCACCGTCAAAGGCCTCAAGCCGGCCTGGACCCTGACCACCACCGGCGACATCTCGGCCACGCCGAGCGTGGAAGGTGGAACGTTGTATGTGCCCGACTGGGGCGGCACGCTGTATAGCGTCGACACCCAGACCGGCAAACCGAACTGGCAGGCCAAGTTGTCCGACTACACCGGCAATGCCAACTCGGTGACGCGCAACACGCCGGCCATCAGTGCCAACAGCATCATCGTCGGCGACCAGGCCGCCGGCACCGTGCTGGCGATCGACAAGAAGACCGGCAAGCTGCTGTGGAAGACCACCGCCGAAGCCAACCCGCAAGCGCGCATCACCTCCTCGCCGGTGATCTACGGCAACCGCGTGTACGTGCCCGTGTCCTCCGGCGACTGGGGCAACCTGGACCCGACCCACACCTTCAGTTTCCGCGGCAGCGTGGTGGCGCTGGATCTGAACACCGGCAAGAAGGTGTGGCAGTTCTACAACGTGCCCGAGGGCTATACCGGTGCATCGGTGTGGGGCCAGGTGGCGATCGATCCGATCAACCGCCGCCTGTATTTCGGCACCGGCAACAACTACAACATTCCCGCCAGCGTGGGTAACTGCGTGTCCAACGCACGCTCTTATCGCGGCAGTGAACTCACCGTGCAGGACGAACTGGCGTGCATGGCGCCGGACAACTACGTCGACTCGGTGATCTCGCTGAATCTGGACACCGGCAAGCTGGTCTGGGCCGACCGTGCACAAGGCTACGACGCCTGGAACCTGTCGTGCATCGTGGCGCCCACCAATGGCCTGTGCCCGAACACCCAGGCAACCAACCTGACCGGCCCTGATTACGACTTCGGCGGCGCAGGCGTGCAGCTGTTCACCGTGTGGCGCGATGGCAAGGCCCAGCAGCTGGTCGGCGCAGGGCAGAAGAGCGGCATCTACTGGGCCTTCGACGCCAAGACCGGTGCCAAGGTCTGGTCGACCCAGGTCGGTCCCGGCGGCACCACTGGCGGCGTCGAGTGGGGCACTGCGTTCGATCCGTACAAGTCGCAGGTCTATGTGGCCATCAACAACAGCTCCAACGCCACCTATACGCTGGGGCCTGCGAATACCCAGAGCCACAACGGCGGCTCGTGGGCAGCGCTGGATGCCGCCACCGGCAGGATCAAGTGGCAGGTCAAGGTGCCCGGCATCAACCGCGTGAATCCGAACGTGCCGGCCGGCGGCCAGGGCTCGCTGACGGTGTCGCCGAACCTGCTCTACGCCGGTTCGATGGCCGGCAACATGGTCGCCCTCGACGCCGACACCGGCGCCACGCTGTGGAACCACGACGCCACCGGCTCGGTGATCAGCTCGCCGGCCATCGTGGACGGTGCGCTGTACTGGGGCGCCGGCTACGGCCGCTTCAACTTCGGCACAGCCGCAACGGCCAACCAGCTGACCAAGTTCGTGCCGGAGGCCAGCCCGGCCAAGTAAGCGTCAACCCATGTGATCTGCGGCGAGCGACGCGCAATCACGGCAGAACGACGGCGCCACCTTCGGGTGGCGTCGTTGTGTGTCACGCCGCTACAGCCGCGTGACCTGGCACAGGCGGATCTGCCCCGCTTCCAGCCCATGCGCCTCTGCCGCACGGCGGCGCAACGCAGTGACCAGCCCGGCGGCATCCAGCACGCCATCGGCAGGCACGTCCACGCTATGGGCCAGTTGCCCCCACAGCACCGGCCGACCGTCGCAATAGCCCTCGTAGTCGGCGAAATAATGCAGCTGGCGCAGCTCAGGTACCGACGTGGACATCGCCCTGGATCTCCGTGCAGCCCAGATGTTCCAACGCGATTTCCAGCCCGAGCAGATAGCTCTGCGCGCAGTAACCGCGCACCGTCGCAATGCGCTGCCCGAACCCCTCCGGCAGGCAACGCTCCGGACGGTCCACGCTATCGTCGTGAGCCTCCACGAACGGGTACGGCAACGCGCTGAGTACACGGTGCAGGCGCGCGCTGTCCACGCAGCTGCCCGGATCGATCAACGCGATTTCCATCCGCGCCTGCCCGGCCACGCGCAAGGCATCCAGCAGCTCCTGCTCCGACCCGCAGGCACGCAAGGCCACCGTCTTGCCCGCGTCGCCGGCGCATTGCACGAGCTGCCGAATGACGGCCCGCGGCAACGGCTGCGGCCCACGCACCAGCGGCATCGCTGCCTCCGGCCCACGCACGATCATGATCGACATGGCGGCTTCCTCAGGCAGCGGCGCGCAGGGGCGCGCGCAGCGACGGCAGACAACGCGCGGCAATGCCCAACGACATCGCATAGGCGCGCGATGCATCGTGCGGCGTAATCACCACCGCAAGCGGTGCATGCTGCGGATGCAGCCATGGCTCCAGTTCCTGGTCGGCATCGGTGTGCAGCTCGATATACGGCGCAGACAGCGCATCCAGTGCAGCACGCAATGCGCTCGCATGCACCTGCGCACGCTCCGACGGCGCCAGATCACCCGAATCCAGCAACACCAGCTCCACCTCGGCATCACCACCGGCGGCCTGTAAGCCGGCGATCAAGCCATCGACATCGGCACACGCCAGCGTGCGCAACGCACGTCCGGCACACTCGGGCAGCTGCAGCGGCGCCACCTGCGCCGGATCGGCCTGCGGACCTTGCAAAATCAGGATACACATCGTGTTCGACTCAACGCACCACAGTGCGGGAGTGCCAAGGTAGGCCTGCCGGGCATAAAGAGGCTATTTGCACCCTGGCGTGCGGGCATAAAGAGTGCGTAATGCCTACCCGATGCCGGGCGTGCCCTGCCCCGCAACGTCGCGCGCCGGTTCTAGATCACCGCAGCGCTCGACCTGGCCATGCCTGACGCACGGCCTCATCCTGGACATCCGCATTGCGTCATGTCCTGACCTGACGCAATACAACACCACACACCGTCGATGCGCCGATGCACGGCGGGCGGCTACTTCTCCCGCCGCCAGTTCACCGAGCCCTTGGTCTCCACCGTGCTGGATTCGGCTTCGATGTCGAAGCCGCGGCTGAGCAGGTATTTCAGCGTCAGCACCGAGCCGCTGCCGACCATCGAGACGCCGTAGCCGACGTAGAGTTTCGGCGAGAGATACTTGCCGAAGCCCACGACCGAGCCGACGGTGCTGGATTCGCTCACGCCGGCTTCGTCCAGGCCGAGCTTGGCGCCGATCTGCGAGGCGATCAGGCTGCTGCCGGCCGACAGGGCAGCCGAGGCCGCGCTGACCTGCTGGGTTTCGTCGCTGCTGGCGGTGGACAGTCCGCGGCCGAGCACCAGGTACGACAGCGCTTCGGATTGCGACATCGCCGGTTCCGACCACACATCGGCGCGCGGTGATTCGGCACGGCCGCTGACGTCGATGCCGGCGGTGACATCGCCGACCTTGCGCTCGGCGCGCAGGCTCACGCGCGGGTCGGAGACGATGTTGTTGTTCCAGGTCAGCTGGCCGCGGCTGATGGTCAGATCCTGGCCGTAGGCCTTGTAGCGGCCGCGCACGTCCAGCCCGCCGTTGGCGGTCATTTCGCGGCCCGGGCGGGCGCGGATCTGCATCTGCCCGCTCAGCCCGCCCTTCAGGCCGAAGCCGCTCATGTTGACCTTGTCGCCAAGCACGATGGCCAGGTCCATATCCAGCGGCGAAGCGGGCGCTTCTTCCGGATCCACCGGATCCAGCACCACCACGTCCTCGGATACCGAGGTGCCGCGATCCAGGCGTTCCAGGTCGATGTCGGCTTCGGGCACGGTGACCTTGCCACGCAGTTGCATGGTGTTGTCGGTGATGCCGAACTGCATGTCCGGGTTGGCGATGATGCGCAACTCGCTGGTGTTGTAGGCCAGCACGTTTTCGCCGCGGATATTCAGCAGCAACGGCGTGCTGGTGCCGAACCACGACAGCCCGCCATCGATGTTGAGCGTGCCCTGCCCCGACTTGGCAGAAGCAGTGATCTTGGCCGAGCCATCCGGTAGCGCGTCGAAGCGGCCCTTGCCCTCGCTCAGGGTCAAACCCATCGACGGATATTCGGCAGTGAAATCGCTCAGGGTGGCATCGCCGCCCAGCAGCGGCTTGTCGCGAGTACCGCGCAGGCTCACATGGCCTTCGACCAGACCCTTGGGCCGCACCACATCGGCCACCACCAGCTCCAGCCAGTACAGCCGCGACATGTTGAGATACAGCTCGCCGTTGAGCGGCGCGTACGCATCCCAGCCGGTGTTGAACTTGGCATCGACAAAGCCGGCGCCCTGGAAGCCGATACCGAGCTTGGCCTGGATCTGCTGCGGGGTGAAATCGGCCTGCACGCTGAACTGGTCGTAGCGCAGCAACTCGCCGCGATTGGGGTTGCCGGCTACTGCGGCGTAGCGGGTTTCGCCCAGGCGAATGCCGCCTTCGGGCGAGGCGATGCGGAACGAGCCTTCCCAGGCATTGCCGCGCGGCTTGAAGCTACCGTCCAGCGACAAATCGCCACGCAGATAGATCTGCCGCCCTTCCTGCTTGGGCAACCACGGCTGCACCAGCGACAGCGGCAGCGCATCGCCGTGCACCACCATGCCCTCGCGCGGCCAGTTGGCGCTGGCGCACAGCGCGCCGCCGGTGGCCGCGCCCAGGCAGGTGTCGGACAGCGTAAACGCGGCGCCATCGGTGCTGAACTGCGCCGGCTGGCGCAACGCCCAGGCATCGCCCTTGGCCGGTGCGATCCGCAGCGTGGCGACCTGGCCTTGCCAACGCTCGCCATTGCGACGGACATCGCCCTGCAGCGCGACGTTGGCCATGCTGTTGGCGATATCGGCATCCAGGCGCAGCGCTTCCACCGCACCGCGTGCCTGCATGCGCACGCTGTCCAGCACCACGCCGGCTTCGATCGCCGTGCCCTGCAAGGCCAGCTGCCCGTCGCTGCCTCGCCACGGCAAACGCCCGCGCAAGCTGATGCTCTGCGCGCTGTAGTCGTTCCAGCGCAAGCCATTGCCGACCAGGTCGGCAGTGATGTCGGGCGCGTCGCGACGGCCGCTGACCTGCAGCTGCCCGCGCATCGTGCCGGTGGCGCCGGGCAAGACATCGTCCAGCTGCAGCGGCTGCAATTGCGCGGCGATATCCAGCTGGTCGCCGACCTTGCCCTTGGCAGTGATGCGGCTATTGCCCAGCGACAGCTGCAATTGGCCCTCGCCCTGTTCACCACGCAGGGCGAACTTGCCGTTGGCCGACAGCGCGCGTTGACGCAGCTGGCCGGTCAGGCTCGGGATATCGGCCGTGGCCTCGAAGCCCGGCGACACGCCACCGGCCGGTGCCGGCAACTGGCGGCCCTTGGAGGCGACCTTGCCGGAGAGATTGCCGTTCCAGCCCGGCGCGAAGTAGCCCGGATCGAACTTGGCCAGCTGGGCAGTGACATCCCACTGCAGCTCCGGGGTCCAGCCCACCTCGCCGGTGAGATCCAGCGAGCCGCCCGGGGTCTTGGCCTGCACCTGCTTGAGCTGCGCACGTTGATCGTTGCCGCGGCTGTCGAACACCAGCGCGGCCTGCTGCCCGTCGCGCTCCAGCGTGGCACGGCCGATCGCCGCCCACGCCTTCAGGTTACCGGCCACGCCCAGGCGCGCATCGACCAATTCCACCGGCACCACCGGCGCATCGGGGGTGGCTGGGTCCGGCGTCGGAGTGAAGCGCAGGCCACTGGCGTTGACCGCAAAACGGAAGCTCGGATTCTGCGTGTCGCGGAAATCGGCAGTCCCACGCAACTGCGCGCGGCCTTCGAAGGCATCGATCACCAACGGTTCGACGGTGATGACCTGGTCCAGCAGGCTGATGTGCGAGGGCTGCAAGGTGGCGCTCAGCTCGCCCTGCTTGACGCTGCCTTGCAGGTCGGCGTTGCCGCCCTTGCCGGAGGCCTGCAGGTTCAGCGCGATCGGTGTGGCCGGGGCGGCGTACTCCCCATTGGTGGCCGGCGTCAGCAGCGAGGTATCCAGCGCGTCGGTGACGGCCTTGAAGGCCCAGGTCGGATCGTCGCGCCCGGTGAACACCAGGCTGGCCTGCAGCGGTGCCGGCGCGCGGCCGGCGATGGCCACTTCCATCTTGTCCAGATCGCCGCGTGCGACCAGCCCCAGGCTGGCCGGGGTGCGCCCACGCGCGGCCGGCAGCACGGCGGTGGCGGTCAGGTCGGCGCGGTAATCGTCGTTGGGCACGTAGTCGCCGTGCAGGCGGAAGTCGCCCATGTCGGTATCGACCACCAGATTGCGCGTGCGCAGTTCGCCGGTGGCCACTTCCAGCCCGCCCTGCACCTTGTGCAGGACGATCATCGGCTGCTGCAGCTGGGTGATGCGCAGGTTCTCCACGTCAATCTTGTCGGCCTGGATCGCCAGCGGCACGTTGATCTGCGGCAGCGATTCGGGCCAGCTCGGCAGCGTGAACGGCTCATCGCTCTTGCCCAGATTCAGGCTGGCATTGCTGACCTGCACCGCATCCAGCTGCAGCTTGCGCCCGAGCAGCGGGCGCAGGTCCGGTTCCAGGTACACACGCTCGGCGGTGAAGTGGATGTCCTGATAACGGAAATCGACATCGCGCAGGGTCAGTGGGCCGGCCACCGGGCCCTCGACCTTGCCATAGGTAAAGGTGGCACCGACCGGCAGCCGCGCGGTCACCTGCGCCAGCAACACATCGCGCCCGGCCACGGTCTGCAGCAGCCAGTACACCGCGATCAGCGCCAGCAACACCAGGCCCAGCACGGTCAGCCCCGAGCCCACCCAGAACCGGCGGCGGCGGTAGAAACGCGCGCGGCGCGGTGCGGGGGGTGGCGTAGGCGTCGGCGTACTCACAGGTTGGCCCCGATATCGATATAGAGCTGGAACTGCGAGTCGGGGTCGTTCAGGCCATGCGCGATGTCCACGCGCACCGGGCCCACCGGCGAGCGCCAGCGCAGGCCGAAGCCGATACCGGTGTGCCAGTCGGGCGTGTCGTCGAAGGCGCTGCCGCTATCGACGAACACCGCGCCGCCCCAGGGGCCGCCCTTGAGGTAATGCTCGTATTCGGCACTGGCGGTGACCACGTTCTTGGCACCGAGCGCGAATTCGTCCGGCTTGGGCGTGCGCGGGCCCACTTCGCGGAAGGCATAGCCGCGGATGCTGTTGGCGCCGCCGGCAAAGAAGCGCAGGCTCGGCGGCATCGCCACCAGATCACTGGTCCAGGTGGTGCCGCCTTCGCCGCGCAGGATCACCCGGCCGTTGTCGCCGGCTCCCAGGAACCAGCGCAGCTGGCCGTAGAGCTGGCCGAAGTTGGTATCCGAGCCGGCGCCTTCTGCACCGCCGCGGATGAACGCCTGCCCGGACACGCCACTGCGCGGGAACAGGCGATCGTCGACATTGACGTAATTGACCTGCAACTGCGGATAGATCAGCGTGGAGGTCTCGTAGACCGCATCGGTGAAATCGCTGCCGCTGCTGAACCGCCAGCGCTCGCGCAAGGCGTTGATCGAGGCGATCGCACTCCAGCGCTCGTTGATCTGGCCGCTGCGGCTGCCGGTGAGTTTGACGTTGCGCAGGTCGATGTATTCGGTCTGCTCGTCGTAGAGCCGCGCCGAGGCGGTGTACCAGCCATCCAGCCAGCGGAACGCCGGCACGCGGTAGCTGGTGGTCAGGCTCTTGCGGTTCTGCGCGTAATCCAGCTGCGTGTCCATCTTGTGGCCGCGCGAATTGACGTAGCGGCGCTCCACGCCGCCACGCACACCGGCGCCGCTCTCGCTGCCGTAGCTCAAGCCGGAGGTGTAGACGGTGCGCTTGGCGCGGGTGAGCTTCACATCCACCGGCACCCGGCCCTGGTCGTCGGCTTCTTCCGGCTTGGGCTGGATGTCGATGGTGCTGAAGTAATCCAGCTTGGTCAGCGACTCGCGCAGGCGATCCAGCTTGCCTTCGTGGTAGTAGCTGCCCTCGTCCCAATACACCAGCGGCTCGAACAGGCCGGGACGGAAGTAGTCGTAGTCGAAGCGCACCTTGCCCATGTCGTAGCGGCGGCCGCTGTCCCAGTTCAGATCGATATCGGCGGCGTGCTCGGCGCGCGTCACCGCGACGCGGCGCTGGGTGAAGTCGGCATCGAAGTAACCGCGCTCGGCCAGCCGGCGGGTGATGCGCACCTTGCTCGCTTCGTACTGCGGATGGCTGAAGACTTGGCCTTCGCGCGGTTCGAACTGCTTGAGATCCTGGCCCAGGTAACGGTCCTGCTCGGCCCAGCCGGTGATGGAGATATGCGACTGCCGCACGCGTACCGGTTCGCCGCGCTCCACGGTGATCACCACGGTCACCTTGTCGCCGGTGCGCGGCGCGGCCAGCTCGATGGTCGGCGAGTAATAGCCGAACGGTTCCAGTGCCTCGCGCGTCTGCCGTTCGGCCTGCGCCAGCAGATACTCCAGCCGCGACTCGCCCTGCTCCTTGCCGACGGCCTCATACAGAGACAGGGAGACCTCGATGTTCTCGATCATCTCGGCGTCGGCGTCGTCGTCCAAGCCCTTGATTTCGATCTTGTCGATGGTCGCCCGGGCAACCGCTTGCAGCGGAACGAACAGGGTGCACAGCAGGGAGAGAGCAAACGCGGCTTTAAGCATCGGCAAAGGATACCCAGCCTGGGCGTGAAGGGACAAAAAAACTGAAGAAACACGCCTATACGGCATCGGATAGAACTCGGTACAGTCGGTACGTTGTTAACGTTTCGTTGACACCCATTGCGTGCGGCCCCCCGATTGCCGCGCGCCCGTTCATACCTTTGGAGAGAGAGGTGCGTTTCATGAAACGTCATTTGCTGGTCACCGCCGTGTGCACCGCGCTGACCATGCCATCGCTTGCGATGGCACAGGATTCAGGTGAAGTGACTCAACTGGACAAGGTCACGGTGACAGGGTCGTTGATTCCCCGGTCCCAGGTCGAAACCGCGACCCCGGTGTTTTCGATCACCGCTCAGGACATCCAGCGCCGCGGCTTCAAGGACGTCTACGACGTGCTGCGCTCGCAACCGATGGCCACCGGCTCGGTCCAGGACGGTCAGTTCAGTGGCGGCTTCACTGCCGGCGCCAAATCGCTGAGCCTGCTCGGCCTGGACCCCGGCTTCACCCTGGTGCTGATCGACGGCCGGCCGATGGCCGATTACCCATTGCTCTACAACGGCCAGAGCAATTTCGTCGACCTGGCCAGCGTGCCGGTGGGCATGGTCGAACGCATCGACGTGGCGCCGGGCAACCAGTCCTCGATCTACGGCTCCAGCGCCATTGCCGGCGTGGTCAACATCATCCTGAAGAAGCGCATGGACGGCGTGCAGATGAATTACCGCATGGGCACCTACGACGGGGGTGGCGGCAACAACCAGCGCTTCCAGCTCACCGGCGGCAACGAAATCGGTGGCGCCAACATCGTGTGGGGCCTGCAGCTCAACAATCAGGATCCGATCTACGGCTACCAGCGCCGCGACTTCGATTCCACCAGCGACAATCCTGACCCGACCCTGCGTTACGGCTCACGCATTGCCTTGCATAACCTGCCCACCACCTATCTCGATCCGGGCGCCGAAAATTGCGCTGCATTGGGACCGCTGTTCAATGGCTCGGTGCAGTACGACAACCGCGCCAACCGCGGCAACTTCTGCAGCAGCCGCACCGAGCCGGGCTACGCCAGCATCCTCAACAAGGAACGCAGCGCCAGCGGCTATGCCAACCTGAGCTATGCCTTCAACGACAACGTCGAGCTGTACTCGACCCTGCTGCTCAATCGCACCAAGGTCGAGGTGAATAGTGGCCCCCGCTTCTGGCAGACATCCTCCGATACCGGTGGTTTTTTCTACAATCAGGACAGCCAGCAGCTCGAAAGCTATCAACGCATCTTTGCGCCGGAGGAAACCGGCAATCAAAACTTCAACAACGACCGCCAGACTGCCGACTCCTACAACATCGCGCTTGGCCTGAAAGGCGGCCTGGGTGCCAGCAACTGGACCTACGATGCCTACTACGCACGCTCGGAATATCGCATCGAAAGCCGTCAGCAGTGGCCGCTGGCCGACCGCATCGAAGATTTCTTCCGCGAACAGTTCCTTGGCGCTCCGCAGGGCGAGTACTACGGCTACCCGATCTATTCACCCAACGATGCCAACTTCTATCGCGCCTTGACGCCGGCGCAGTACCGCAGCTTCAACGACGAAATCCGCACCAAGTCCCGGACCTGGACCCAGAACGTCAACCTGCAGCTGACCAACACCGAGTTGTTCAACCTGCCTGCCGGTGCGGTCGGCGTCGCCGGTGTGGTGCAGGCCGGTAATCAGTACTGGACCAACCCGACCGACCAACGCGTGATCGCTGGCGACTTCTACCAGCTGACCGGCACCCAGGGCAGCGGCAAGCGCGAGAACTGGGCGGCGGCCTTCGAAATGCGGGTGCCGATCCTGAGCACCTTGACCGCCAATCTGTCGGGCCGCTACGACGACTACAAGAACCAGGGCGGCGGCGGCGATTCCAAGTTCACCTACAAGGCCGCGCTGGAATTCCGTCCGATCGATTCGCTGCTGTTCCGCGGCAACTACGCCACTGCGTTCAAGGCACCGGACATGGCGTTTTCCTTCGCTGGCGACAGCGGCTTCTTCCAGGGCGTCAACGATTACTACCGTTGCGCACTCGAAGAACCCAACGTGCCGATCGCCGACTGCACCTATGGCGGCACCAGCATCCAGGGCCGTCGGTCCGGCAATGCGGATCTGAAGTCGATCACCGCAAAGTCCTGGGGTGCCGGCGTGGTGTGGTCGCCGAGCGCAAGCTTCAGCGTCAACGCCGATTACTACAACATCAAGATCGATGACAAGGTCAGCGACCTGAGCACCGATGCCCTGCTGCAGAACGAATCGGCCTGCCGGCTCGGCGCCCTGGATATCAACTCGCCGACCTGCGTCGACGCGCTGTCGCGCATCGATCGCACGGCCGCCGATGCGCCGGTACCCAATCGCCTGAGCAACATCCGCATCAACCCGGTCAATATTTCCAACGAGGAAATCTCCGGCGTGCTGACCAAGGCGACCTACAACCTGGCTACCGACTCCTGGGGCCTGTTCGTGTTCGACGCGCAATACAACCTCACGCTCAAGCATGAAAGTCAGCAGTTCCCGCAAGACCCGGTGCGCGACCTGCTGAGCGAGCCGTTCTTCTCTTCCGAGTTCCGCAGCATCACCAATGCCTCGATCACCTGGCAGAAGGATGCGTGGACCACCACCTTGTTCGGCCAGCGTTACGGACGTACGCCCAACTTCACCGCACAGCAAAGCACCGATGGCTATGCGGTGGAAGGCGCACGCAAGGTCGGTGCGTGGACCACGCTCAATGCCACGCTGGACTATGCGGTCAACGACGACATCTCGCTGACCGCCACGGTCAACAACCTGGCCGACACCCGGCCGCCGCGCGATCGCACTTACAGCAGCTATCCGTACTACAACATCTTCAACTACACCGGTTACGGACGCTCCTATATGCTGGAGCTCAACTGGCGTTTCGGCGCGCACTGAGTCAGCCAGGGTGGTATTTGCCAACGGCAGCCACGGGGCTGCCGTTGGCGTTTTGAGACAAGCGTTTTTGGATCGAGCGCTTGGGATCGCCGCTGCTGCGAGTGGGCGAACTTGGAGTGGCCAGACACGACGAGGCTGGCGACACCCAGGCGTTTTCGATTGCGGGCATAGCGCATACATCGCGGCGGCGTCTCCGCGTCGTTTCGCTGGCCGTTGTCAGCGTGCGTCGGTCTGGATCAGGCCGGCATGCAACAAGGCCTGCCGCAGCGGTTCCAGCTGCGTGGCGTAGCGCCGCCATTCTTCGACGTTGCGCCCATGCACGCCTTCGCGCACCTGCACGCTGCTCAGCGTGGCCGACGCGGCCGCATTGCGGGTGATATCGATCTGCCCGGGCTCGATCTGCAGCCCACAGCGCGCCATCAACTGCTGCAATACCGCGGATGGATCGCGCACCATCTGCGCATAATCCACATCGATCACCCGGCCCGGCAATGCCGCGCGCCACTGCGCCATCAGGGCGTGATACGCCTGATAGTGGCGCGCCAGCATGCGCAGGTCGTAGCTGTAGGCGTAGGAGTCGCCGAACAGCGCGCGGTAATTGGAGAAGCACACCGCCATCGGCTCGCGTACCAGATGCACGATCAATGCCCCCGGCAAGGCGCGCGCGATCGCGCCGATCGCCACTGCATTGGCCGGTAGCTTGTCGATGTACCAGCGTGCCGTTCCGGCCCGCCATTGCGTCTGTTCCAGGTAACGCGCGCCGATCTGCGCGTAGTCCAGCGTCGGCAAGGCCTGCAGCAGCCGCGCATCCAGCAGGCTGCGACCGGCCTGGTCGGCGCCCCAGCGCAGTTGATGGCCGAAGTCGTTCAACTCGCCAGCCGACACGATCTGGGAATGGTTGCCCAGCATCCGCTCCAGCACCGTGGTGCCCGAGCGCGGCAAACCGAGCACGAAGATCGGTTGCGGGCCGTGTGCGACGGGGGCTTGCTGCGCGGCGAACAGGCCCTGGCCGGCCAACGCACCCAGCTGCGCGTACAACGCCGCCTCGGCATCGGCGTCGTGATGCAGGCGTGCATGCATCACCGCGTTGCCGTGCTGTAGCGCGTCCCAGGCGGCCTCGGTCTGGCCGAGGTCTTCCAGCTCCTTGTACAGCGCGAACGCCAGCCCGGCGCGATCTTCGCTGTCGGGCTTGGCGAGCTGCAACTGTTGACGCAGTTGCGCCACATGGTTGCTGCTGGCGCTCTGCCGGCGCAGGCGCGCGCGCGTCAACGCCGCGCGGCCATAGCCGGGCGTGTGCGCCAGCGCATGCTCCAGCGCCTGCGCCGCTTCATCGAGGCGACCATTGAACTGCAACTGCACCGCTAGAAAAAACCGGAAATCCGGTCCATCGAATCCGCAGGCCTGCGCCCGCTGCATCATCGCCAGTGCGTCGACATGTTCGCCCAGGGATTGATGCACGTGCGCGAGCAGGGCCAAGGTCGCGCCGTCCTGGCACCGCATCACCGACGGGTGCCGCAGCAAGGCATGCAGTGCGCGATGCTCGCCGACGCGCAGCAAGGCCTGCGCCACCCGGCAACGCATCGTCACGTCGTCGCCCAGATCGCCTGCCGCCAGCCGCAGCTGCACAACCGCCTCGCGCATCCTGCCGTTGGCCAGCACGATGCCGGCCAGCAGCACGCGGGCCGCCACATGCGCCGGCTCCACCTCCAGCAGCGCCTGCAACGCAGACGCCGCCACAGCCAGGTCGCGGCGTGCCAACGCGGCCTGCGCGGTCTGCCAGTGCACCGCGCCGGCGGACGCAGCCATCAGCTGGACAGATGCTCGATGGCGGCGACGCTGCCGAGGCGGTCGCCGAGCTTCTTCAGCAGGGCCAGACGATTGGCGCGCAATTGCGCGTCTTCGGCATTGACCATCACGCCATCGAAGAACGCGTCCACCTGTGGGCGCAACCGCGCCAGGCGCGCGAGCACGGCGACGTAATCGTGCCGGTGCAGCGCATCGCCGGTATCGCCGATGGCCGCTTCCACCGCTTCGGCCAGGGCTTCTTCGGCCGGTTCGCGCAGCAGGCTGGTGTCGATATCGCCGGGGATCTCGCCCTCGACCTTGCGCAGGATGTTGCGGATGCGCTTGTTGGCGGCGGCCAGGGCTTCGGCTTCGGGCAGCGTGGCGAAGATGCCGATCGCATCTATGCGGCGGTCGAAGTCGTAGAGGGAGCCGTGGGTCGCGCCCAGGTGCGCTCCTACGAGCCCTGTAGGAGCGCCCTCGGGCGCGACCGAGAACAGTGCGGCGACCGCGTTGAAGTGGGTGGCAGGAACGCCCTTGTCTGCGTAGTAGCCGCGTAGGCGGTCGAGGATGAAGTCAAAAATCTCTGCATCTTGAGCCGCCTGCGCCAACGCGGTGTGTGCGTCCTTTTCAACAGATGGCGGCAGGGCAGCACCGGCATCTTTTGCTTTGGTGATCGCAGTTTCTGTCTTGAGTAATTGTCTGGCACTTGCTTGGACATTGATCTGATTTCTAGCCTCTACAAGCAGCTCTTTCAAATCCAGATCAAACCCACTCTCAATCACCGTCCGCGCCAACCCCAGGGCATTACGCCGCAGCGCGAACGGGTCCTTGTTGCCGGTCGGCTTCAAACCGGCCGCAAAGCCACCGGCCAAGGTATCCAGCCGTTCGGCAATCGCCAGCACCTTGCCCAGCGGCGACAGTGCGATGTCGTCGCCGGCAAAACGCGGCTGGTAGGCCTCGTCGATGGCCAGCGAAATCTCGCTCGATTCGCCGGCGGCCTTGGCGTAATGACGCCCGGCAATGCCCTGCAGCTCCGGGAATTCGTTGACCATGCGCGATTGCAGGTCGTTCTTGGCCAGCTGCGCAGCGCGACGCGCCTGCGCCGGATCGGCGCCCACCTGCGGCGCGATCGCTTCGGCCAGCGCCGCCACACGCGCGGTCTTGTCGGCCACCGTGCCCAGCTTTGCCTGGTAGGTCACGCTGGCCAGGCCCGCACCCATCGCCTCCAGGCCCTGCTTGAGGTCCTCGTCGAAGAAGAACTTGGCATCGGCAAAGCGCGGACGGATCACCCGCTCGTAGCCCTTGGCGACTTCGGCCACGTCCTTGGAGACGATATTGGCGATGCCGATGAACTGTTCGGTCAACTTGCCCCCGTCGTCCAGTACCGGGAAGAATTTCTGGTTGATCTCCATGGTTTCGATCAGCGCTTCCTGCGGCACCGCCAGGAAGTCGCGCTCGAAACTGCACAGCACCGCCGACGGCCATTCGACCAGGTTGACCACCTGCTCCAGGTTGTCGTCGCTGATGCGTGCGCTGCCGCCGGCCTGCCTGGCGGCGGCTTCGACCTCTTCGACGATGCGCGCACGGCGTGCGTCCGCATCCACCAGCACATGCGCCGCGCGCAAGGCCTCGATGTAGTCGCCCGGTGCCGCCAGCGATACCTCGCCCTGATGCATGAAGCGGTGCCCGCGGCTGAGGCGATCGCCACGCACGCCCAGCAGCTCGGCCGGAACCACGCTGTCGCCGAACAGCAGCACCAGCCACTGCACTGGCCGTGCGAAGGCGTATTCGTGCGCGCCCCAGCGCATCGGCTTGGGGATCGGCATCGCGGCGATGGCTTCGCGCAGGATGTCGGGCAGCAGGTCGGCGGTGCGCGCGCCCGGCGTCACCGCACGGTGCACGAAGCGCTCGCCCTTGGCGTCGCTGGTGCGCTCCAGTGCGGTCCAGTCGATCCCGGCCTTGGCGGCGAAACCGGCCAGCGCCTTGGTCGGCTTGCCCTCGGCATCCAGCGCGATGTTGAGATACGGGCCCAGTACTTCGGAGCGCTGCTCGGGCTGCTCGGTGGCCACGCCCGGCAGCAGCACCGCCAGGCGGCGCGGTGTGGACAACGGCTTGGCACCGCCACGGGTGACTGCGACGCCGCGTTTTTCCAGCCCGTGCAGCACGCCATCGAAGAAAGCCTGCGCCAGACCCGGCAGCGCCTTGACCGGCAGCTCTTCGGTGCCCAGTTCGATCAGCAGGGGAAGTTGTTCGCTCATAAGACGTGGACCTTTACGTGTTCCCTTCTCCGGTCGGAAGAAGGTGCCCCGAAGGGCGGATGAGGGTACGGGCGAAGCTCTGTGGAGTTTGGGTGCAGGAGGGCTACACCTCGTCCCCTCACCCCAACCCTCTCCCGGGGGGAGAGGGGTCTGCTGGTCACTTCTCCCACCGGGAGAAGGTGCCCCGAAGGGGCGGATGAGGGGACCGGCGAAGCTCTGTGGAGTCTGGGTGCAGGAGGACTGCGCCTCCGTCCCCTCACCCCAACCCCTCTCCCGGGGGAAAGGGGCTTTGGTTACTTCTTCACTCCGGGAAAGCCCAGCTTCTCGCGTTGTGCGTAATACGCCTGCGCCACGCCCTGCGCCAGCGCGCGCACGCGCAGGATGTAGCGCTGGCGTTCGGTGACGCTGATCGCGCGGCGCGCATCCAGCAGGTTGAACGCATGGCTGGCCTTGGTGACCTGCTCGTAGGCTGGCAGCGGCAGACCGACCTCGACCAGGTGCCTGGCTTCGGCTTCGCAGGCGTCGAAGCGATGGAACAGCTCGGCCACGTTGGCATGCTCGAAGTTGTAGGCGCTCTGCTCCACCTCGTTCTGGTGATAGACATCGCCGTAGCTCACCGGTGTGCCGTCCGGGCCGTAGGTCCACACCAGGTCGTAGACGTTGTCGCAGCTCTGCAGGTACATGCACAGCCGTTCCAGCCCGTAGGTGATCTCGCCCAGCACCGGCTTGCACTCCAGTCCGCCGGCCTGCTGGAAGTAGGTGAACTGGGTGACTTCCATACCGTTGAGCCAGACCTCCCAGCCCAGGCCCCAGGCGCCGAGCGTCGGCGATTCCCAGTTGTCCTCGACAAAGCGCAGGTCGTGCACCAGCGGATCGATACCCAGGGCCTTGAGCGACCCCAGGTACAGGTCCTGGATGTTGTCCGGGTTGGGCTTCATCGCCACCTGGTACTGGTAGTAGCGCTGCAGGCGGTTGGGGTTTTCGCCGTAGCGACCATCGGTGGGGCGGCGCGAGGGCTGCACGTAGGCCGCATTCCACGGCTCCGGTCCCAGCGCGCGCAGGAAGGTGGCCGGATGGAACGTGCCTGCGCCCACTTCCAGGTCCAGCGGCTGGATCAGCACACAGCCTTGCTCGGCCCAGTACTGGTTGAGGGTCTGGATCAGGCCCTGGAAAGTGATCGGAACGCGCCGGGAATCGGACATGCAGCAAAGGCCGTGCGGAAGGGGTGCGCTAGTATACCGGCCGACCCGCAGCGCTTTGCCGCGGAGCACCGCCGCAGGGGAACATCGAACATGGAACAGCGGCGTACGGCCGATCCAGACAGCGCAGCGGCGATCCTGCCGCGCGGCCGGTTGATGTTCGACCCGGTGGCTGCCGCGTTGCTCGCCGATGGCATGGTGGTGCCGCACGAACACGAGCGCGTGCAGTTCTCCGCCGCCGGCGTACGCAATGCCAGCGAGGTGCATCCGCTGGTGCTGCTGGCCAATCTCAAGCTGCATGCCGCGCAGCCGCCGGCCGGCGAACTCGGGCTGGAACGGCTGACCGAATGGCTGGCCACCCGCACCGGCCTGCGTTATCTGCGCATCGATCCCACCCGCAT
Organism: Xanthomonas sp. NCPPB 3218; assembly: GCF_056725185.1. Lineage (NCBI taxonomy): Bacteria > Pseudomonadati > Pseudomonadota > Gammaproteobacteria > Lysobacterales > Lysobacteraceae > Xanthomonas > Xanthomonas sp. NCPPB 3218. The sequence goes on from NZ_CM161516.1 coordinate 4,853,372, forward strand.
CGATGTGGCCGCGGTCACCGGTGTGGTCTCGCATGCGTATGCGCGCCGCCACCGCATCCTGCCGCTGGCGCTGGACGCCGAGCGCGTGCTGATCGCCACCAGCGAGCCGCTGGCGCTGGAATGGCTGGCCGACGTGCAGCATCTGAGCCGGCGTCGCATCGAGCTGGCGCTGATCAACCCGCTGGACCTGCATCGCTACACGATGGAGTTCTTCGGCGTGACCCAGTCGGTGCGCGGCGCGCGCGGCGATGTGCGCAGCGCCGAACCGGGTGCCGGCCTGCCCAGTTTCGAGCAGCTGGTGGAACTGGGCCGCGCCGGCGACGTCAATGCCGACGACCACCACATCGTGCATATCGTCGACTGGCTGCTGCAGTACGCCTACGAACAGCGGGCCAGCGACATCCATCTGGAGCCGCGTCGCGAGGCAGGGCGCATGCGCTTCCGCATCGACGGGGTGCTGCACAAGGTGCTGGAAGTACCACCGTCGGTGATGACCGCGGTGGTCAGCCGCATCAAGGTGCTCGGCCGCATGGACCTGGCCGAACGCCGCCGCCCGCAGGATGGCCGCATCAAGACCCGGTCGCCGGGTGGGCGCGAGGTGGAAATGCGCCTGTCCACGATGCCCACCGCGTTCGGCGAGAAGTGCGTGATGCGCATCTTCGACCCGGATTCGGCGTTCAAGAGCATCGAGCAGCTCGGCTTCAGCCCGGAAGAGGCCGCCGGCTGGAGCGCGCTGGTCGAGCGCCCGCACGGCATCGTGCTGGTCACCGGCCCGACCGGCTCGGGCAAGACCACCACGCTGTATTCCACGCTCAAGCGCCTGGCCACGCCGGACGTGAACGTATGCAGCGTGGAAGACCCGATCGAAATGATCGCGCCCGAGTTCAACCAGATGCAGGTGCAGCAGAACATCGACCTGGATTTCGCCAGCGGCGTGCGCACGCTGCTGCGCCAGGACCCGGACATCATCATGATCGGCGAAATCCGCGACCTGGAGACCGCGCAGATGGCAGTGCAGGCCTCGCTGACCGGGCATCTGGTGCTGTCGACGCTGCACACCAACGACGCCGCCTCGGCGATCACCCGCCTGCTGGACCTGGGCGTGCCGCATTACCTGGTGGCGTCCACGCTCAACGGCGTGCTGGCGCAGCGGCTGGTGCGCACCCTGTGCGTGCACTGCAAGCGCCCGCATACGCTCAGCGACGACGAGTGGGCGGCGATCCGCGAGCCGGGCGAAGCACTGCCGCAGGTGCTGAACGTACACGCGCCGGTCGGCTGCCTGGAATGCCGCCGCACCGGTTACCTGGGCCGTGTCGGCCTGTACGAGTTGCTGCCGGTGAGCCCGCGCCTGCGCAGCCTGATCCGCGCCGACACCGACCTGGCCAGCTTCAGCCACGCCGCGCGTGGCGAGGGCCTGCGCACGCTGCGGCGCACCGGCCTGGAGAAGGTCGCCGCCGGGCTGACCACGGTGGAAGAGGTGTTGTCGGTGTTGCCGCCGCGGGACTAGGCGGATCGCCTGGGACGTGCACGGTTATCGGCCCAGGCGACCCTCACCCCAACCCCCGCTCCGCACCCGGCCCGCGTTTGCGCCACTGGCGCTCCAAGGCACGCGCGCCAGTGGCGCGCAAGCCATGCCCTCTCGCTCGGCGGGAGAGGGGGGCTCGCTCCGTTCTTCCACCGTTTGCTCCCTTCTCCCACCGGGAGAAGCTGCCCGAAGGGCGGATGAGGGTAAGTGGGCACGCACATTGCGCCATTGGCAGGGGCTCGGTCTCACCATTGACCAGGTACACGGCACGGCCGAGTACAACCAGATCGGCGGCGCACGATCACCGCGGCAACCGAGTCGGCAACCGACGTGGCAGAAACCATCTCAGCCATCACTGCTCTTACATCCACACAGCGCAAGTAACCAGCGCCCCGCCCCCCAGCCATCAGCACATAGCCATCCGGAATAACCTTAGCTGCATGCGTTGGCACGCCACTTGAAAAAAACCGCCTGGAGCTGCCTACAATCGGGCACATCAGTCGCTGCTGGATTTCCGTCCGCATGTCCGCCTTGCCGTTCCTGATCATCGAAACCGGGCATCCCGTGCCGGAGATGAAGCGATACGGCCGTTTTCGGCACTGGATCCGCGTCGCGGCCGGGCTGGCCGAGCATGAGACCGTCGCCGTCGATGTCGCCAACGGCGGCCGCCTGCCCGACCGCGACGGCTTTGCCGGCACCATCGTCAGCGGCTCGGCCGCCTACGTCACCGACCGCGCCGACTGGAGCGAACGCAGTGCCGCCTGGCTGCGCGATGCCGCCCACCAGGGCATGCCGCTGCTCGGCATCTGCTACGGGCACCAGCTGCTGGCGCACGCGCTGGGTGGCGAAGTCGACTACAACCCGGCCGGGCGCGAGTCCGGCACCATCGCGCTGGAATTGCACCCGCCAGCCGAGCAGGACCCGTTGTTTGCCGGCCTGCCGGCGCATTTCCCGGCGCACGCCACGCACATGCAAACCGTGGTGCGCGCCCCGGACGGCGCCATCGTGCTGGCGCATTCGCGACAGGACCGCTGCCATGCCTTCCGCTGGGGGCAGGCCACCTGGGGCGTGCAGTTCCACCCCGAGTTCGCCACCCACCACATGCGCGGCTATGTGCAGGCGCGCGCCGAATGCATTGCCCGCCACGGACACTGCGCCCGCACGGTCGCCCGCGAGGTCACCGCCGCGCCGATCGCCCGCAAGCTGCTGCGCCGGTTCGTGCATCACGCACGCGGCCTGCAAACAGTGACCACTCATCCCGCCGCACACACGCAAAAGCAGCGATAATCGCGTCACGCCGGATGGTCCGGTGCGTATCGATCCGGAATGGGAATGAGCGAAATCCGCAAGGTGCCGGCGTCTGCCGGCGCAGAATGGCTGTTGACCGGTTTCTCGCTGTTGAAGCGGGCGCCGCTGGCGCTTGGCTCGCTGGGGGTGATCTGGAGCGTGGCGGCCACCCTGGTGGTGTCGCTGTCGGTGCTGGTACCGCTGCTGGGCCCGGCCCTGCAGTTCCTGCTGGTGCTGGCCGGCCCGCTGTTCATGGGCGGCCTGCTGTGGGCGATCCGCGAGGTCGACGAAGGCCGCATCGCCAAGCCGTCGCATCTGCTGCACGGCCTGCAGGACGGCCGCGCGCCGCATCTGCTGGTGTCGCTGCTGCCGCAGCTGATCGCCGGCCTGCTGCTGGGCGTGCTGCTGCTGGTGATGATCGGCGCCAGCGGGCTGCAGCAGTTGTCCGAGGTGATGATCAAGATCAACCAGATCAGCCAGTCCGGCGCGCAGCCGGACCCGGTGCAGATCGAGCAACTGGCCGCCAGCCTGCCGGCCGGCCGCATCCTGCTGTGGCTGCTGCTGACCATCGCCACGTTCGCGGCGATGACGCTGGCGCTGTTCGTGATGCCGCCGCAGGTGATGTTCGACCGCAGCACCGGCGGCCATGCGCTGCGCGAGAGTCTGCGCGCCAGCCTGCACAACCTGCCGGCAATGCTGGTGTTCTTCGTGCTGGCCTTCATCGCCATCTTCGCCATCTATTTTGCGGTGATGATCGTGGCGCTGATCGTCGGCCTGGTGGCCGGCCAGACCGTGGCGATGTGGCTGGCCCAGCTGCTGCTGATGGCGGTGCTGATGCCGGTATTCGCCGGCTCGGTGTACGCCGCCTGGAAGCAGATGTTCACCCACGCAGGCGCAACCGCGCAGCCCACAGCACCGTCGCGCCCGGATGTGTTCGCCGCCTGATCGCCTTGACCGGCGATGTGCTGACAACAAACCCTGATCCGTAGGAGCGCACCCGGGCGCGACGAAGCGTCCCCCGGGAACGCCCTCGCTCGCGCCAACGTGTTCGCCACCTGACCATCCCACCCCGTAGGAGCGCGCCTGAGCGCGACGAAGCTTTCCTCAGGAGAGCCCCGGTCGCGCCCGGGTGCGCTCCTACGGGCGTGATTGCGTCCGGGTGATGCCGGGTTGCGCAGCTGCATGTCGGCACGCGCCTAAGCGCGGCGAGTGCGCTAAGCGGGTTTCGGCCCCACCGCGCGCGAGGCGACGATACCCAGCTCGTAGAGCAGGCACATCGGGATGGCCAGCATCAGCTGCGAGACCACGTCCGGCGGGGTGAGCACCGCGGCCAGGATGAAGATGCCGACGATGGCATAGCCGCGGCCTTCGCTCAGCTGCTTGGGGCTGACCCAGCCCAGCAGCACCAGGATCACCAACGCCACCGGCAGCTCAAAGCTCGCGCCGAAGGCGAAGAAGATCGCCAGCACGAAATCCAGGTAGGAATTAGCGTCCGGAGTAATGGCGATCACGTCCGGCTTGAACGTGGTCAAAAAGTGGAACACCGCCGGCAACACCAGAAAATACGCGAACGCGCAGCCGATGTAGAACAGCGCCACTGCCGAGGCCAGCAACGGGAATGCGAGTTTCTTTTCGCGCTGGTACAGGCCCGGCGCCACGAAGGCCCAGGCCTGGTACAGCAGCCACGGCACGCTGACGAACACCGCCACGAAGAAGGTCAGCTTGAGCGGTGCGAAGAACGCGCCGGCCGGGTTCATCGCGATCATCGTCTGCCCCAGCGGCAGCTGCGAAATCAGCGGCGCGGCCAGCCACGAATAGATCGCACGCGAGAACGGCAGCAATGCCAGCAGTACCACGCCCAGGCCGATCAGGGCGCGCACCAGGCGCGCGCGCAATTCGACCAGATGCTCGATCAGACTGCTTTCGGCCTGTGCGTCGTCGAACAGGCTCACGGCTGTTTCTCCTGGATCTTGCGTGGCTCGGTCGGCTCGCTCGGCGCTTTCAGCGTGCTCGGCTCCAGCGGCGTGGCGGTGGCCGGCGTCTGCGCCTGCGCGCCGGTGCTGCTGAGATGCGCGGCATGCGGCGCCGGCACCACGGTGTCGTGCGGGGCCGGTACCAAGGTTTGATGGGGCGCCGGCGCAATCGGCTGGGCCTGGGCAATGACCGGTGCGGCCTCATGGTCGGCCGCATCCGCAGCGCCCGCTGCCGACGTGGCAGTTGCCCCGACCGACAGATCCGCATGCGCCAGCTCCAGCGGTGTCGCCACCGGTGTGGCCGGGCTGCGGATATCGATATCGCGCCCCACCTCGTCGTGCAGCGCGCGGGCGCCCTGCTCCAGGTGCTGCTGCTTGGTGCGCAGCTGGTCTTCGGCTTCGCGCAGAGAGGCCTGCACATCCTGCAGGCTGCGCTTGAGCTCTTCGGCTTCCAGCTCGCGCTCCAGCTCCTGCTTGACCGAATCCCACTGCATGCGCGCGCGGCGCACCCACAGTCCGGCAAACCGGGCCGCCTTGGGCAGGCGCTCGGGACCGAGCACCACCAGGGCGACGATCGCAATCAGCGTCAGTTCGCCAACACCTATGTCAAACACCGACGCCGCTCCGGATCAACGCGCGTCGCGATCGCGCTCGGCCTGCGCCTCACGTGTTTGCTCGGCCGTGCGGGTGTCGTCACCGAGCTTGCCGGCCGGCTTGTCGTCGTCGTGCATGCCTTTCTTGAATTCCTTGACCGCGCTGCCGAGATCCTTGGCACCGCTGGTGAGCCGCTTGGTACCGAACACCAGCAACACGATCACCAGCACGATCAGCCAGTGCCAAATGCTGAAACCGCCCATGATCTGCTCGCTTGCTGAAGAAGAAGGAAGACGCAGGATACCCCAGCGCACCGCGCAGGGGGATGACAGCCTGTCAGCGGTTGCCGTCCAGCGATTCGGTACGGATTTCGCCATCGGACACCGGCTGGAAGCCCTGCTGCGGCGGTGGCGTCGTGCTGGGCTGCATCGGCACGGTGCTGGCCTCGTTCACCGCTGGCGGCGGCGTGGTGGTCGCCGGTGCCGGCGGCGGCGTTGCCGGACGCGGCGCGCTGGCCCCGTCGTCGGCGCTGCCATCGGTACCGCGATTGGCGCGTGCGGTGTAGGTCGCCTCTTCCAGGCGGTCGCGGAAGGCGATCACGTCGGTGGAGGCACGCTCGTTGGTGCGGCCTTCGAAGATCATGCGCGGGGTGGCGCCGCCACCGTAGGCGTTGAGGTCGGCGGCATCGTCGATCTGCAGCACCGCGCCGTCCAGCGCCACGCCGGCGAACAGGCCACGGGCGCGCGACCACGACCAGATTTCGGCCTTGAGCTGGCCGTCGGTGGCGGCGGCGGCATTGCGGCCGACCGGGCCGGCGGCCACGCCGGCATCGGCACCGAGGGTGAACTTGCCGTTGACGATGTTGTCCAGGCTGCGGTCGTTGCGGAACACCAGCACCACGTCGGAGGACTGCACGCCGGCCTGGAAGCCGATGCTGCCGCCGGTGAGCTTGACGAACACCGGCTGCGACCAGCTGCCGTCGGCATTCTTCATCGACATCAGGCCGTGCCCGCGCCGGCCGCCGATCACCAGCCCGGCCTTGAGCGTGTCGGGGATGACCACGATGGCGCGCGCCTCGTCGAGCAGCTTGTCCGGGATCGCCTGCTCGGGGATCTTCATGATCTCGTTGAGCACGCGCACCGCATTACGCGCGCGCTGGTCCTCTTCCGGGCCGGCGACGGCATGGCCGGCGGCGAAGGTCAGCGACAACAACAGGGCCAGGCGCGACAGACGAGGCATGACAAGCTCCAAAGGACAATCCGTCAAAGATAGCAATGGCGCGACGTTAGTGGTGGCGCAATGAATCGGTGGTGAGCGCAACCGGGGGGCAGAGGCGGTCAATGGCGGCGATCGATGCGCTGTCCTCGGCAGCACCGCTGCGCTCTGCCAGAATGGTGCGCATGAACACCACCCCCGATACCGCCCTGCTGGTCGTCAATCTCGGCACCCCCGAGTCGCCCACCGCCCCGGCCGTGCGCCGCTACCTGGCCGAGTTCCTCAGCGACCGCCGCGTGGTCGCGATCCCGCCGCTGTTCTGGAAGCCGCTGCTGTACGGGGTGATCCTGCCGATCCGCGGGCCCAAGTCGGCCGAGAAATACGCCAAGGTCTGGCTGCCGGACGGCTCGCCGCTGGCGGTGTACACGCGCCGCCTGGCCGAGGGCCTGAAAGAGGTCATGCCGGACTGGCACGTGGAGTGGGCCATGCGCTATGGCGCCCCGGCGCTGCGCAAGACGCTGGATGGCCTGCGCGCGCGCGGCATCAGGCGCATCGTGGTGCTGCCGCTGTATCCGCAGTATTCCACCACCACCACCGCCTCGATCCAGGACGTGATCGATGCCTGGCGCCCGAGCGCGCCGGAGATCGCGGTGGAGGTGATCCAGGACTATTGCGAAGACGCCGGCTGGGTCACGGCGATCGCCGATTCGATCCGTGCGCACTGGCAGGCGCATGGGCGCAGCGAGAAGCTGATGTTCTCCTTCCACGGCCTGCCGCAGCGCGTGGCCAATGCCGGCGACCCGTATCCGCAGCAATGCGAGCGCAGCGCGCAGGCCATCGTCACCGCGCTCGGCCTGGGCGCGGACGAATGGCAGATGGGCTACCAGTCGCGCTTCGGTTCGGAACGCTGGCTGCAGCCGTACGCCGAGCCGACCTTGTGGAAACTGGCCGAAGGCGGCGTGCGCAGCTTCGACCTGGTCTGCCCGGGCTTTGCCACCGACTGCCTGGAAACCCTGGAAGAAGTGGCGCTGGGCTTTGCCGAAACGCTGGCCGAACGCGGCGCCACGCTCAGCTATATCCCCTGCCTCAACGCCAGCCCGGCGCATGCGCAGGCACTGGCCGCAGTGGCGCGACGCGCGTGAGGTTGGAGCCGTTTGCGTGCGACCTGGCGATCGGCCGGGTCACCGGGCTGCGCAACCCCGAACGTGGCCCGCGCCGGGTGCTGGCCCTGCATGGCTGGCTCGACAATGCCGCCAGCTTCCTGCCGCTGAGCGCGCATCTGCACGCGCAGGAGCTGGATCTGGTGTTGCTGGATCTGCCCGGCCACGGCCATAGCGCGTGGTTGCCCACCGGCGCCGAATACACGCTCAGCAGCGCAATCGCGATCCTGCTGCAGGTAGCCGATGCGCTGGGGTGGGAGCGCTTCAGCGTGCTCGGCCACTCGCTGGGCGGCGGCGTCGCCAGCTTGCTCGCGGCCGCGGCGCCGGAGCGCATCGAGGCCTTGATCGCGATCGAGGCCTTGGGTGCGCTGGCCGAGCCGGTCGAGAGCACCGCCACCCGCCTGCGCGTTGCGGTGGCGTCGGCACGCACGCTGGCGCAGCGGCCGTTGCGGGTGTTTCCGTCGATGGAGATGCCGGTGCGCGCACGCATGATGGCCAACCAGCTCACCGAACCGGCCGCGCGGCTGCTGGTGGAGCGCGGGGTCTGCGCGGTCGAAGGCGGCTACAGCTGGTGCAGCGACCCGCGCCTGACCTTGCCCACCGCCATCCGCATGACCGAAGCGCAGATCGACGTGCTGCTGGCCTCCATCGCCTGCCCGACCCAGGCCATCTTCGCCACGCCGGCGCAGGTGTACTTCCCCGATGCCCTGCGCGATCACCGCGTGGCACTGATGCGCGATGCACGCCTGCATCTATTGCCGGGCACGCATCATGTGCACATGGAAGCGCCGGACGCGGTGGCGGCGGTGATCAATGGATTCCTGGCGTCGTTGCCGCCGCCGCACACGTGATGCGTGGAATGCGTGCATGCGTCCTGCGCGATGCCATGGCGCTGACGTTCGTGCTTGCTGCCTTGCATGCGACAGCAGACCTCAGTGCCAGCAGGCATCGTCAGCGGCGCACGGCATCCTGGCACCGTTGAGCTAGCGCAATGGGCCATCCAGACCCGCTTGTCGCCGCGATCGAATCCTTCGAGCAGTGGAGTTTGCCAGGGACGTTCCTGGAGACGGTGCACGCGTCGCCGCAACTGAATCCGGACGATCGCCGGCGCCTGGATGAGGTCTGGTCGGTGGCCTGCGACGCCGACCATTGGGGACCGGCACGCGAGCTGCAGGCCGGCATCGCGGCCATCGAGTGTGCCCTGACCAGGCGCTTTGCGTGGCTGTCGCCGCTGGCCTGCCGGCACCTTGCGCGCGCCGCGTCTTACCAATGGCGCTAGCGCAGCCGCGTGGCGCTATGTCGCTTCGCTAGCCGCGTCATCGCGCAGCAGCTCTCCGAAAGCCAGAAGCGCATTGGCGCCCCGACTTCGCGCCTTGATCGTTGCAGGAGCGTCGCCACAGCGACGGCAACTGCATCGCGACGACCTGGCTCACTCCACCTGCAACAACCGCCGCAGCTGCGCCTTGAGCTGGCGGCCATGCTCGTGGAAATAGCTGCGTTCGTCGCGCCAGGCGGGGAAGCGTTGTTCCACCTCGGCCCAGAACGCCGGCGAGTGGTTGGCCTGCAGCAGGTGGCAGAGCTCGTGCACCAGCACGTATTCGAACGCGGACGGGCGGCCGAGCACCAGCGCCAGATCCAGCGCCATCGAGCCATCCGGCGCCAGCGAGCCCCACTGCGAGGACATCACCTTCAGCCGCACTCGTGCCGGGGCACGCGGCAGGCCGGGCAGATAGCTCGGCAACCAACGGCCGACATCGGCGCGCGCCTGCGCTTCGTAGAATTCCTTCAGCGTGCGGCGCAAACCTGCATCGCCCAGCCGGGTCGGCACATGGAACTGCGCGCCGTCATCGGTGACCTCGATGCGTGCGTAGCGCCCGTCGTGCCAGCTCAGCGGCAACAGGGCACCGCGTAACGGCAGCAGCCCCGGCACGCCACGCTCCAGCGCCGGAAACGCATCGACCTGCTGATAACGCGACAATTGCGTGCTCAGCCAGTCCAGATGCGCCTGCAGAAAGCGTTCGCCGGCCACCAGGCTTGCGCGCAGTGGCAAGGTCAGCCGCGCGCCGCGTTCGTCCACACTGAGCTTGATGCGCCGCGCACGCGGGTCGCGCACGCGCAGCACCGCGATCTCGCGCCCGTCCAGCTGCAGGCGCAGGCAATCGCGTTCGACAACCTGCGGGGCGGGCGCGATAAGGCGGCGGACGGGCTTGAACATGGGCACAGGATAGCGCTGCGATGTGTCAGGTGGTGAGACAAAGCGATTGATGCATTCGATGTTGGCACGACTTCTTTGAGCGACTGGCAAACGACGCTGCCCATCGCCAGGTGCGCGCAGCCGGCGTCGCTAGATCTGCGGCCTGGCTGCAGGGCTACTGCCCGCCCAGCACGGCCGAGTCTCTGTGCTTTGGGCGTCGTACTGGATAGCGCGAATGGAACAGTTGCAGAGTGGCTGATCGGCGACTTGGCTGCAGGGCCCTTGCCCGCCCACCATCGCGGGACACGCCGCAAGTACGTCCTTGTAGGCTCTTACGCGGCATCCGTGCCGCGTAAGGTCCCGCGACGGTAGGCGGGCAAGGACCAATCGAGATGCTAGGTACGCATGTTTGCAAGCAGGGCATGACCTGCGCTGATCGGATCACTGTGCGTCGACCAGCTTCTCCCCCTTTTGCATGCCGAGCGGTGGATAGGCTTTCAGCACGCAACCTGCAAACTTTCCACTGCCTGGCGCAGCGCAAGCCAGGAAACACGCTTTCAAGAAATCAAGCGGCCAACTGTCTGATGCGGTGTCCTTGCCGGTTGCGGGCCGCTCGGCGGCATGGATGCCGCCAAGGAGGCTCCACGAACGGATGCACGGCGTGTCCCGCGAGCGGTGATGGCACCGCGCACTCCACTCACCGGGCGTTTGACTCGAGCATCGATCGCGACGACACCACGCCACCGCTCGACCGTTGCGCTTACTCGGCCTTGCTCAGCTTCAACGCGGTTTCCAGCAGCAGGAACAGGCGCCGGATTTCGGCGCTCATCAGCGCGAAGCGGGCGTCGAGTTCGGCGCGTGCGCCGTCGTCTTCGCTGTGTTCGAGCTGGTCCAGTGCGCCATCGAGGAACTTGAGCTTGCGGATCACCAGATCGTCGCCGAGCACGAACGACAGATTGTCGTCCAGCACCAGCGCCAGCTTGGTGACCTGCTTGCCGGCTTCCAGATGCTTGTCGATCTCGTCGCCGCGCAGTTCCTGGTGCTGGCACTTGACCACCGCGCCGCCTTCGATCGGGTCCTTCATCTCGCACTCTTCGCCCAGGCTCAGGCCTTCGGGCAAGGGTTCGCCGGCGATCCAGCCGGTGAGGATGGCGCGCGGTGCGACCTCGGCATTCAACGGCAGTGCCGGGAAGCTGCCGAGTGCGCCGCGGATCTCGCTCATCACGTTCTCGCCGCTCTTGCGGCTGGAGCTGTTGACCGCGATGTAGCCGTGCTGCAGATCCAGGATGGCATCGGTGCGCGAGCTCTTGACGAAGGCGCGCGGCAACAGCTCATGGATCAGGTCGTCCTTCAGGCGCTTGCGCGCCTTGCCACCGGGGCGACGGCCTTCCTTCTCTTCGATCTCGGCGACCTTGCGCTCGAGCAGGTCGTTGACCACCGCGCCGGGCAGGATCTTGTCCTCGCCACCGACGGTGAGCCAGAGGAAATCTTCCAGACGGTGCGAGAGCACTTCCTGCTCGTCGCGGCCGAACGGGGAGATGAAACCGCGCGAGCTCATTTCCAGCGGGCCGACCGGCTTGAGCTGCACTTGCGGCAACAGCGTGTCGATCTCGGAGAAATCAAGCGTGGTCGGGAAACGGAACAGGGTGAGATTACGAAAGAACATGCGTCGGACCGAAGAGGAGGAAGAAACGGGGAGGGTGGAAAGACTGCCGGCGCCGCGATGGCCGCGTCAGTCGCTGTCGTGTGCGCTGTCGCCGGCGGCGAGCCAGGCGCTGGAATCGGGATCAGGATCGGGCGGTGCTGTATCGCCATTGCGGCCCAGCGCCAGGAAATCGAACAGGGTGCGGTCGGCCAGTTGCTCGGGCCGCACATCGCCCAGCGCGCGGGCGATCTGCTCGACCCGCCCGGGCTGCTCGCGGTCCCACTGCTGCAGCATCCGCCCGACCTGTTGGCGCTGCAGGTTTTCCTGGCTGCCGCACAGGTTGCACGGAATGATCGGGAACTGGCGCGCCTGCGCGTAGGCGGCGATATCGGCTTCGCGCACGTAGGCCAGCGGGCGGATCACCACATGCGCGCCGTCGTCGCTGCGCAGCTTGGGTGCCATCGCCGCGAGCCGGGCGTGGTGGAACAGATTCATGAAGAACGTGGCCACGATGTCGTCGCGATGGTGGCCGAGCGCGATCTTGGTCACGCCATGCGCCTGCGCGTAGGCATACAGCGCGCCGCGCCGCAGCCGCGAGCACAACGAACACATGGTCTTGCCGGCCGGAATCACCCGGCTGACCACCGAATAGGTGTCCTGCTCGACGATGTCGAACGGCACGTCCAGCCCGCGCAGGTAAGTGGGCAGCACCTGCGCGGGGAAGTCGGGCTGCTTCTGGTCCAGATTGACCGCCACCAGGGTGAACGGCACCGGTGCCTTGCGCTGCAACTGCAGCAGCATGTCCAGCAAGGTGTAGCTGTCCTTGCCGCCGGACAGGCAGACCATGACCTTGTCGCCGGGGGCGATCATGCCGAAGTCGGCAATCGCCTGGCCCACCTGGCGCTGCAGGCGTTTGCCCAGGCGCAGCTGCTCACGCTGCAACCGCTGGCGCGGGTCGCGCGGCGCGGGGTCGGCCAGGGGTTGCGGCAGCGGCAGGACAGCGGTCATAAGCCGGCCATTGTAGCTGCCCGGCGCGCGGCGGGCCGGCGCCGCGCGTACGCGGCTGAACGGGCGGTCAGCCGCTTGCGGGCGCGGTGTCCGGCGCTGGTTTGGCGGTGCCGGGGCGCTAGCGAGCCGATCACCGCTGGAGGTGTGCCGCAGGTGCTCGGGGCAGCGCACATCTCGCAGCGCAGCAAGCCTTTCGGCGCCGGGCTGGGTAAAGTCGGGCAGACCGCTTCACTCGGGATCGGCATGGCATCTTCAGCTTCGCTCCATCGCGCGGCTTTTTTCGGTCGCGATTGTGGTAGCGCTAACATTCTGCGCGGCGTGGGTCAGGCCCCGTGCCGGCGTCCGTCCCCGGCGCTGCTTGAGAGTGCGCGCCGGTGGCGGCGGTGACGGCCTGCATGCGCGATCGCTGCGCTGCGTGGCTGGTCACTCGCATGCGACACCTTTCCCTTCTCCCCTCGCCTCTCTGCAGGAGTTCCACCCCATGAGCAACACCGTCTACATCGGCGCCAAGGAATATTTCCCCGGTATCGGCAAGATCGGCTTCGAAGGCCGCGACTCGGACAACCCGCTGGCGTTCAAGGTCTACGACGCCAACAAGCAGGTCGGCGACAAGACCATGGCCGAGCATCTGCGCTTTGCCGTGGCCTACTGGCACAGCTTCTGCGGCAACGGCGCCGATCCGTTCGGCCCGGGCACGCGCGCGTACCCGTGGGATATCGGCAACACCGCGTTGAATCGCGCCGAAGCCAGGGCCGATGCCGCGTTCGAGTTCTTCACCAAGCTCGGCGTGCCGTACTACTGCTTCCACGACGTGGATCTGTCGCCCGATGCCGACGACATCGGCGAGTACCAGAGCAACCTCAAGCACATGGTCGGCATTGCCAAGCAGCGCCAGGCCGACACCGGCGTCAAGCTGTTGTGGGGCACCGCCAACCTGTTCTCGCACCCGCGTTACATGAATGGTGCGTCGACCAACCCGGACTTCAATGTCGTCGCGCGTGCGGCGGTGCAGGTCAAGGCCGCCATCGATGCCACCGTCGAGCTGGGCGGCGAGAACTACGTGTTCTGGGGCGGCCGCGAAGGCTATGCCTGCCTGCACAACACCCAGATGAAGCGCGAGCAGGACAATATGGCGCGCTTTTTGACCCTGGCACGCGACTACGGCCGCGCGATCGGCTTCACTGGCAACTTCCTGATCGAGCCCAAGCCGATGGAGCCGATGAAGCACCAGTACGACTTCGACAGCGCCACGGTGATCGGCTTCCTGCGTCAGCACGGCCTGGACCAGGACTTCAAGCTGAACATCGAAGCCAACCACGCCACGCTGTCGGGCCACAGCTTCGAGCACGACCTGCAGGTGGCATCCGATGCCGGCCTGCTCGGCAGCATCGATGCCAACCGCGGCAACCCGCAGAACGGCTGGGATACCGACCAGTTCCCGACCGACCTGTACGACACCGTCGGCGCGATGCTGGTGGTGCTGCGTCAGGGCGGGCTGGCACCGGGCGGGCTGAACTTCGATGCCAAGGTGCGCCGCGAGTCGTCCGACCCGCAGGATCTGTTCCTGGCGCATATCGGCGGCATGGACGCGTTCGCACGCGGGCTGGAAGTGGCCAATGCGCTGCTGACCTCCTCGCCGCTGGAGCAGTGGCGCGCCGAGCGCTACGCCAGCTTCGACAGCGGTGCGGGCGCGGACTTCGCCAACGGCAGCAGCACGCTGGTGGATCTGGCCAAGTACGCCGCCGGCAACGAACCCAAGCAGCTCAGCGGCCGTCAGGAAGCCTACGAGAACCTGATCAACCAGTATCTGACGCGTTGATGTTGTGCCGGTGGTCGCCTGCACGCGCAGGCGACCACCGGCGGCCTGCGCGCAGAACCGCGTGCAGCGTCATGGCTGTTCCGTTGCATCCGGCACCGCCGGTGCGGCCACCGAATCCCGCTTGACCAGCAGGTGCGCGACCACATGATCGACCATCTTCGCCGTGCGCTCCTTGGCGCGAATCGTCTTCAACAGGATGTCCAGCGCAGCGTCGGCCATGGCGGCGATGGGCTGCTGCACGGTGGTGAGTTCGGGCCATACCGCAGTGGCGGCGGAGGTGTCGTCGAAGCCGACCACCGACAGATCGCGCGGCACATCCAGCCCGCGTCGATGCGCGACCGAGATCGCGGCGGCGGCCATATCGTCGTTGCTGGCGAAGATGGCGCTGGGGCGGCGTTTGCGCGCCAGCAGTTTTTCCGCAGCGACCAGGCCGGATTTGTAGGTGTAGTCGCCCGGTTGCACCAGATGCCGGTCCAGCCGCAGGCCCGCATCGGCCAGCGCGGCCTGGAACCCCTCGAAGCGACGCGTGCTGGCAGACAGGTTGGGATGCCCGGCGATGTAACCGATACGCGTGTGGCCCTGCGCGATCAGATGCTCGGTGATTTCCTTGGCGGCGGCGAATTCGTCGATGCGCACGCAGGCCACATCCGGGCTGAAATGGTTGGAGGCGATCGCCACCACCGGCACCTTGGCGCGCACCAGTTCCAGTACCGCGGCCTTGGATTCGCACAGCGGCGGCGGCAGGATCACGCCGGCCACGCCCTTGGCGAGCTTGCGTGCGGCACGGCGTTCGGCGTCGGCATCCAGGTCGTCCCAGCAATCGATCACCAGCTGGATCGGCGTGCGCGAGGCAACCCGCAACACGCCCAGCAGCAACTCACGCAGGTAGGCGCCGCTGGGATCGCTGTAGATCAACGCAATGCGCGTGCTCTGCGCGGCGGCCAGGGCACTGGCCGCCAGGTTGGGCGTGTAGCCCAGCTTGTCGACCGCGCGCAGCACGCGTGCACGGGTGGCATCGCGCACGCTGCCGTTGTTGTTGACCACGCGCGAGACCGTCATCGGCGAGACCTTCGCCAGCGCCGCCACCTCGTCGATGGTGGTCGCGCGGCTGGTGCGGCGGACCGATTTCCTGACCTTCTCCAAGCGTGGCCTCTTCAAGTGGGTGGCGAACCTGCACGATGCACACAACCCGCTGCAGTAACGCAAGCGCCGACTGCGTGCATGACGATGCGACGCATGGTACCGGGAAGCAGGCAGAGCGGCGATACGCCGCGGCGTGCGGTGATGTCGCTGGAGCATGCCGCATGAGCGCGCGTGCAATGCGGCGCTGCGGCGCGTATTGCGCTGCGTTGACGCAGCCGTGGTGGCTGGCGCTGACGTTGCTGTGCGGATTGATGCTGGCCAGTGCCGGCGCGCGGGCCGAGGATGGCTACGATTTATGGTTGCGCTACCACCCGCTGGCCGACGCGGCGCAGTTGCGTGGCAGCGCAAGCGAGTTGATCGTCGCCGGCGACTCGCCGACGTTGCAGGCTGCACGTGAGGAATTGCAGCGTGGACTGTCGGGCCTGCTTGGTGCTGCGCCGCAGTCGTCCGCCAATGTCACGCGCGATGGGGCGATCTTGCTGGGCGCGGCGGCTGCGCCGCAGATCGCGGCATTGCAGCTGCAGACCACCGGCCTGGGCCGCGAGGGCTATCTGATCCGCAGTGTCAGCGTGGACGGGCATCGCACCATCGCCATCGTCGGCGGCAGCGATGTCGGCGCGCTGTATGGGGCGTTCCACTTCCTGCGCCTGTTGCAGACCGGCCAGTCGCTGGCCGCGCTGGACCTGCGCGAATCGCCGCGCTTGCAGCTGCGCATGCTCAACCACTGGGACAACCTGGACGGGGTGGTCGAGCGCGGTTACGCCGGCGCCTCGTTATGGAACTGGCAGACCCTGCCGGGCTACCTGGATCCGCGCTACACCGACTACGCGCGCGCCAATGCATCGCTGGGCATCAACGGCAGCGTGCTCAACAACGTCAACGCCAAGGCCTGGAGCCTCACCCCACAGTACCTGGACAAGGCGGCGGCACTGGCCAAGGCGTTTCGTCCCTACGGCATTCGCGTGTTTCTCAGCGCGCGCTTCAGCGCGCCGATCGAGATCGGCGGTTTGACGACCGCCGACCCGCTGGATCCGCAGGTACAGCAGTGGTGGCGCAACAAAGCCGACGAGATCTATGCACGCATTCCGGACTTCGGCGGTTTCCTGGTCAAGGCCAACTCCGAAGGCCAGCCTGGCCCGCAGGACTACGGGCGCAGCCATGCCGATGGCGCCAATCTGCTGGCCGATGCGCTGGCGCCGCACGGCGGGGTGGTGATGTGGCGCGCGTTCGTCTATTCGCATGAGCAGCCGGACGATCGCGCCAAGCAGGCGTACAGCGAGTTCCTGCCGCTGGATGGGCAATTCCGCGACAACGTGATCGTGCAGGTCAAGAACGGGGCGATCGACTTCCAGCCGCGCGAGCCGTTCCATCCGCTGTTCGGTGCGATGCGCAAGACGCCGTTGATGCCGGAGTTCCAGATCACCAAGGAGTATCTGGGCTTTTCGACCCATCTGGCCTATCTGGGCACGCTGTTTGCCGAAACCCTGCAGGCCGACACCTATGCACGCGGCAAGGGCTCGACCGTTGCCAGAACCGTGGATGGCACGCTCTTCAACGATGCCAGACGCACGCGCCTGACCGGCATTGCCGGGGTGGCCAACATCGGTGCGGACCGCAACTGGAGCGGCTCGATCTTCGATCAGGCCAACTGGTATGCGTACGGGCGGCTGGCGTGGAACCCGCAGTTGTCGCCGCAGGCGATCGCGCAGGAGTGGGCGCGCATGACCTTCTCCAACGATGCTGACGTGGTGACGCCCATGGTCGACATGATGCTGCGCTCGCGCGAGGCAGTGGTGGACTACATGACCCCGCTCGGCCTGCATCACCTGATGGGGCGCGGCCATCACTACGGCCCGGCACCCTGGGATGCGGGCAGCGAGCGCCCGGACTGGGACCCGGTCTACTACCACCGCGCCGATCGCGACGGCATTGGCTTTGATCGCAGTGCCAGCGGCAGCAATGCGGTGGCGCAATACGCCAGGCCGGTGGCACGCGTGTTCGGCGATGTGCAGCGCGTGCCGGAGCATTACCTGCTGTGGTTCCACCATGTGCCCTGGGAGCACCGCATGGCCTCCGGGCGGCCGCTGTGGGACGAGCTGGTATGGCATTACGACCATGGCGTGGACGAGGTGCGTGCCATGCGCGCGACCTGGCAGGGCCTGGCCGGCAGGATCGATCCACCGCGTTACCGGCAGGTGGCCAGTTTCCTGGCGATCCAGCAGGACGAAGCGCAGTGGTGGCGCGATGCCAGCATCGCCTACTTCCAGCGCGTGTCCGGGCGGCCGTTGCCGGCCGGCACGGCGCCGCCTGCGCATCCGTTGGCGTATTACCAGGCGCTGAAGTTTCCGTATGCACCGGGGAATCCGAAATGAGCGCGCGCCTGTCGACGGTCATCATGGCAACGCTCTGCGCAGCACTGCTGCCGCGCCTGGCGCAGGCGGCCGATGCGCCGCTGCTGCATGCGCTGTTTCAGGAGCATGTCGTGTTGCAGCGCGATGCGCCGATCCGGGTGTGGGGCGACGCCCCCCCTGGCGCGCGCGTGAGCGTGCAACTGGATGCGCAGCAGGTGCAGGCACGCGCAGATCGGCAAGGCCACTGGGAAGCACGCCTGCCCGCGCACGCCGCGGGTGGCCCGTACAGCTTGAGCGCACGCACCAGCACGGGTGTGACGCAGCAGGTCAACGACGTGCTGATCGGCGATGTGTGGCTGTGTTCGGGCCAATCCAATATGGAATTGCAGGTGCATCGCACCCTGGATTCACGCAGCGAGATCGCCGATGCCGACAACCCGCGCATCCGCATGTTCAAGGTGCCGGCGCAGTCCAGCCCGACGCCGCAGCGCCGCTTCGGTGGCGCTGCGGCATGGCAACTCACCACGCCGGAGGCGGTGAAGGAGTTTTCTGCGGCCTGCTATTACTTCGCGCGTGAATTGCAGAAGACCGTCGATGTGCCGATGGGCCTGATCAACGCCTCCTGGGGCGGCTCGCAACTGCAGGCCTGGATCGGCGAGAAGGCACTGCGCGCTGCCGGCGACGATGGCCCGGCGCTGGATGTGCTGGCGCGTTACGCACGCGACCCGGTGGATGCCGCGCCGCATTGGGGGGCGCTGTGGGAGGCCTGGTGGCATGCGCACGGCGAAGGCGAGCCCTGGCAGGCGGATGCGCCCGGCGCCTGGCAAACCGCACCGGCGGCATTGGGCGCGTGGGACGACTGGGGAGTGCCGCAGTTGGTCGGCTTCAACGGCATGGTCTGGTACCGCACCAGCGTGGAACTGACGCCGGCGCAGGCCGCGCAGGACGCCAGCTTGTTGCTCGGGCCGGTGGACGAACTGGACCAGACCTGGGTCAACGGGCGCGGCGTGGGCAGCAGTTACGGTGCCGACCAGCCGCGTCGCTACAGCGTGCCGCGCGGGCGCCTGCATGCCGGGCGCAACAGCATCGTGCTCAATGTGCTCAACACCTATCGGCGTGGTGGGCTGCTGGGCGATGCGCAATCGCGCGCGCTGCAGTTCGCCGATGGCAGCACGCTGCCGCTGGATGCGCCCTGGCAATACCGCATCGTGCCGCCGCAACTGGGCTCGCCACCGCGCGCGCCGTGGTCGTCGGCGGCCGGGCTGACCACCTTGTACAACGGCATGATCGCCCCGCTCGGCCAGCTCGGCCTGCGTGGCGTGCTGTGGTACCAGGGCGAATCCAATGCCGGCGATGCGGTGCATTACCCGGCCTTGCTCGCTGCATGGCAACGCGATTGGCGGCAGCGCTTCGGTGCGCAGTTGCCGCTGCTGATCGTGCAACTGGCCAACTATGGCGCGCCGCCCACCCAGCCGGTCGACAGCGGCTGGGCGCAGCTGCGCGAGGCACAGCGCCGCTTCGTCGCCAACGATGCGCATGCGGGCCTGGCGGTGACGATCGACATCGGCGACCGCTACGACATCCATCCGGCCAACAAGCAGGAACTGGGCCGGCGCCTGGCGCGTGCGGCACGGCAAGTGGTGTACGGCGAGGCGCTTGCGCCCTCCGGCCCGGTGCCGCGCAGCGCGCAACGCGAGGGCGACAGCGTGCGCATCGCCTTCGACGAGGTGGACACCGCCTTGCTCAGCTATGGCGCCGATGCGCCGATCGGCTTCGAGCTGTGCGGCGCCGCGTCCAACAGCTGCCGCTATGCCGTTGCCAGCTTGCACGACCACGCCATCAGCCTGCGCGTTCCCACCGGCCTGGCCGTCACGCGCGTGCGCTACTGCTGGGCCGACAGCCCGGTATGCACCTTGTACGACCGCAGCGGCCTGCCGGCCGGCCCGTTCGAACTCCCCCTCACTGCCGCCACTTCTCCCTGAGCGAGACCACGATGTCACAGACTCCCGACTCCCCTGCTCCGCTGCAAGGCTCGGCCCGCGATCGCGAGATCGTCGAGGCGCGCGTCATCGTCACCTGCCCGGGCCGCAACTTCGTCACCCTGAAGATCCGCACCCGCTCGGGCATCACCGGGCTGGGCGATGCCACACTCAATGGCCGCGAACTGGCGGTGGCGGCGTACCTGCAGGAACACTTGGTGCCGAACCTGATCGGCCGCGATGCCGGCCGTATCGAAGACATCTGGCAATTCTTCTACCGCGGTGCGTACTGGCGGCGCGGCCCGGTGACGATGAGCGCGATCGCCGCGGTGGACGTGGCCTTGTGGGACATCCTGGGCAAGATGGCCGGCATGCCGTTGTATCAGCTGCTGGGCGGGCGCTCGCGCGAGGGCGCGCTGGTCTACGGCCATGCCAATGGCCGCGATATCGCCGAAACCAGCGATGAGGTGGGCCGCTTCCGCGAGCTGGGTTTCATCGCCATCCGCGCGCAGTGCGGCGTGCCCGGCATCAAGAAGACCTACGGCATTTCCAGCGGCGGCAAACCGTATGAGCCGGCAGAGAGCGAATTGCCGACCGAAACGGTGTGGTCCACGCCGCGCTATCTCGGCGTGGTGCCCAAGCTGTTCGAGCAGCTACGCAACGATCATGGCGACGAGATCGAGCTGCTGCACGACGCGCACCACCGGCTCACCCCGATCGAGGCCGCGCGGCTGGGCCGCGACCTGGAACCATACCGGCTGTTCTGGCTGGAAGACGCCACCCCTGCAGAAAACCAGCGCGCGTTCGAGGTGATTCGCCAGCACACGGTCACCCCCTTGGCGGTGGGCGAGGTGTTCAATTCGCTGTGGGATTGCAAGCACCTGATCGAGCAGCAACTGATCGACTACATCCGCACCACCATCGTCCACGCCGGCGGCATCACCCATGTGCGCCGGCTGGCCGATTTCGCCGCGCTGCATCAGGTGCGTACCGGCTTCCACGGCGCCACCGATCTGTCGCCGGTGTGCATGGGCGCGGCATTGCACTTCGACACCTGGGTGCCCAACTTCGGCATCCAGGAATACATGTTCCATTCCGACGAGGCCAACGCGGTGTTCCCGCACGATTACGTATTCCGCGATGGCCGCCTGCATTGCGGCGAAGCACCCGGGCATGGCGTGGACATCGACGAAGCCCTGGCCGCGAAGTATCCCTACGTGCCCAAGCAGTTGCCGATCGCGCGGCTGGAAGACGGTGCGATGTGGGACTGGTGATGCGCTGGCTGCCGGCCGCGCTTGCGGCACTGCTGCTTGCGGTGGCCGCACCTGCGCGCGTGCAGGCGCAAGCACACGCCGATGTCGCCTTCGACTGGTTCGAGTATCGCGGCGACGATGCGGTGTTCGCCACGCCGTTGCCACCCGGCCACTACCGCAACCCGGTGCTGGCCGGGTTCTACCCGGACCCCAGCGTGACGCGCGTGGGCGAGCGCTATTACCTGGTCAATTCCACGTTCGCGTATTTCCCGGCGATCCCGGTGTTCGAGAGTACCGACCTGGTGCACTGGACGCAGATCGGCAATGTGGTCGAGCGCCGCGAACAGCTCGACTACGACGGGCTGGGCGTGTCGCGTGGCATGTTCGCTGCCAGCATCCGTCATCATGCCGGGCGTTTCTATGTCGTAGGCACCTCGGTCGACAGCGGCGGCAACTTCATCGCCAGCGCCAGCAATCCCGCCGGCCCATGGTCGGCACTGACGTGGTTGCCGGGCATCGACGGCATCGACCCGTCGTTGTTCTTCGATACCGACGGCAGCGCCTACCTGCTCAACAACGGCCCGCCGGAAGGCACGCCGTTGTACGAAGGCCATCGCGCGATCTGGATGCAGCGCTTCGACCTTGCCAGCAATCAACCGGTCGGCCCTCGCAAGGTGTTGCTCAACGGTGGCGTGGACCTGGCCAGCAAGCCGATCTGGATCGAAGGCCCGCATCTGTATCAACGCGACGGTTGGTATTACCTCTCGTGTGCCGAAGGCGGCACCGGGCCGCAGCATTCGCAGGTGGTGCTGCGCAGCCGCACTGTGTGGGGGCCGTTTGAGCCCTCACCGCACAATCCGATCCTGACCCAACGCGACCTGCCGGCCGATCGCGCGCACCCGGTCAGCAATGCCGGGCACGTGGATCTGGTGGACACACCGGACGGGCAATGGTGGGCGGTGTTCCTGGCCAGCCGCCCGTATGCGGGCGAACGCTACAACACCGGGCGCGAAACCTTCCTGCTGCCAGTGCACTGGCGCGATGGCTGGCCGTCGATCCTGCCGGCCGGCGAGCCAATTCCGTATGTCGCACAGAGCCCGCGCGGCGCCAAGACCCCGGCAGATCAAGCGCCGTTGTCGGGCAACTTCACCTGGCGCGACGACTTCGCCGGCACATCGCTGCAGCGCGAATGGCTATCTCTGCGTGTGCCCAAACATGAGGTGGCCGATCTAAGCGCACGCACCGGTTGGCTGACCCTGCATGCCAGTGCGCAAGGGTTGGACAGCACCGCCACACCGGCCTTCCTCGCGCGGCGCCAGCAACACACGCGCTTTACCGCGAGTACCGCGTTGGCGGTGCCCACGCAGGCCGGCGTCAGCGCCGGGCTTGCGGTCTTGCAGAATTCCAATGCGTGGTATGCGTTGGGCGTGCGACGCAACGGCGATGCGCTGGACGTCTTTCTCGACAAGCGCGAGGGCGCAAGAACCACCACGCTCGCACGCACCCGCGTCCCCGCAACGGCGCAGCTGCGCCTGCAGATCAGCGGCGATGGCGGTACGTACAGCTTTGCCTTCGATGCCGATGGGCGCGGCTGGCAATCGTTACACCGCAACGATGCTGCGGGCATGCTCAGCACCGCACAGGCCGGCGGCTTCGTCGGCAGCATGATCGGGCCGTTTGCCCAGCTGGAACCGCACCGCTCCCAGGAGGACTGACCATGCATTCGCACCCCGCCCACCGCGCCACCACCCCGCGTCGCCCACCTGCGCGCGGCTTACTGCTGGCGATGGCGCTGGCCGCCACCGACGCGCAGGCCGCAACGCCGCCGCCGTATCTGGATACCCAACGCCCCTTCGACGCACGTGCGGCCGACCTGGTGTCGCGCATGACGCTGGACGAAAAGGCCGCGCAGATGCAGAACGCCGCCCCGGCGATCCCGCGCCTGCAGGTGCCCGAATACGATTGGTGGAACGAAGCGCTGCACGGCGTGGCGCGTGCCGGCGGCGCCACCGTGTTTCCGCAGGCGATCGGCCTGGCTGCTACGTTCGATACCCCGTTGATGGCCGAGGTGGCCACCGCCATCAGCGACGAAGCGCGCGCCAAGCACCACGCGTTCCTGGCGCGCGGCGAGCACAAGCGCTACCAGGGACTCACCTTCTGGTCGCCCAACATCAACATCTTCCGCGACCCGCGCTGGGGCCGCGGGCAGGAAACCTATGGCGAAGACCCGTTCCTGACCGCGCGCATGGGCGTGACCTTCGTGCAGGGCCTGCAGGCGCAGCAAGGGCCGTACCGCAAGCTCGATGCCACCGCCAAGCACTTCGCCGTGCACAGTGGCCCGGAGGCCGACCGTCACCACTTCGACGTGCATCCCAGCGAGCGCGATCTCCATGAAACCTATCTGCCTGCGTTCCAGGCCCTGGTGCAGGAAGGCAAGGTCGCCGCAGTGATGGGCGCCTACAACCGCGTCAATGGCGAATCCGCCTCGGCCAGCACGCGGCTGGAAGGCATCCTGCGCCGCGACTGGGGCTTCGATGGCTACATTGTCAGCGACTGCGCCGCCATCCGCGATATCTGGCAGAACCACAAGATCGTGCCCACGCCCGAAGCGGCCGCCGCGCTTGGCGTCAAGCACGGCACCGACCTGGATTGCGGCGACACCTATGCCGCGCTGCCGGCGGCGGTGCGTGCCGGCCTGATCGACGAGGCTAGCATCGACACCGCGCTCAAGCGGCTGATGACCTCGCGCATGCGGCTGGGCATGTTCGACCCGCCGGCCAGGGTGCCGTGGGCGCAGATTCCTGCGGCGGTCAATCAATCGCCAGAGCACGATGCACTGGCCCGCCGCACCGCGCGCGAATCGCTGGTGCTGCTGAAGAACGACGGCCTGCTGCCGCTCAAACCCACGCTCAAGCGCATTGCCGTGATCGGCCCCACCGCCGACGACCCGATGTCGCTGCTGGGCAATTACTACGGCACGCCGGCCGCGCCGGTCACCATCCTGCAAGGCATCCGCGACGCCGCACCGCAGGCACAGGTGGTCTACGCGCGCGGCAGCGATCTGGTGGAAGGGCGCGAAGACCCCAATGCCGCTGCACCGATCGACACCCGCTATCTGCGCCCGGCGCCGGATGCCAAGCAGAACGGCCTCACCGGTGAATACTTCCGTGGACGTGCCCTGGCCGGCCAGCCGGTGCTGACCCGCGTCGACCCGCGTATCGCCTTCCGCTGGGACCGCAATGCGCCCACCGACGATGCCGTCGGCCGCGGTGAACTGCAGGCCGATCGGGCGCTGGCCAAGGACGACTTCAGCGTGCGCTGGCATGGCCAGCTGCTGCCGCCGGTGTCGGGCACCTACGAGCTGCAGATTGCCGCCGACGACGGCGTGCGCCTGTTTCTGGACGGCAAGCTGCTCATCGATCAATGGAGCGAGGCCCCGCGCATGCGCGGCGGCAATGCCAGCGTCGCGCTGGAAGCCGGCAAGGCCTACGACCTGCGCGTGGAATACTTCGAAGCCACACGCGATGCCGGCGTGCGTCTGGCCTGGCGCATGCCCGGCGCCAAGCCGCCGCTGCAGGAAGCGGTGGACGCCGCACGCAACGCCGAGGTGGTGGTGTTTGTTGGTGGTCTCACCGGCGATGTCGAAGGCGAGGAGATGGACGTCAACTATCCCGGCTTTGCCGGCGGCGACCGCACCGACACCCGCCTGCCCAAACCGCAGCGCGAATTGCTGCAGGCAGTGCAGGCCACCGGCACGCCGGTGGTTGCGGTGCTGACCACCGGCTCGGCGCTGGCGATCGACTGGGCGCAGCACCACGTGCCCGCCATCCTGCTGGCCTGGTACCCCGGCCAACGCGGCGGCAGCGCGGTCGGCGATGTGCTGTTCGGCCAGGCCAGTCCCGGCGGCCGCCTGCCGATCACCTTCTACAAGGAAGACGAGCGCCTGCCCGCCTTCGACGATTACGCCATGCGCGGCCGCACCTATCGCTACTTCGCCGGCAAGCCGCTGTATCCGTTCGGCCACGGCCTGTCCTACACGCAGTTTGCTTACTCGGATCTGCAACTGGACCGCACCACCGTTGCCGCCGATGGCACGCTCACGGCCACGGTCACGCTGAAGAACACCGGCCAACGCGCAGGCGATGAAGTAGTGCAGCTGTATCTGCATCCGCTCAAGCCGCAACGCGAACGTGCCATCAAGGAACTGCGCGGCTTCCAGCGCATCACCCTGCAACCCGGCGAGCAGCGGCAGCTGCGCTTCACCCTCAAGGCGCAAGACGCCTTGCGCATCTACGACGAGCAGCGCAAGGCCTACGCAGTGGATCCAGGCGACTACGAAGTACAGATCGGCGCTTCCAGCGCAGACATCCGCAGTACACAACGCTTCACCGTCACCGACAAGTAGTAGCCGTTGACACCCTCGCCATGCGGACGTGGGCGAAGAACCCACTCAGCCGCGATTGCCCTAGCCCCTCTCGCCGGGGCGAAGAGGCACCGCTTGCGCGCCACTGGCGCGCGTGCCTTGGAGCGCCCGCGTCGCAAGACGTGGGCCGGGGCGCAGAGCGGGGGTTGGGGTGAGGGTACGGCCACAGGCGAACTTGCAGCACCCCCACGATTCCAAACAAAAACCCATGCCAATTCCAACGCTCTCCATCGCAACACTCGCGCACCTACTAACCACCGTCCTCACTCCCAGCTACGACCCCAAACAGACCACCATCGGCATCGTCCATCTAGGCGCAGGCGCCTTCCACCGCGCCCACCAGGCCGTCTACATCGATGACCTGCTCGCGCAGGACCCCACCTGGGCCATCTACGCCGTCTCGCTACACAGCCCAACGGTGCGCGACGCCCTGCGCCCGCAGGACGGCCTCTACACCCTCGCCCTGCTCGACGAGCACCCGCAGCTACGCATCATCGGCGCCATCCGCGAGGTGCTGTGCGCAGCCGACGAACAAACCGCCGTGCTCGCGCGCCTGGCCGATCCCGCCGTGCGCCTGGTCACCCTCACCGTCACCGAAAAAGGCTATTGCCTCGCAGGCGACACCCTCGACCTCGCCCATCCCGACATTGCGCACGACATCGCACATCCCGCGACGCCGCGCAGCGCCATCGGCTATCTCGTCGCCGGCCTGCAACAACGCAGGCAGCAGGGCAGCGCACCGTTCACCGTGCTCAGCTGCGACAACCTGCAAGACAACGGCAGCCTGCTACGCCGCGCAGTCTTGCTGCTCGCACAGCAAACCGATCCCGCGCTTGCGGCATGGATCGACCGGCACGTCACCTTCCCGCGCTCGATGGTCGACAGCATCACCCCCGCCACCGACGACGCGCTGCGCGCCAACGTGCACGCGCAGACCGGTCTGCACGACGCCTGGCCGATCCAGCGCGAGCGTTACAGCCAGTGGGTGATCGAAGACCGCTTCTGCAACGGCCGCCCCGCCTTCGAAAGCGCAGGGGTGATTCTCAGCGACGATATCGCCGGCTACGCACGCGCCAAACTGCGCCTGCTCAACGGCCCGCACTCCGCACTCGCCTATCTCGGCGGCCTGCTCGATCTGGAAACCGTCGCCGACGCCATGCGCCACTCGCAACTGGCCACCTTTGTCGAAGCCCTGATGCGCGAGGACATCGCCCCCACCCTGCAACCGATGCAAGGCTTCGACCCGCAGCACTACTGCGGCGCCATCCTCGCCCGCTTCCGCAACCCCGCCATCCGCCACCTGCTCGCCCAGATCGCCTGGGACGGCTCGCAGAAGATCCCGGTGCGCCTGCTCGGCGTCATCAGCGATGCATTGGACGCCGGGCGCCGGGTCGACCGGCTCTGCATTCCGGTAGCGGCCTGGCTGCAGTTCGTGCGCAGGCAGGCGGCCAACGGCGTGGCATTGGTCGATCCGCTGAGCGAGGTCCTCAGCGACATCGCCCATTCGACCACCGGCGATGCCAGCCATGACATCGCGACGTTCCTCACCGTGGATGCGGTGTTCGCTACGCTCTCTGGCGATGCGCGTTTTGTGGAGGCACTGCGCGCTGCCTATACTGTGCTGGGCAATGCAACACCGGCAGAGATACAGCTGGCAATCGATGCAAGTTGATGCGTGGCAAACGCATCGCCGACTGCCATCGCATGCCAGCAAGGTCCGATGTCTGCATCGTACGATCTCGGGCAGCGTGTATATCGTGCCACCTGATCGATGGCCTGTTCCGGATAGCCAGGTACGCAGATGCGGGCGATTGGACGCCTAGCCACCGATTACCTGCCCAATCCTGATCAGATTGCCGTTCTCATCGACAAGCGCAAATTCCCGCATGCCCCAGTGCTTGTCGCTGACAGCATCGAGCCTTGGGATGCCGTGCGCCGGAAGCTGCGCGGCACGCATGGCGGCGTAGACCGCATCGACATCGCCAACCCGGATATAGCAGCCCGCATAGCAGGCCGCAGGATCCAGGTCCGGGTGCGCGAAGAAGTGCAGCTCCACCTCGCCACGCGTCAGGATCGCGTAGCCCGCATCGTGCGGGTGCGCGTCGCCGACAAAGCCCAGCCGCCGATAGAAGGCGACGGTGCGTTCGATCGAGCGACCGGGGAGCAGTGGAATCGCACGGTCTGGCGTTTCGGCAGTGGAAGTCATCGCTTTCTCGTAGTGGGATAACGAAGCCGTCTTTGAGCACAACGATACGCCAGATACGAGGGATCGGTTGGGAGCCGTGCCGTGCTGTCTTGACTCGCTGTGTTGGCGAGTAGCAAGATCGCTCTGCTGCGGCACATTCCGCAGCCGGGTTTAGCAGCCCGTAATCACAAGGCGCACCAGCGCCCATTGCACGATGTCGGCGCTTTTCTTTTGCCCGACTTATCGCATGGGCAGGCGTGCTCGCTTTACGGCGGGCGGTGCGCGGAGACCGCAAGGTCTGCCGGTTCCTTGTGACCGGTCTGCTAACCGCGCATCGTCCGCCACCCTCGTTTAGCAGCGATGCGGCGGACTTCCTATCGCACAAGGAGTTCGATATGACCCGTCCCAAAGCAACCACCCGTGCACGCGCTGCATCGCCTTCCAGGCGATCTGTTGTGACACGCGCCAGATCCAAGCACCGCCCGGCCGCCAGCATGACCGGTGCTGAGCCAGCGGTGGATCCAGCGCTTGCGCCTACCCCGCCCTTGCGCAAGCCCGGCTTCCGCATTCCCGAGCGGGTCACCATGAGCTACCAGCACTACGACGTGCGGCGTGCCGAGGATGTCATCGGTTGCGCGGTGCCCAAGCTGCGGCTGTCCGGGCGCTGGCTGGAACACTGCGGTTTCGCAGTGGGTGATGCGTTGCGGGTAACGGTGGGACGCGGCGTGCTGTTGATCAGCCGCGTGGCGCCTGCGGTACCGGCGGTGAGATCGCGCCGCAGGTGACACGCCTGGGGCGAGCGCCCTTGCCCAGCGCTTTGCGGTCCCTTCTCCCGTGCACGGGAGAAGGGACGCATTCTGCTCCTGTCTGGATTGCAGAAGGGAGGCCGGCTGTTTGCCCCTGAGAGCAGAGGTGCCTGTTGCGGTGCGGAGCAGCAAAGCAAGGCTGCGTAGCGCAGGGGCTGTCAGCGGTAGAGAGCTTCTCGCCTGCAATGACATCTGCACCGCATCGCTCGACATGACATGCTTGGCCTCACCTACGCCCCGCCCACGTTCGGACAAGTTCAAGCGCCATATGGCCATGCGCAAGCTACCGTATTCGCGCACCGATGGAGTTTTCTGCATGAAAATGGCTGTCTTCAGCACGCGCCCTTACGACAAGCGCTTTCTCGATGAAGCGAAACTACGCCTAGGCACGCAATGTGCAGCCGAGTTCGTTTATTTCGAGGCATCGCTCGATCTGCGGACGGCAGCGTTGGCGCAGGGCTGCGAGGTGGTCTGCGTGTTCGTCAACGACCAGCTCGATGCGCCCGTGCTGCAGGCACTGCACGCGACCGGTGTGCGCGCGGTGCTGCTGCGCTGCGCCGGTTTCAACAATGTGGATCTTGCTGCGGCCACCGCACTTGGGCTGTTCGTGGCACGCGTGCCGGCCTACTCGCCCGAAGCGGTGGCCGAGCACACCCTGGCGCTGGTCATGACGCTCAACCGCCAGACGCACCGCGCCTACAACCGCGTGCGCGAGGGCAACTTCATGCTCAATGGCCTGCTCGGCCGCACCTTGCACGGCAAGACGGTGGGCCTGATCGGGCTGGGCAAGATCGGGCTGGCGACTGCGCGTATCTTTCAAGGGATGGGCTGCGATGTGCTGGGCTTTGATCCTTATCCCACGCCTGGCTTCGATGCGCTTGGGCAGCGGGTGGAGCTGGAGACACTGTTCGCCCGCTCGGACATCGTCTCGCTGCACTGCCCGC
The DNA here is from genome assembly GCF_056725185.1 of Xanthomonas sp. NCPPB 3218. Taxonomy (NCBI): domain Bacteria; kingdom Pseudomonadati; phylum Pseudomonadota; class Gammaproteobacteria; order Lysobacterales; family Lysobacteraceae; genus Xanthomonas; species Xanthomonas sp. NCPPB 3218. The sequence goes on from NZ_CM161516.1 coordinate 4,882,876, forward strand.
TGACACCGGCAACGCAGCACCTGATCGATGACACGGCGCTGGCGTCGATGAAGCCGGGTGCGATGCTGGTCAACACCTCGCGCGGTGGCTTGGTGGATACCGATGCGGTGATCCGCGCGCTCAAGTCCCGCCAGCTCGGCCATCTGGCCATCGATGTCTACGAACAGGAAAGCGCATTGTTCTTCCAGGACCGCTCGGGCGAAATCATCGACGACGAAGCGTTTCAGCGCCTGATGACCTTCCCCAATGTGCTGGTGACCGGGCACCAGGGGTTCTTCACCGCAGAGGCATTGCAGGAGATCTCCGACATCACCCTGCGCAACCTTGCCGATTTCGCTGCCGGTTCGCCATGCGCGAATCGTGTTCCGGCACCTTAGCGGCACCTTCTCGCTCACCAGCCGCGCAGGTTCGACTCATCGACTCCTCTGTCGTGGTACTCGGGTTCAAGCCGGTACGGCAGTTGCCTGGCGACGCAGCGCACAGATCCGCGTGCAACCAACCGCGGCGGCCAGCCCCAGCTGACCGGTGTACCAACTCACCTGCCGCAAGTATCCACCCAGGCGGCAGTTGACTGCATGGCCCAGTGGCCGCACCCGCCTGTGGCCCCGGCGCATGTATGCATCCCGGATCACCGGCGCCACGCCCTGCAGCAGAACCGGGCCCAGCCGGCTTGCCAACAAGTATGCAAACACGTCGATACCCACCATCTCCAGCAGTGGTATGGCCGCTGCAACCTCCGGATTGGATGCGATGCAGGCAATCGCCAGCGTGGCGATGGCAATGACCGCCCTGCGGTTCAAGTTGACCGGCCACATGTCGATGGTCCTGAGCGCCCTCTGGATGTCATGCAGATCTGCACAATTCAGACATCTTGGCTTGCCTGTGGGTCACGATACCCGGACGCCCTGGCTGCCGCCGGATGTATTGAAGATGCGCGTCAGCACCAGCACGAGCAGGACCACAAAGCTCAACTCCCACACATAGAATGCGGCGCCCACGTGATCGATCATGACTTGCTGGCCAGCCTCGTTCTTGTCGAACCGGGTTGCGCGAAAGGTATCCAACCCGATCAGGCAAGCCGCTACCAACAGGGCCGCCGCCATCTTGTCCGCCTTGAGGAAATAACACAGCCATGCCAACAGGAACACCGGGTTAATCATCCAGGCCAGGCACTGGCCATCGAGCACCTGCATCCAGCCAAACAGCAGGATGACAAATCCACCCAGTTGATCATTACCGCCATGCAGTGCAGGAAGGCACAGCGAAATGCCGTACAGCAGGGCAGATAGTAGAAGTGGAAACAGCTTCATGGGCGTCCTTGTCTGATGATGAGGCGAGTGCATGTCCCCGCGTTGGGGAGGCTCGTTCCATCTCGGCACAAGCCAACCTGCATCACTATAGACACTGCGCGTGCCGCTTTCACGACCACGCTGCCAAGCCCGCCGACGCATCTCGTGGAGCGGCGGAGGCTTCGGCCCAATGCATCGCTATGGCATGCTTGAACCCCTGCCGCACAGCGTCCGACGTCCGCATTCCCATGGCCGCCCACAAGAAGCAGAACTTGCCGGAAAAGCTCTGCGTTCAATGCAGGCGACCCTTCTGCTGGCGCAAGAAGTGGGAAAAGGTGTGGGACGAGGTGAAGTATTGTTCGGACCAATGCCGCCGAAACAGCAAGCGGCAGCGCCCGGAACAATAGTCTGCTTACGCGCAACCCATCTCTCCCGTGCCGTCGCGCGTGAGCCGAGCGGGTTCGGCCATTCTGACAGCCGGTTGCGGCTAACGTTTACCAGCTTTTTTCGCAGCACCCGATCCACTCGCCCGCTTGGCAGCGCTGCCTTTACCTGCCACTGCCATGTTGTCCACCAGATTGGGATAGGGGCGGCCTGCTGCCTTGGCACGTTGTCTGGCCTGTGCCTTCTGCGCCGGGGAAAGCGGACCTGAGCGCGAGCGACTCTTGGGGTTGGGCTTTTTCCATGGCGCAGACGTCTTGCTTGTGCCTTTCTTCGCTGCACCGCGCGTGGAAGCGCTCTTCCCGGCTGCAGTTCGGCGGGCGACCGTCTTGTTTACCGCTTTCTTCGTCGATGCTGCCTTCTTTGCAGGAGATTTCCTGGCCGCAGTCTTCTTGACTGCCTTCTTGACTGCCTTCTTGCCGGTCGCCTTGCGGGCGCCGGCCGAGGGCGCCGACTTGCGCGTCGCTGCGCTAGCGGCGCTCGTTTTCTTGGTCGCGGCCCGTGTTGCCGACGGTTTCCTCGCTGGCGACGTTCCGGTTGCCTTCTTTGCGACCGCCTTCTTTCTCGCGGTCTTCTTCGGGGTGCGCTTGTCCGCGGCACTGGCATGGGCGGCGGCCGTCGTGGTCGCGCTTGCTCGTTTTCCTGCCGGGGTCTTCGCGCTCGCCGCCTCTTCCAGACGCTGGTACTGCCGTGCCGCCCAGCGCTGGCCGGCATCGCCGCCCCAGAGCAGCCAGGCAATGTAGCCGGCCGATGGCGCGCTACGGTCGGCCCAGCCCTTGCCAGTCTTGTCCACGCTGTGGCGCGCGAAGTACGCATGCATGCGCCGGATGGTCTGCGTAGAAAGCGATTTCCGTGCCGAAAGATCGCGCGCACGCGCAACGCCGATTGCGGTGCCACCACGCCCATGCTGCTCGCGCAACCGCAGTCCGCGTGCCGCCGCGTCGGCAACTGTCTTGGGCGGTGTTGTCGAAGACGCCTGCTTTGCCGGTTTGCGTGCCACACCTTTCTCCTGTCGTATCGCGTTGCCGTAGTGTTCGCATGCGCGGTGCTGCTGCATGTGAAGAAGCCGGCAGCCAGGACTGCCTAGGCAGCCTGCCGGGGACATCACGGCAATGCGCAAGCACGCGCGACCTAGCCCTGGATCAGCCTGCTTGTGCGAGTGGATCATCGCGCACGTGTCGCTACACTGGCCTGCCCACGCCATCGGAAGAGTGCTGCATGCGCCTGTTGACGAGCTGGTTCCGCGCAAGCCTGTTTGCTGCCGCGGTCGGCACTTTCCCCGCGCTTGGTCAGGCCACCGACAAGGCGGTGCCGGTGGCCACCTCGGCACAATCGAAGCAGGTGGCCTCCTGGCAGACGCTGACCCCGCACAACAAACCGCACGCGCGCCATGAGAACAGCCTGGTGTCGGTCGGCGACAGGCTCTATCTGATCGGAGGGCGCGACGACCGCCCGCTGGACATCTTCGACACCACAACACGCCGTTGGTCCAAAGGCAGCACGCCGCCGCTGGCGGTCAGCCATGCGCAGGCAGTGGTGTCGTCGGGGAAGATCTACGTCGTCGGCGGCCTGACCGGCGACTACCCGGAAGAAGCCGCGCTGACCCACTTGTTGATCTACGACTCTGCCACCGATCGCTGGCAGGCAGGCGCGGAGATTCCCAAAGGCCGTCGCCGCGGCGCGGCAGGCGCGGTGGCGCACGACGGCGTGCTGTACCTGGTCGGCGGCAACACGCGCGGCCATATGAGCGGGTACGTGCCGTGGCTGGATGCGTTCGACACCAGGACGCAGCAATGGACGCAGCTGGCCGACGCACCGCGTGCGCGCGATCACTTCCATGCAGTGGTGCTCGACGGCAAGCTGTACGCGGCCGGTGGCCGCAGGTCATCGCACGAGAGCGGCAACACCTTGGCGCAGACCATTTCCGAAGTCGATGTCTATGACATCCAGCGCGGCACCTGGAGCGTTGCCCCGGCCGCACTGCCGACGCCGCGCGCCGGTGCCGCCGCCATTGCACGCAATGGCCAGCTGCTGGTCATGGGCGGCGAGAGCACGCGCCAGGTGAAGGCGCACGACGAGGTCGAAGCCTACGACCCGGCCACCTCCACCTGGACGACGCTGGCCGCATTGCCGCAAGGGCGCCATGGCACCCAGGCCGCAGCGGTCGGCGACGCGCTGTACATCGTGGCGGGCAGCGGCAACCGCGGCGGCGGGCCGGAGCTGAATGATGTGCTGGTGTTGCATGAAAGCAGCGCGCAATAGGCCATGCCGACTCCCGCGTACGGCATGCTGCAAGAGACCTGGTTGAAGATTGTGCCTCTGCAGACGAGGATCTAATCTGCTGCATCGTTGTTCAATGTGCAGTGCCAGGGAGCGGTCATGCCGAAACGTGGATCAGATCACACGCCATCAACGATGCCTGGCGTTGCCGGGCAATTTTCGCTGCCACTGGTACAGGCGGAAGGCGAGCCGGCGACATCGCCACTGCTGGCAGCTACCGACCCGCGTTACAGCAATTACATCGTCTATGTCGATGAAAGCGGCGACCACGGCCTGGAGTCGGTAGATCCCAACTATCCGGTGTTTGTGCTGGCCTTGTGTGTCTTCCACAAAGGCCACTACGCGCAACGCGTGGTTCCCGCGATTGAGTCATTCAAGTTCAGGCATTTCGGGCATGACGTGGTGATTCTTCACGAGCATGACATCCGCAAGGAAAAGGGACATTTCCGCTTCGGTGATCGATTGGAGAAGACGATTTTTCTGGACGAGCTGACGGGCATCATCGAGTCGCACAACTTCATCCTGATCAGCTGTGTCATCGACAAGACACGGCTGAAGGAAAAGGCCCAGACCGCAGACAATCCCTACCACCTGGCGCTCGCATTCTGCTTGGAAACACTTTTCGAACTGATGCAGGAAAAGAAGCAGGACGCCGTTGCCACGCACGTGGTGGTTGAGTGCCGTGGCAAGAAGGAAGACCGCGATCTGGAGCTGGAATTCAGGCGGATCTGCGACGACGCAAACCGCTGGGGCCGGCAACTTCCGTTCACCATCGTCTTTGCGGACAAAAAGGCCAACTCATCTGGCTTGCAACTGGCTGACCTCGTTGCGCGGCCCATCGGGCTATCGGTACTGCGCCCGGATCATCCCAATCGCGCATTCGACGTGCTGCAGCGAAAATTCTTCTGCAAGCAAGGCCGGCGCCAATTGGGTGTCGACTATGAAGGCTGGGGCCTGAAAATTTTCCCGCCGCCAGAAAGCGAAAAGCCCCGGTGATCTCACCGAGGCTATGACGCCGACCGGGAACCCCCAGTCCACTTAGGGTGCGAGTCTAGAGTTCTGGACCGCAGAATTCAAGGTTGCCCGCTACAAAACCGGTCTGTCAGCACATCGTATCCATCAGCTGTTGTGACTGCTGAAAGCAGAACGATTTGCAACACAGGGTGACCGGTACAGCTCCATCGCGGCCAGGGCCGCTCCTACTAAAGCGGCGATTGGGCAAACTCCAACCCAAGCGCCTTGACCCGCACCCGCGCCAGCATCGCGTGCGAGGTCATGTACAACGTATGGCCGTCGTTGCCGAAGGCGCAGTTGGAGATGGGTTCGCCGGTTTCGATGCGGCCCAGCCTGCGGCCGTCGGGGGCGAACACGATGACGCCGCCGGGACCGGTGGCGAACAGGTGGCCGTCGGCGGAAACCGCCATGCCGTCGGGCAGGCCGGGCGCGTCCTTGGCGACCAGATCGGAAGCGTCAGCGAACACGCGCTTGCCGGTCACCGCACCGGCTGCGTCGAGCGTGTAGGCCATCCAAATCGGGCGCTCCGGATCGGAGTTGGCCACGTACAGGGTGCGCGCATCGGGCGACAGTGCGATGCCGTTGGGAAGGCTGAGACTGTCGTCCAGCAGATGCACGCTGCCGTCGGTGTCCAGCCGGTAGACGCCGTTGTAGCGCAGCTGCTTGACCGGCGAATCGTTCATGCCCTTCAGGCCGTAAGGCGGGTCGGTGAAGAACACCACGCCATCGCTACGGCGGACAAGATCGTTGGGGCTGTTGAAACGGTGGCCTTCGAACTGCGTCGCCAGCGGCGTCTTCTTGCGCGTGGCCGGGTCGAGCCTGGCGACGATGCGCGTGCCAGAATCGGCCAGCAACACAGTGCCGCCCGGTTCGGCATACAGCCCATTGGCGCCGGCTTCGCGCAGCGTGGCCTGCTCCGGGCCGCTGTAACCGGACGGCGACAGCAGGACCGACAGGCCTGCGTCCTCCGACCAGCGATAGAGCTTGTTTTCCGGCACATCGGTGAACAGCAGATAGCCACCGTTGCGGACCCAGGCCGGGCCTTCGGACCAGGTGAAGCCTTCGCTGAGCTTCTCGATGCGCGCATCGCCAGCGACCACGTCGCTGAAGCTGCGATCGAAGCTCTGCAGATGCCCGATCGCGGCAAAGCGCGGTGGCGGCACCTCCTTCCTGGTGCAGGCGGCGAGGATTGCCAGCAGCGGAACGGCCAACAGCAGATAGGGCGGCAAGCGCATCGGTCAGTCCAGTAACGAAGTCGGGCCATGATGCCACCATGCGCGTGCAGGCCTGCTGCGCATGCCGGCAGCCGTGCTAGCGCTCGCCAGCGTGCGCGGGTACCGCCAGCACCGCATCCAGTGCCGGTTTGGGCTGGTAGTTTCGATCGAACAGCAGCGGATAGTTGGTACGGCCCGGCACGGGGTAATCGTTCTTCCAGGACATGCCATCGCTGACGCCCCACACGCTGACACGTGCGAGCTTGTCGCGCTTGCGCCAGAACAGCGCGAACAACTCGGCGTAGCGATCGCGCAGCTGCGCCTGCACCTGCGGTGGCAAGCCCTCGCAATACGGGTCGAGAAAGCGCTTGAATTCCGGCAGCTGGAACTGCTTGTGCGCAAGTCCGGTCCCGATGACCTGGCCTTCCCTGGTCAGTGGCAACACGTCGATGTCCAGCTCGGTGATCATGACCTTGATGCCGAGCGCGGCGTAGGCATCGATGGCGTCTTCGATATCGCGCAGGCTGGGATAGTTGAGCCCCCAGTGTCCCTGCATGCCGACGCCATCGATGCGGATGCCCGATTGCTGCAGCATCCTGACCATGCGCACGATGCCATCGCGCTTGCTCGGCCGCCATGCGTTGAAATCGTTGTAGTAGAGCTCCGCATCCGGCGCATACCGTTGGGCAAAGGTGAAGGCGTTGCGCACCACGGTGTCGCCATCGCCGACGCGCTGCACCCAGTTGGTATCGCGGTAACGTCCGTCTTCGTCGATGATCTCATTGACCACGTCCCAGGCCTGCACCTTGCCGACGTAGCGCCCCGCCACGCGCTCGATGTGCGCGCGCATGCGCTCCAGCTGCGCGTCGGCGCTGTTGGGCTTGCCCTGTGCATCGACGAAGAACCACTCCGGCGTCTGGTTGTGCCAGACCAGGGTATGGCCGACCACGAACATGGCGTGATCGCGCCCATAGGCGACGAAGGCGTCGGCCGTGCCGAAGTCGAACACGCCCGGGCGCGGGGCGACCACTTCGGCCTTCATTACGTTCTCGGCAGTGATGGCATTGAAGTGGCAGGCGACCAGCGCGGCAGAGGCAGCGTCCTTGCCGGAGACGATGTCGGCATTGACGGCGGTGCCGATCAGAAAGCCGTCGGCGTAGGCCTGCTTGAGCGAGGTGCTGCGGGTGTCGCAGTCAGCCAAGGCCGGCACTGCCATCACAGCGCCGATCAGGGCCAGAACAAAACGCAAGCATGCTGCTGGGCGCTCGTGGGTCTGCTGCATCACCGGATTCCTGTGCAGGTACCGCAGGTAGTGCGTCATCGGGAACCCCATCACTCCACCACCACCTGCGCACTGGCGGCCTGCAAACTGTCGGAGTCCACATGCAGCGTGATGGTGCCACGCGCGCCGGGCTTGGCACGCACGATCGCCAGGCACAGCCCGTTGAACGCATTGCGCTGCGGCGCGGCGAAGGATTCCAGGTTGGTGGGATCGCCGTTGTCGGTGGCGACCAGCTCGCCCGGGCCTTCGATGCGGAAACGCAGGCGGTCGCCGGCGGTCGGCGCAGGGCGTCCATCGCGATCTAGCAAACGCACGGTGACGAAACTCAGATCCTGCCCATCGCCGCGAATGCTGCTGCGGTCGGGCGTCACCTGCATGCGCGCGGCGCTGCCAGCGGTTTGCACCCGGTCTTCGGCCCAGGGTTTGCCTTCCTTGTACGCCTGCACGCGCAGCTCGCCGGGTTGGTAGACCACCGCGTCCCAGCGCAGCCGGTACTGCAGCGGGCCCTTGCGCTTGCGCCCCTGCGAGACGCCATTGACGAACAGCTCGGCCTCGTCGCCGGAGGTGAACACATGCACCGGCGTGACCTGACCCTCGCGGCCGGGCCAGGTCCAGTGCGGCAGCAGATGCGCCATCGGCAGGTCGGGGCGCCAACGCGATTGATACAGCCAGTAGCGATCCTTGGGAAAACCGGCCAGATCGAAGATGCCGGAGTACGAACTGCGCGAGCTGTAGTACGGCGTGGGCTCGCCCAGATAATCGAAGCCGGTCCAGACGAATTCGCCGGCGACATACCGATGCCGGTCCTGCGCCGCGAACACCTTGTCGGCGCTGGAGCCGAAGTCCACCGCATGCAGTTCGTAGGCGCTGACCTGGTGCGCGACCGAATCGCCGCCGCGCCCATCGCGCACCGGTGCGCTGGTGTCTGGCGTCACCGGAAACAGATACACACCGCGGCTGCTCAACGCCGAGGCGGTCTCGGTGCTGAGAATGGGCTTGTGCGGGAACCTGCCATGGAACGCGGGATATTGCGGTTGTTTGCGGATGCGCTCGGTGCCTGCGAATTCCGGCGCGTCGCGGATGCCTTCGCCCTGGTAGTTGAGGCTGATGACATCCAGCACAGCGGGCAGCGGCATCTCGGGCGAGGCGTAGTTCATCGCCACCGTGGCGGGGCGCGTGGGGTCTTCCTCATGCACGATGGCGTGCAGTGTGCGTGCGATCGCCGCGCCCTGCTCGCCGGTGTACTGCTCACCGACTTCGTTACCGACGCTCCACAGGATCACCGAAGGATGATTGCGGTCGCGCCGCAGCATCGCGCGCAGGTCCGGCTCGTGCCACTGCGGGAACACCAGGTGGAAATCCAGTGGAGTCTTCTTCATCTCCCAACTGTCGAACACCTCGTCCACCACCAGCAGGCCCATGCGGTCGGTCAGCTCCAATAGCTCCGGTGCGGGCGGGTTGTGGCTCATGCGGATGGCATTGGCGCCCATCTGCTGCAGCAACTGCAGTTGCCGCTCGGCGGCGCGCAGGTTGAACGCCGCACCCAGCGCGCCGAGGTCGTGATGATTGTTCACGCCGCGAATCGGCACATGTTCGCCATTGACCAGCAAGCCCTTGTCGGCATCGAACACGATACTGCGGACACCGAACGGTGTTTCGTAGCGATCCACCACGTGCCCGTCCTGACTGACCTCGGTCACTGCGATATAGCGGTGCGGGCGCTGGGTCGGCGGCGGGCCCCACAGACGCGGGCGGTCGATCTGCGTGCTGCCCTGCACACGGGCGCTGCCACCGGCGGCAACCGCAACCTGCACGGCGGCAATGCGCGCGACCGGCTCGCCGCTGCGTTTGCCGCGTGCATCGTCGAGCACATAGATGGCGGTGCTGACCTGTGCCTGCATTGCACTGCGCGCGGCGTTGTCCAGCGTGATCGCCAGCTGCACCTGCGCGGTGTCGGCCGAGACCTGCGGCGTGGTCAGCTGCGTGCCCCAATGCGCGACATGCAGCGGCGCAGCTTTGGTCAGCCACACATTGCGATACAGCCCGCCGCCCGGATACCAACGCGCCGAGTCGGGCGGGTTGTCCAGGCGGATCGCCAGCTGGTTGCGCGCACCAAACACCACATAGGGGCTCAGGTCCACGCGCCAGGAGCTGTAGCCATACGGCCAGCCGCCGACCAGCTTGCCGTTGAGCCAGACCGTGGCATAGGCCATCGCACCATCGAGATCCAGAAACAGCGCGCGCCCGCGATCGCTGGCGGGGATGTCCAGGCGCTTGCGATACCAACCCACGCCCCAGCTTGGCAGGCGCCCCATGCCACCGTAGGGACCATCGGCCAGGAACGGCCCGGCGATGGCCCAGTCGTGCGGCAGATCCACGCGCTCCCAGCCGCTGTCGTCGAACTGCGGCTGCACGAAAGCGACACTGCTGCCGGGGTGGCCGGGCGGGCGTTTGTGCCGCTTCGCGGGATCTGCAATCAAGGCATTGGCCGTGGGCAGGATCCATGGCTTGAGCACGCGGGTTGCGGTGGTATCGAGGCGCTGCGCCTGCTCGGGCTGCGCGTCGGCCACCTTGCCGTCTTCGCTGCGTAGCACGTGCGGGCGGATGTCGTAGTCCAGGATTTGCCGATTGTCTGGAGGATCGCCGCGATGGAAGCGCCACTGCGCGTTGAGCGAGACGCGCTCGCGCGGCAACTGGGTCGGCGCCGGTAGTGCTGCCAGCGCGGGCACTACCAGGCAGATGCAAAGCATCGCGACACTTGCGAGGCGTGCGCAATCCCTGAGCGCGCGCATCACCCTCGCCTGCATGCCCGTGTGCGTCATATCGCGCCTCGCATCGACCGTGCCTGCAGGCGTGTCCCATCCGCACCACCTGCACGCGTGCAGGCATCGCTGCGTGCTGCCTCGCCCAGCCTCACAGCTTGTAGGCTTGCTTGGGCAGGCGATACGCCAGATCGATCGCAACCTCGGTCGCCTCGTCCTCGTCCAGCCTGTGCTCGGCGACCAGTTTGGCGAGAAAGGCGCTGTCCACGCGCCGCGCCACATCGTGCCGCGCCGGAATCGACAGGAAGGCGCGGGTATCGTCGTTGAAGCCCACGGTGTTGTAGAAGCCGGCGCTGGCCAGGGTCTGCTCGCGGAAGCGCCACATGCCTTCCGGCGCGTCATGGAACCACCATGCCGGCCCCAGCAACAACGAGGGGTAATGGCCGGCCAGTGGCGCCAGCTCGCGGCTGTAGCTGGTTTCGTCCAGCGTAAACACGATCAGGCGCAGGCGCGGGTCGTTGCCGAACCGGTCCAGCAAGGGTTTGAGCGCGTGCACGTAGTCGGTGCGCATCGGAATATCGGCGCCCTTGTCGCGCCCGAAGGTCTGGAACAACTGCCGGTTGTGATTGCGAAAGCAGCCCGGGTGCAACTGCATCACCAGGCCATCGTCCAGGCTCATCGCCGCCATTTCGGTCAGCACCTGCGCGCGGAACAGCTCGGCCTGCGCCGGTGTGGCGGCACCACGTACCACGGTGTCGAACAGGCGTTGCGCCTCGGCCGGCGACAGATCGGCGGTGGCCGCGCTGGGGTGGCCGTGGTCGGTCGAGGTGGCGCCATGCGCGGCAAAGAAGGCGCGGCGCTGCCGGTGCGCACGCAGATAGCCTTGCCAGCTCAGCACATCCTCGCCGGTGAGCGCGCCGAACTGCTGCAGCGCAGCGGCAAACTGTTCGTGTTCGGGGTCGACCACCGGGTCCGGGCGGTACGCGGTGAGCACGCGTCCCTTCCAGCCGCTGGCGCGAATGGCCGCGTGGTGCTGCAGCGTGTCCAGCGGCGACTCGGTGGTGGCAATCACCTCGATGTTGAAGCGCTCGAACAGGGCACGCGGACGGAATGCCGGCGTCTGCAGCGCCGCGGTGATGTGGTCGTAGTAATGATCGGCAGTGCCGGCATCCAGCCGGATGCGCAGATCGAACACGTCATGGAAGACATGATTCAACCACAACGCTGACGGCGTACCGCGCAGCAACGTGTAGTGCTCAGCGAACACGCGCCACGCCGCGCGTGGATCCACGATCGCGCGCAATCCATCCGCACGCGGAATGCCCAAGGCATCCAGTGCGACGCCCTGGCTGTAGAGCATGCGGAACACGTAGTGATCCGGCACCAGCAACAACTCGGTGGCATTGGCGAACGGCGCGTCGGTAGCGAACCACGCCGGTTCGGTATGACCATGCGGGCTGATGATCGGCAGTGCAGCGATCTGCGCGTACAGGCGGCGCGCGATCGCACGCGTGCCGGGGTCGGCGGGCAACAGGCGGTCGGCGTGCAGGGTCAGCGGAATGGAGGTAGGCATCAGTCGGTCGCCGAACGGACAGGAGAAAGGCAGGGCACCGGGATCACCGCGCCGCACCGTGGCTGGCAACGTAATCGCGCAGCCAGGTCAGCGCCGGCCGCTCGGTGCCATCGGCGCGAATCAAATAGGCCGCTTCCTTGTCGCGCCACAGCCCGGAACGAAAGCCCCACAGCGTGATGCCGCGCACGCCGGGGTGCTCCCAGAACACCGGGAACACGCGTTGGTAGGCGGCCAGCTGCTGCGCATCGGTGGGCCCGTCCAGGTCGAACTCGGTGATGTAGATCGGCAAGCCGGTCGCGGCCAGTGCATCGAGATTGTCGCGATGCACCGACATCGCCACATTTGGGGTGCTTTCGAAGGCATGCTCCTGCACGCCGATCGCATCGACCAGTTGCTCGCGCTGCAGCAACTGCACGATCTGCAGATACTTCTGCGTGGCCTGGGGGCTGTTGGTGATGCTGTAGTCGTTGATCATCAGCCGCGCACGCGGAAAGTGCTGGCGCGCCAGCCGGAACGACTGCAACACCCATTCCCAGCCGCTGGCGCCGTTGCCGCCGAGCGCCTGCAGATAATTGCCGCCGCCGATGTCGTCCTTGCTGGGCGGATCGTTGAGCGGCTCGTTGACCACTTCCAGCAGGTCGATCTCCGGATAGCGCTGCGCCACCGCGGCAAACCACTGCTCGATCTCGCGGCGCTGCTCGGCCGGCCGCAGCGACTTGATCCACTCCGGCTGCTGATTGCCCCACACCATCACATGCATCTGAAACGGCATGCCGTTGGCCTTGGCCAGCCGGTAAGCAGTATCCAGCCCGCTCCAGTCCATCTGGTCGCGCACCGCTTCCACGCTGCCCCACTTGCCACTGTTTTCCGGCGTGAGCTTGTTCCAGTACTGCGCAAATCCCGGGGACTGTTGCGGACTGTAGGCGCTGCCCAGGAACTTGGGCGCGCCGGAAGCCAGCGGTGCGGCCTGCGCAAGCGTTGCGACGTTCGCCGCCAACAACAACCCGATTGCCAGTGTGCGTAATTGCATGATGATCCCCTCAGGAAGATGCGTTGGCTGTCGGTGCGGCATCTGCCGGCAGCTGCGCCGGCGCCAAGCGTGGCACCAGCATGTGCACCACCGCCAGCGCCAGCAGATACGCCGAGCCTGCCATCAGAAACACCGGCACATAACTGCCGGTGGCCTGCAGCAGGAAACCGATGAAGGTGGCGATCAGCATGCCACCGACCGCGCCGGCAAAGCCGCCGATGCCGACCACGGTGGCGACCGCGTGGCGTGGAAACATGTCCGATGGCAGCGTGAACAGATTGGCCGACCACCCCTGATGCGCGGCAGTGGCCAAACCGATCAAACCAACCGCCACCCATAGATTGTCCGCGCGTGCGGCGAACACGATCGGCACCACCGAGATCGCGCAGATCAGCATTGCGCTCTTGCGCGCACGGTTGACGCTCCAGCCGCGCGCGATGAAGCGCCCGGCGACCCAGCCGCCGGCAATGCTGCCGATATCGGCCAGCACGAAGATCACGATCAACGGCGCGCCCAGTTGCAACAGACTCAATCCGTATTCGGCATGCAGGAACTTGGGCAGCCAGAACAGGAAGAACCACCAGATCGGGTCGGTGATGAACTTGCCCAGCACGAACGCCCAGGCCTGCCGGTGCCGCAGCACCTGCAACCACGACAGCCGCCGTTGCACTGGCTCGTGCGCATCGCTGCGGATATGCGCCAGCTCTGCCGCCGACAGGCCGGGTTGCTGCTCGGGCGGGTGATAGCTGAGCCACCACACCAGCAGCCAGGTGGCGCTGAGCACGCCGGTGAACAGGAATGCCGCCTGCCAGCCCCAGGCGGTGGCGATCAGCGGCACCAGCAACGGCGCGACGATCGCACCGATGTTGGAGCCGGAATTGAAGATGCCGGTGGCCAGTGCGCGCTCGCGACGCGGGAACCACTCGGCCACCGTCTTCAGCGCAGCGGGGAAGTTGCCGGACTCGCCCAGCCCCAGGAAGAAGCGCGCAATCGCAAAGCCCACCACGCTGGTGGCCAGCGCATGCCCCATCGCCGCCAGGCTCCAGATGCCGATCGCCAGCGCGTAACCTACGCGCGTGCCGAAGCGGTCGATCACCGCACCGCTGCACAACAGGCCCAGCGCGTAGGCGGCCTGGAACGCGGTGACGATATAGCCATACTGGATCTCGTTCCAGCCGATCTGCGTCTGCAGAAACGGCGCCAGCACGCCGAGCACCTGGCGGTCGACATAGTTGATGGTGGTGGCGGCAAGCAGCAGTGCGCAGACGCGCCAACGCATGCGGCCCAGGCGCGCCAGCGTGCCGGCAGGTGCAGCCGCTTGCGGCAACTCGCTCATGCGCGCGGGCGCCATAGCGCTGCTGGACCCAGCCTGCGATAGGCAGTCGCGCAACGGCCACTGCAATGCGCTGCCACATGTCGCGTGTGGCCCGGCCTCTGGTTGCCGCGTTCTTCGGTTCGATTCATCGAGCACTGCACCTGCACGAAGGTGGCCTTGCGCCACGGGTGATAGCGCTACCATTACCACGCTGCCGGGCAAAAACCATCGCGCAGTGCAACACGCCAGCGCGCCATATGCAGCCGGCACCAATCCGATCAGCGCCACTGTCGCAGCCGCCACGATGCCTTCCGTCGCCTATGCTGCCCTGCAGCGTGATGTTCTGAATTTGGTAGCGCTAACATCGGCCACCGCTGATCGCCCGTCTCCCCCATCGCACCATCGCCGCGCCGCTACCGGCAGCGGCACTCCCTGCGCAGGGGCGATGCGTGGGACATCTGCTCACCTGTTAGGGAAGGGATTACGGTGAAGAACAGCTACGCACAAACCGCGTTGTCCTGCGCGTTGGGGTCCATCCTGCTGGGCATGACCAGTACCACCGCCTGGGCGCAGTCCAGCGACGCCGACAGCGCTGCCGCCACCGCACAACCGCCCACGGCCGCCGCTGCCAGCGGCGATGCGGTGACCCAGCTCGACACCGTCACCGTCTCCGGCTACCGGCGCAGCATCCAGTTTTCCACCGATGCAAAGCGCGACTCGGTGGGCTTTGCCGACACCGTGTTCGCCGAGGACATCGGTAAGTTCCCGGACATGAACATCGCCGAGTCGCTCAACCGCATCCCCGGCGTGCAGCTCTCGCGCGACGTCAATGGCGAGGGCCTCAACATCGCCATCCGCGGCCTGGGCACCAGCTTCACCAAGACCACGCTCAACGGCGCCAGCATTGCCACCGCCTCGATCGGCCTGAACGCGCAGAACCAGAACCGCGAAGTCGATCTGAACCTGTTTCCCACCGAGTTCTTCACCCAGCTCACGGTCAGCAAGACGCCCACCGCCAGCATGCTCGAAGGCGGCGTCTCCGGCGTGGTGGACATGCGCAGCGCGCGTCCGTTCGATCGCCCCGGCGTGCACTTCACCTATCAGGCCCAGGCGGACTGGAACAGCACCAGCGAAAAGACCACCCCGCGCGGCGCCTTCATGGGCAGCTGGACCAACGAGCAAGGCACCTTCGGCGCATTGCTGGGCGTGGCATCGGTGCGCAGCAAGCTGGGCGTGCGCGGCTTCGAAAGCGTGGGCTGGACCAACCCCGGCCTCACCTACACCCAGTGCGGGCTCACCCCGCCTGCCGGCACCCCGGCCACCAATCAACCGGCCGCGTGCAACGTCAATGGCGGCGGCAACTGGCGCATTCCCGACCGCGTGCCGGCCACCGCCGGCAGCGGCCTGACCACCGGCGAGACCATCGATGCGGCCTGGCTGCTGGCGCGCAACCCGGGCCTGAGCATCGACCAGATCAGCGACGCGCTGATTCCGCGGCTGGGCCGCAGCGTCTACATGAATGGCGATCGCGACCGCGATGCCTCGGTGATGTCGCTGGAATGGCGCCCGTCCGACAGCATGCATTTCTACCTGGACACGCTGTATTCGGAAGCCAAGCGCACCACCGAGCGGATCAGCATGAATCTGATCGGCCGCAACGGCAACATGATCCCGCTGGGCATGCAGCTGGACCAGAACAACGTGGTCACCAGCGCCACGTTTGCCAATGCGCAGTACTTCCTGGAAGCGCGCCCGTACCGGGAAGAGGTCAAGTTCTGGAGCGTCAATCCGGGTGCCGAGCTGTTGTTCGGCGAGAACCAGGACATCAAGCTCAACGTGCAGGCCAATGCCACGCGCAGCTGGCTGGAGCGCGAGTCGCCCAGCATCCTGGTCACCTCGCCGTTCACCACCGTCGATTACCGCAACGAAGGCGGCGACCGCCCCTCGATCAGCAGCCCGCTCGATCTCAACGACCCCAATCTGGGCTGGGGCTGGAACGGCGGCCGGGTCAATATCCAGAACGAAAAACGCGTGACCGAAACCCGGGGCGCACGCGCCGACCTGCAGTTCGGCGAAGACAAGCGCAACATCAAGATCGGCGCCGCCTACGACCAGGCCGAGCGCACCATCCGCGGCTTCGACAACAGCATCGCCTGGGAGCAGGTGGTCTGCCGCGGTGGCGGTGGCAATGTCTGCAACGGCGGCCCTGGCTCGGCAATCCCGAACGCGGCGCTGGCCGGCTATCTGCGCCCCGGCCCGGATGGCTTCATCACCGCCGATTTCAACCGCTTCCTGGGCGACACCAATTACTACGCGCTGCGCGATTCCGCGCCGGAGACCAACTCCGCCAATACCGGCGCCTCGGCCGGCGGCATCCGCGAAAAGAACCTGGGCTTCTACATCGAAACCAACGCGGAAACCGAAGTGTGGAACCGCACGCTGCGCTTCAATGCCGGCGTGCGCTACGTGACCACCGACCAGACCATCACCGGCCCGGTCACCATCAACGGCATTCGCCGCGTCCAGGTGCTGGATTCGGACTACAAGGAGACCCTGCCCTCGTTCAACGCCGCCTGGGACGTGGCCGACAACGTGGTGCTGCGGCTATCCAGCTCGCGCACGCTCACCCGCCCCGACCCCAGCGCGATGTTGCCCAACACCAACTTCAGCGACCCCTCCGCGCAGACCGCAACCCAGGGCAATCCGAACCTGGCGCCGTACCTGTCCACCAACGTGGATTTCGGTGGCGAGTGGTACACCGGCGGCGAAGGCTATGTGGGCCTGACGTTGTTCAACAAGCGCATCAGCGGCTTCACCGTCAACGGCGTGCGGCGTATCCCCTTCAACGACCTGGGCGTGCCCTACGACAGCCTGCTGCCGATCCAGCAGGCCGGCCTGGACCAGCGCGGCGGCCCGAATGCGGCCACCGTGGATGTCCAGACCCAGGTCAACGCCGACGGCGTGCTCAACATCCGCGGCACCGAGGCGATCTGGGTGCAGCCGCTGGACCGGCTGGTCGACGGCCTGGGCTTCAGCGTGAACTACACCCATGTCACCCAATCCTCCGAAGGCGAAGGCATTCCGGCAGTGGCGGTCGGCGTCGCACCCAACCTGTGGAACGGCACCGTGTACTGGGAAAAGGACGCCGCCTCGGTGCGCCTGTCCTACACCTGGAACGACGACATGGTGATCTCCGGCGCCAACCAGAACGGCATTCCCTACGCGCGCCTCAACGCCGATGCGCGCGGGCAGCTGGATCTGTCTGCCAGCTACACGCTGGAATCGCTACCGTCCAAGCCGCAGATCACCCTCAACGTCACCAACCTCACCGACGAGCCGCTGCGCACCACCTACGCCTGGCCCAACGCCACCTACGATCTGTACGAGCCCGGGCGCACGGTCATGCTCGGCATCCGCGGTACCTTTTGAGTGCTGTGTTTGCCGGTCGCGATCACCTCCCATCGCGACCGGCAGCCTGGCGCGCGCCGCGGCGTTTTCCGCAGCACTCCCTGAGCCCCGCCCCACCTCATGAACGATCGCTCACAACAGCTCTCCTTGCGCGAAAAGATCGGCTACAGCCTGGGCGACCTGGCCGCCAATCTGATCTTCCAGACCCTGGTGACGTTTCTGGCGTTCTTCTATACCGATGTGTTCCGCATCCCGGCGAGTGTGGCCGCCACCCTGATCTTCGTGGTGGGCATGCTCGGCGCGTTCGTGTTCACGCCCATCATCGGCATCCTGGCCGACCGCACCCGCACGCGCTGGGGCAAGTTCCGCCCGTGGATCCTGTGGACGGCATTGCCGTTCGGTGCCTTGTCGCTGGCCGCGTTCAACACACCCGCACTCGGCGAGCAGGGCAAGATCGCCTACGCCTTCGCCACCTACACGCTGCTGATGCTGGTGTACGTGGCCAACAACCTGCCGTACTCGGCATTGAGCGGCGTGCTCACCGGCAGCATGGAGCAGCGCAATAGCCTGTCGGCGTACCGCTTCCTGGCGGTGACGTTTGCACAGTTCATCATCCAGGTGCTGCTGTTGCCGCTGGTGCTGATCCTGGGCAATGGCGACAAGGCGCAGGGCTTTCGCAACACCATGGCGCTGTTCGCCGCCGTCGGCACGCTGTGCTTTCTGATCACCTTCTTCACCACCCGCGAGCGCGTGCTGCCGATCAGCGAACAACGCAGCAGCGTGCGCCAGGACCTCACCGATCTGGTCCGCAACAAACCCTGGCTGGTGATGCTGTCGCTGACCATCCTGGTCTTCATCAATCTCGCCATGAAGGGCGGGATGTACATCTACTACTTCAAGTACACCCTCGACGCGAACGCATTGACGCTGTTCCTCGACAACGCCGGCTTCAACCGCTTCATCGCTGCAATCAACAGCATGCTCACCGGCGCCGGCCTGAGCGCGCTGCAATGGCCGCAGGACGCACCCACCTCGGCCTTCAGCGTGTTCAGCGCCGGCGGCATCCTGGCGATGATCGTGGGCATCGGCTTCTCCAAGCGGCTGGCCGATCGCTACGGCAAGCGCAACGTGTTCGGCGGCGCGCTGCTGATCTCCACGCTGTTCCTGCTGGCGTTCTACGTGTATCCACCGACTGCGATCGCCTGGGTGTTCGCCTCCTACGTGCTGCACGGCTTCTTCTACGGCATCACCATCCCGCTGCTGTGGGCGATGATCGCCGACGTGGCCGACTACTCGGAATGGAAGAACCACCGCCGCGCTACCGCGATCATTTTCTCGGCGATGTTGTGCGGCCTGAAGATCGGCCTGAGCGTCGGCGGCGCGCTGGTCGCCGGCATCCTGGCGTTCTATGGCTACGATGCCGCCCTGCCGCTGCAAAGCGATGCGGTGACAAACGGCATTCGCCTGGCCATCAGCGTGTATGCGTCCATCCCGTTCCTGCTCGGTACCGCGTTGCTGGCGCTGTACGAGATCGACAAGCCGCTGGAAACCCGCATCGAACACGAGCTGGGCCTGCGCCGACGCAGCGCCGCGCTCGCCACCAGTTGACGCCCTCTTCCTCCCACCTCATGCACAGGTACGCGCATGTCCGATGAACTGCACACCGCTGCACTGCAGGCGCTGGCGCGCACCGCCATTTCCGCACCGCTGGTCACCCACCTCTATACCGCCGACCCTTCCGCGCACGTGTTCGACGGCGCCTTGTACATCTACCCCTCGCACGACATCGATGCCGGCGTTGCCTTCAGCGACGACGGCTCGCACTTCGACATGGCCGACTACCACGTCTTCCGCATGGCCCATCCCGGTGCACCGGTGGAAGACCTGGGGCAAGTGCTGCACGTGCGCGACGTGCCCTGGGCGCAGCGCCAGATGTGGGCACCGGATGCCGCGCAGCGCGACGGCAAGACCTATCTGTATTTTCCCGCCAAGCGGGCCGACGGCCTCTTCCAGATCGGCGTGGCGGTCGGCGATGGCCCGCAAGGCCCGTTCGTCGCAGAACCCGAGCCCATCGCCGGCACCTACTCGATCGACCCGGCGGTATTTGCCGACCACGACGGCGCGCATTACCTGTATTTCGGCGGCATCTGGGGCGGCCAACTGCAGCACTACCGCGACAACGTCTATGCGCCGGACCATCAGGAACCGGGCGACGACGCGCCCGCACTCGGCCCGCGTGTCGCCCGCCTGCGCGAGGACATGACGCAACTGGCCGAACCCACCCGCGAGATCGTCATCCTCGACGAACACGGCACCCCGCTACGCGCCGGCGACCACGCCCGCCGCTTCTTCGAAGGCCCCTGGGTCCACCACCATGCCGGCCGCTATTACCTGTCCTACTCCACCGGCGACACCCACCGCATCTGCTACGCCACCAGCGATACTCCGTACGGGCCATTCGCCTACCAGGGCGTGCTGCTCGCACCGGTGGTCGGCTGGACCACGCATCACTCCATCTGCCTGTTCAACGGCCAGTGGTACCTGTTCTATCACGACGCCGTGCTGTCGGGCGGGCAGACGCATCTGCGCAGCATCAAGATGGCACCGCTGGAACACGACGCGGATGGAAGGATCGCGACGATTCATCCATATGGGGAAGACGCGGTATCGCCCTGGTGAATGCAGTCGGGGACTATCAGCGCGTCATGGCTCGACCGCCGGCGCTGAACGACACGTCCTGCCACCGCTGCGCTTTCAAAGCGCGTCTTTATCCTCGTTGCGGCTGATCGTCGACCCGGCGCTCACCGCTCCGTGATCGCGCGTTTCCTGGCATGCGCAAGGCGTCGGCCTGGCGCTTCAACACCGCCATGACATGTCGAGCGTTACGGTCGTGCCGCTGGCACACCACGCCAGCACTCAGTCCGGAACTGCATCGCATGGGCTTGCATCCGGACGCACAGTAACGCCGTAGGCCTATCTACGGGTTCTTTCTGGTGGAGGTTGCCATGCGAGGTGGTTCAATGCTGTTGTTGCTGACGCTAGCGGTCTACGGGAGTGCCAGTGGAAGCGAGTCGCGTGCCGCCCTGCCCCGCGCAGACAGCGTCGACGTGCCGCGCTTCATGGGCGACTGGTACGTCATCGCGCACATTCCCACCCGGCCCGAGCGCAAGGCCTACGATGCCGTGGAGCGCTATGCGCTGCGGCCGGACGGCCGCATCCAGACCACCTTCACCTACCGCAAGGGCAGCTTCCAGGCACCGCTCAAGTCCATGCATCCGATCGGCCAGGTGGCGAAGGAAGGCAATGGTGCGCTATGGAGCATGCAGTTCTTCTGGCCGTTCAAGGCCGAGTACGTGATCGCCTGGCGGGATTCAGCGTATGCGCAGACCATCGTGGCGCGCAGCAAGCGCGATTACGTCTGGTACATGGCGCGTACTCCGCAGGTCTCCGATGCCGACTATCAGCAGGCTGTCCAACGCATCGCCGCCATGGGCTATGACGTGTCAAAGCTGCGCCGCGTACCGCAGTCACAGCGGTGACGCGGTAAGGGTGCAACGAGCTCAGCGATGCAGTGACTGCATCGCCGGCTCTCGCACACGGGCTGCGTCAGGCGTCCTTGTCATCCACGGAAAACTCCCAGCCGTCATTCAGGCCACCCAGGGGCTTGGCCTCCACGGCCAGCTCTTCCTCGAACGCCGAAATCGCCTTGTACGACGGCACCATGGTCGGATACACCGTCACGTCCATCGGAAACGCGGTGTTTTCCGGATAGTGGCAGCAACGCACCTTTTGCTCGAAGCGCAGCAGCATCACCGAGAACTCCAAGGCCGACTCCTTCGTGGGGAAGACCACGGAGAACGCAATCTCGCGCGGCTTCGACAGGTCCACGCCTTGCTGGGCAATGTGCCAGAGGGTGTCGCCATTATCGTCGTTGGGATACAGGTCCGGATGTCGTTGCATGTGAGCTTCGGTCTTTGGCGGCCGGTTGGCAGAGAGAGAATTCTAGCGCCGGGCTTGTGAAGCCGGTCATTAACTGCGGCCTGAAATTGAATCGTGTCGGAATGCTTCTCGAGCCCACGATTGCTTTGCAATTACGTCATTTCCGCTTTATCAGCTGGCGTATTCGAGCCTCCCATTTAGACCTCCGATGTGAAATGCGTGGATATTAATAACTATACCTTTGCGACACGACATTGATAATCCAAAGAGCACGAGGATTCCAGGCCCGCATCTTGACTCCCCCATGCATCGGTAGCACACTCCTTCACGGAGCGTAGCAACTCCGCAAACAGCGGCACCACCCCCGTCAAGCGGTGGTTTTTTGTGCCTGATGTTCGGGTATATGCTCGGCGTCTCCACGCCGGGAGGGCGGCGAATACAACACCCGCAAGGGAAATAAGCCCGCCGTCTGTTTGCGGTTGCTAACCTCCCGGCATCCCGCCGCACCGTGCGGCGGGAGCCTGTCCGGAGAGTTGAGCATGGAGCAGTCTCTGTTCGGGTATTACCTGCTGCCGGAAAACGCGCAGCTTCGGTTGCTGCAAACGCGCGATCATTTGCGCTTTCTGGCTGCGCTCGCACGCCCCCGCTACGTGTCAAACACCTCAGGCATCAATGAACCTCCCATACCAATGGATGCGTTGGCGTTTTGCTTCGATATGCTGGCGGAGCAGTTGGACGATGTACTATTGCAGACCACGGTGCCTGTCGATATGACAAAGCGACGTGCTTCGTCATAGCATGCGCTTGACTCGAATCAACAGTAGTAATCGCTGCGGCCCTGATCTCGGCCACCTATTGCTGCTTCTACAAGCTATAAGAAATTGGCAGTAGTTGAACATCGTCAAGCAACAAAATTTTTAAGCGGTGCACTTGGCAAACGAAAGGAGCATGCGAAGTGAAATCCAAGGCGAATTTATCGATAGTCGTAGTGCTCATCTGCTTGGCAACGTCTTGTGCAACTGCCAAACCTTCGGCTGAAGAACCTCGAGGAAGAGACATGACCACACACACTGAGCTGACACCCCAAGCCCTGCTGGACCGTCTCTTCTCTTTAATAGAAAATGTCGAAAGTTTTGATGAATTATCGCCATTACTTCTTGAGAAGTATCTAGAAGTTCCATTCACCAAGAGTGCAAGTGAAAATTCTGGTTTTTATACGCTCGATCAACCAGCTCCTTATTCAGGATACGGCATCACGTATAACTTCGACAAGAAATTTACGCAGTACTCCAATGTCACTTTGGAACTTTTACCACCGAGTAGCATTCCTCTTTCAACCACTCCTCCTTGCGAGCTAGCCTTCGAGCAATATGACAGAGCATTAAAAGATGCTGGGTTCAAAGCCGAACTAGGACTCTATAACGAATCTGGATGGATTCTGTCTTTTCAGTACTCACGCAAAAATATACGTGCCCAGATCAATCCATGGCACCCAGCCTCTCCTGAACCTCAACAAGCAAGTGTCAGCTGCGTTAAGTCAATCAGTCTTCACAAGATTGAGGAGTAATGGTCATGGCCGTTCCAAACGCTCAACTGCAATCCGCTTTGACTCGATTTGCAAATCGACCGGATGTAACTCCCGATCAGGAAGCGCAGCTACGCGCAACGGTTGCGGCCGATCCAGACCTTACACAGAGGCTCAATCAAGAAGCTGCCAGGGGTCATCTGAAAGGATTCGAGCCAGGCGTTGGCGGTTCCGAACCGCTGACAGGTTCCTACGATAAGGCATCCGGAATCGTCACTCTCCCGGCGCTTGATCCAGGATCCGCACCGACGGCGAGCTTGCGCGGTTCGCTCCGGCTGCAAGAGATGGGTATGCGTTTCGCAAATAGTTCGTATATGGATGCAAACCAACAAAGCCAGCCTGTAACGCAAGATATGGTCACCAACCTGCAGGCAACAATCAACAGTTCGCCGACGCTGGCGAACGAGATGAAGCGAGCTGTTACGACCATTGACAGTAGCGACCCCCAAAAACGCATGCTGCTGGAAAATTTCGCTCCTCTTAGTGGCACGATTGCAGGGGGGACGTTCAACCCGACCAGTAAAACCATGAGCATTCCACCAGCTACGGTCGGGCAAGCCCAGAGTCAGTTCAATAAATCCAACGCTACTGATCTAACATTTGTTCTTGGTCATGAGACGCAGCATGCCTTCAATCAAGTAAGCATGGCCAACTCATACAAGCAATTTGATGCCGCAGTGAAAGCGATTGCAAAAGATAATAATCCGGTCAACGATTACACGATCCCCGTGGAGAATCTAGTTAAAAGTGCGCGCGACGATGAGGCCAAAGCTCAGATTTCAGGTTGGAACGCATTGATTGATCGGGAGCGGCAAATCAATCCAGCCGTCGATTTGAATGCAATGAGACGTCTCGGAAACGGCCGTGTGGATGACTTTGTTGAAGCCAATCCGAGCAACAGGACGCAGACACAAGCGCGGCCAGGGATTACGTTCAATCAGGACGGCTCACTGCCCATGACGCCTCAGAATGTATCTGCACAAGCGACTTACTACTTCGACAAACAGCCCAGAGGCACGCCAGGACTTCCGCAAAATCAGACAACAGGCATTGGATTCCACGGTGACTCGGACTACCCCAACTACTATGGGGCCGGCGCTGTCAGTCGAGCGATTGCATTCGACAGGGCGTATGCGCATCCAGTGGGTGGGGTTGCTCCGCAAATGCAGCTCGATATGCAACGCTTGCGCTTCAAAGAAGAGCTTTTAGAACATAACGGAATCACGCTGCCCCCAGGTACCACCGCAACACCGCAGATCTATTGGGACACCAGCAGCAATCCGCCAACCCGCGGGCTCTTGCAACACACAAAAGGATCGCACCAGCACATCAGCCCGACTCCCGACATCGACCCTCAACAGCCAGCACTCAACGTTCCCTACAAGACAGGGAGACCAGACGATGAGCTATTGGAGAAGATCCGTAGTGGCGTTCGCGGACTTGATCAACAAGCAGGGAAATCATGGGATGAGAATAGCGACCGCCTAAGCGCAAGTCTGATGCTGATGGCTGCAGAAAAGGGCTTTACAGCAAAAGACGATCTGAAATTTGCATTTAATTCGCCAACCGAAAAAATGGCTGGCGGCGAAATTCTGCACATGTGGCGAGAGGGCCACCAGTCCCCAGATCCCGCTGCGCATCGAGCGCACATGCCGACGCAAGAAGCGCTCTCTGTTCCTGTCGATCAGCGTATGGCACAGGTGGAAGTAGTCCAGCAGACAAAGGCGCAGGAGGTTATGCAGGCTCAACAGCAAGATCGTATACAGACACAATCAACACAAGCTCGGTCAATTTGAATAATCTGGTCGTGGGTTTCCACGCCTGCTGCGGGATAAGTCACTAGACACCAGATTGATACGTCAGTTGAACCAAGGACGCGCCTCATCTCAGCATACTGGTTGATAACTGCACAATGCCAGCTACTTGGCCAGAGCCTGCGTAGCTCACACCTTTGCCTTCCTCTCACCTCACCCACGGGCTGCAGATCTCTCAGGAGGCAGTTGAACTAAAATACATTTAGCTCGCCAATTCCACTCATTTATTCCGATTAGTAGCTTTGGTCACTAGGCGTTAAGAGATTAGTCCATGCTGAATAGCATAAACCTTTCCCTTAGCCGTCAAAATGACGTCCTTATCACTATCCTGAGTTAATAAACCCTGTGATCTAGCTTGATCGACATAAATGTCAAACATGATTCTCGACATCTTTGCTTTTGCAATGAGCTCTGAATAACTGACATGATCCCATGTCTGCTTTTCAAAGATATTTACAACGCACCTAATCACCTGCAGAACGCCATCACCAACGCGATTAGGTGGGGTCTGAGAGGCAGAGACAAAGGGATTACTGGAAACTTGTGGCTTTTCGAATAGCGGGGAATTGTGCAATGTGCGAATTAGCTCATCGAATGAAAACTCAAATTGATCAGGTCGTGAGAAGTCCAAAAAAAACTTTGACTGAAGGAAAACAGGGACTTCATGAGTTCCATTCTGGCGTATCAATGGTATTACTTTGTTAGAGTCTATTTTTTTTAACAAATCAGCTGTGACAATCATTCTCTCGTAGCCGACGCCTCCCACTCCGGAATTTGCCTTGCCAACATAATTATCCGTACAAACCATTAGCACGCGATCGGCAGAATTCATGCCCCGCTCCATGAATAGAGGCAAGTCATCGCCGGGCTTCAAGTCCCATTGATCAAGCATTGCATCTATTCCATTATTTCGAAGCCTAACTGCAAAATCCAATACCCACTTCTTGTGATCCTGTGAGTCGTGCGAATAAGATATAAATGCTTTTGGTATCGCCATTAGGTTTTCCCCAAAATTTCACTGCACCCAAATCAAATTCATCAACTGCGGATCGGCCGTCACCTTGACCAGCTTGCCGCTAGGGCCGAACTGCACCTGGTACTCGGAGAAGCTGTCGCGCCAGTAGCGCCACAGCGAGGCGTCCAGATTCGGGTTTTCGCTGCTGATCGGGTAGCCGACCGCCATCAGCACCTGTTCGCGGGTCATGCCGCCGGTGAGCTTGCCGTCATTGATGGCCTGGCGGATCTTGGGCGGGAAGGTGGCCAGCTTGAGCTTGGGGTCGGCGGTGACGACATAGCGGGCGGCGAAGGCGGTGTTGTCCAGGTCGCGGCTGTAATCGTTGCCGATGGACTGCTTTTCGCCGGCGATCTTGAGGTTGACGCGGTTGCGGCCGAAGCCGGTGACGCTGACCGGGGTGCCTACGGGAAGCATTCGCTTGCCGTCTTCGGCGTAGTTGCTGTCGCTGATCCAGCTGCCGTCGGTGCGCAGGTTGCAGCACAAAAAGCCGTCGTACTTGGCGACGTCGGCGGCGCTGGCCAGGTTGGCGGCGGTGAGCAGGCTCAGGGCCAGCAGGGAAGAACGCAAACGCATCGTAAAGACTCCTTTCTCGACGGCCATGGCCGCGCGGCAATGATGGGATCAGGCGCGCCGCCGTTTCCCCAACGGCGCGCAGGCATTGTCGCAGCCCCGGACGGCTTGGCAAGCACGGGTGACGCGGCCGGCCCGTGGTTGTGTATGCTCGGAGCCGTGGAAACTCTCTCACCCGCCGAGATCGCCGAGCAGATCGCCGAGTTGCGACGCGCCCACCGCGCGTTGGACGAGGAGATCCAGCGCGTGCCCGCCAACATGGAGGACGAGTTGCAGATGAAGCGCCTGAAGAAGCGCAAGCTGCATCTCAAGGACTGCATCACGCGGCTGGAAATGGAGCTGGTGCCTGACGAGCCGGCGTGAGGTTGGTGCGTGCGGCCGCCTGGGTCTGCTTTGCGGCAGTGGATATCAAGGTCGCGGTGACAGGCAGTTGAGTCAGTTGGTGACGCAGGCAGGGGTTTGTCCGCATGGCGCCGGCTCGAGCTGAGGCGTGTCGCGTTGGTCGCTTGGGCCACACCCTCACCCCAATCCCGCTGCGCGCCCCAGCCCACGTCTTGCGACGCGGGCGCTCCAAGGCACGCGCGCCAGTGGCGCGCAAGCGGTGCGGCTTCGCCCCGAGGGGAGAGGGGCTTGATATACCGGTCTTGGAGAATTGTCGATCTCTTCGGCCGATCTGGGCAACGGATCCGGGCGCTTGTTCGCGTCAGCGGACGTGCAAGCGCCTCACCGCTTTTGCGCGTCAGGCGCCGACTGTCGTAAGACGACCCGGGCCGCCGTCCTCAGCCTGCGCGCAGCAGGATCTTGCCACGGCGGCCCGGTTCGGCGCTTGCCGCGGCCGCCTTGGCTGCATCTTCCAGATCGAATACCGCTTCCACCGGCAGAGCCAGGCTGCCATCGACGGCGGCCTTGAGCAGTTCGCCGATCATGCGGCGCTTGTCCTCGGGCTTGGTGGCGGCCATGACCTTGCTGCCCCAGAAGCCGCGCACGCTGGCCTGCTTGAAGATCACATCGCCGCTGGAAATCTGCAGCGGCTCGCCGGTCATCGAGCCGAACGAGATCAGCTCGCCGCCCTCGGCAAGCAGCCCCATCAGGTCGCCGGCCGCGCTGCCGGCGACAGAGTCGATTGCGCGCACGATCGGCGCCTCGCCGACCAGCGCGCGCACGCTGTCCTGCCAGCCCTCCCGGGCGGTGGAGACCGCGTTGCCAATGCCCAGGGCCTGCAGCTCGTCCACGCCGGCGTTGCGGCGCACCAGATTGACCACGTTGATGCCGCGCGCGGCGGCGAGCATGGCGACGGTCTTGCCGACCGCACCATTGGCGGTGTTCTGCACAATCCAGTCACCCTTTTCGACCTGCAGGAACTCGATCAGCATCAGCGCGCTCAGCGGCATGGCGATCAACTGGCAACCGCGGTCGTCGTCCAGCGCGTCGGGCAGCGGCACCACGCCGGACGCGTCGGCCAGGAAAAACTCCGCCCAGCTCTCGTGCACGCCGGCGGCGACCACGCGCTGGCCGGTCTGCAGGCCCTGGACGCCTTCGCCGAGGGCGTCGATCACGCCGGCCGCCTCGCTGCCGCCGATTGCGGGAAGCTCCGGCTTGTAGCCGTAATTGCCGCGCACCGTCCACAGGTCGTGGTTGTGGATGGGCGAGCGACGCATGGCGATGCGCACCTGGCCCTTGCCGGGCTGCGGAGTAGGCCGTTGACCGAGTTCGAGCACCTTGGCCGGGTCGCCGAATTGGGTGTGGATGGCTGCGCGCATGGAAGTCTCCTGTCGGGCACGCCAGTGATCCAACGCACCCGATCGTGATGAAAGGTGGCGCGATGCTATCGGCACGGCTGCAAGAGGCGGATGAAACGAACGGAACTGTTGTGTGAAGTTGCGCGCGTTGGTGGAGGACGCCTGGTGTGACTCTGGCCTACTACAGCGCCGGGGGTCGCGTGCTGACCGACCCGCATCCGCCCTTCGGGCACCTTCTCCCGGTGGGAGAAGGGAAGCATGGTGCGCATCTGCGCTTTCCTGCGGGTGCGCTGCCATTGCCCGGCATCACCTACCGCAGGGAGACGCTGGCGTTTGTAGTGCCGCCTTACTCGACCGGCGGCAGCACCACGTCCGGCTTGACCGCCTCGGGGCTGACCCGCTCGATGGTATGGCGCAATTCGCGGCCAAGGATGAACTTGGCGTCCTTGGCCCAGGCATCCAGGCGCTCGTCGAACAGCAGCTTGCTGTTCTCGTCCGGCCACACCAGGCGCAGCTCGCGCAGTTTCTGGATGAAGCTGCGGAACAGGGTCTTGTCGAAGAACTCCGGGGCGGCCGGGGCATACAACAGGCTCAGGCGTTGCGCGGCCTGCTGGCACAGGCTTTCCAGTTCACCGGCACCGAGCACGCCGGGGCCGTTCTTCACCAGCACCGAGATGGCGATGTAATAGCGCTCGAAGGCCTGCTGCAGCGAATGGCCGATCGCACGCAGGCGGAACACCTCGTCGGTCTGCCCGGTATTGCGGGTAAGGATGCCGCCATCGTCATCGGTGACGTTGAGCAGCAGGCCTTCGCGCACGAACATGTCGATGGTCTGCTCGATACGCTCGGCAAAGCGGTCCTCGCTCCACGGCAGGAACAACTCCGCCTGCAGGAACGGGTACACGGTGCGCCCCAGGCGCAACAGACCGGCACGGCTCATGCGGCGGTTGTTCTGGAAGCAGCACGCCACCCACGAGGAGGCGGTGAACAGGTGCAGCACGTTGTTGCGGAAGTAGCTCAGCAACACCGCAGTGTCGCCGCTGACGCTCAGCACATCGCCCAGCGGATGCGACACGCGCGTGAGCACGTTGATCTCTTCGGCGTGGGTGATGATGCGCGCCGGGGTGTGCGGGGTGACGGTGACACGGTCCGAATACGGCATCTCCGCCAGCAGCTTCTTGCACAGCTCGATCTGCGCGATCAGGTCGGCCTCGCCCATCGCGTGCTTGGGCGTGGACAGCAGCGCCAGCGCCAGCAGGTTGATCGGATTGACGTCGGCGGCGCAGTTGATGCGGGTCTGGATCTGGGTGGACAGCGTGTCCACCGCCGGTGCCAGCCAGGTGGGCTTTTCGTCGTCGGGCAGCGGTTGGCCGTCCCAGTCGGGCGCGTGCTTGGCCAGCACGTCGTTGAGCGCGATCGGCTCGCCGAAGTTCACCACCACCTGGCCGTAGTTCTGCTTGAGCACCTTGGGAATGGACCACAGCAGGCCCCAGATGGATTCCTTCTCCTTGGGCCGGCCGGTGAGCTCGTCAAGGTAGCTGTTGCCTTCCATCAGCTTTTCGTAGCCGATGTAGACCGGCTGGAACAGCACCGGCTTGCGCGGCTGGCGCAGGTAGGCGCGCAGCGTCATCGCGATCATGCCGCCCTTGGGCTGCAGCAGGCGCCCGGTGCGCGAGCGCCCGCCTTCGACGAAGTATTCGATCGAGTAACCGCCGGCCACTAGCTGGGCGACGTACTCGCTGAGCACCGCCGAATACAGCGCATTGCCCTTGATCGAGCGGCGGATGAAGAACGCGCCGCCCTTGCGCAGCAGCGTGCCGACCACCGGCAGGTTGAGGTTGATGCCGGCCACGATGTGCGGCGGCACGATGCCGCGTTCGTACAGCAGGTAGCTCAGCAGCAGGTAATCCATGTGGCTGCGGTGGCTGGGCACATAGACCACCTCGTGCCCGGGCGCGGCCTGCTTGAGCTTGTCCAGGTGATGCACCAGCACACCGGCGTAGATGCGGTTCCACACGTGGGTGAGCAGGAAGCTGGCCGAGCGCACCACCGGGCTGGAATAGTCGGCGGCGATTTCCCAGGCGTAGGCATGCGCCTTGCGCCAGGCATCGACCGGCTTGGAGTTGTCGCGCTTGGCCTGGGTGGCGATGGCTTCGCGTACCGAATCGGCGGCCAGCACCTGGTCCACCAGCAGGCGGCGGGTGGACAGGTCCGGCCCGATCACCGCCTCGCGGATGCGGCGGAAATGCGTGCGCAACACGCGCTGCAGCTTGCGCAGGGTGCGCTCGGGCGGCAGGCCCTCGGCCATGGTCTGGCGCAGCGAGATCGGCGGAGCGAAGCGCACGATGGTGGTGCGGCCGTTGAGCAGCACCGCCAGCAGGCGCCGGAAGCGGCCGACCAGCGCCCAGTTTTCCGAGAACAGCACCGCAAACCAGCCGCTCTGCTTGTCCGGCGCGCGGCCGACGAAGATCGACACCGGCACCAGATGCACGTCCAGGTCGGCGCGCACGCGATGCGCCTGCAGCAGCTTGGCCAGCGAATCCGAATGGGTCTTGCCGCCGCGCTGCTCGGGGATCAGCGAATTGCTGCTGCTGCGCCGCGACAGCGCCAGGTAGGCGCGCTTGCGCTGCAGCGGGTCGCCCGGCAGCGGCACCAGTGGCGAGGGCAGCCCGGCCTCGCGGCAGGCCTTGTCCAGGATCAGCGCGCTGGACAGGCCGTAGTCCTCCAGCACGTAGACCACCGGCGTGCCGTCGTCGTAGCGGCTCGGCTGATCCGGTTCGATGGTCAGGCTCAGCCAGGGGTCGGCCAGGCGGCCGAGCAGGCGCGCCCACCACGGGCGTTTGGCGCTGCGGGCAGCGGCGACGGCGGGCGCGATCGACGGCGCAGCGTCCGGCGGAACCGGAACGGCGGTCGGCAAGGCGGCGGCCGTGGCACCGAGATCGGCAGCAGCGCTGGGCGGGACGGGCTGGCCGTCCGGGAACGGCAGGGGATTCTGTTCTGGCATCACGGTCATTATCGCCCAGCCGGGCGTTGCCCGGTGGCGGCGGGCGTGGCGGGCGCGGCCGCCGGGGTGTCAGGCGTTGCAGCGGCGTCGGGTGCGGGCGCCGCCGGCGCAGCGCCGAGCAGCGCCTGCACCTCGTCCTGGGTCTGCTGCTGGTACCAGTGGCCGTCGCGCTTGATCAGGCCGATGCTCAGGTCGATGTCGTGCGCGGCCAGCGGATAGCGCAGCCGCACCTGGGCGCGGTCGCCGTCCTGCCTGATCAAGCCGGTGCGCAGCGCATCCAGGCTGCTGTCCAGCGACAGGCCGTAACGCTCCAGCACCTGCTTGGCCGCGGCCCAGAACGGCCCGAGCCGGCGCAGGCTCTCTTCCATCCCCAAGCGCTGCAGATCGGCGTCCGAGCCGATGCCGGTGGCGCGGGCGGCGGTCACCAGGTCGGCGATGCTGGCCTTGGCGCGCGCGCGATCGGCCAGCGGCGCGGTGGCCGCCCAGGCGCTCAGGGCATCGACCAGCTGCACGTAATGGGCGCGCTGCTCGGGCTGGTAGTCGCTGCGGCTGCGCAGGTATTGCACGCCGAACTGGCCCAGCGACTGCGCGGCCTGGCGGATGCCCTGCGACTGGCCGGCCAGCTGTGCATCGAAGGCCTGCTGCAGCTGGCGCTCGGCGCCGGGGGCCGACAAAGTGCCGAGCAGGCTGCCGACCTCGTTGGGCAGCGGTAGCTCGGTCAGCGGCCAACGGCTGGCGCCGCTGCGCCAGGCCGCCTCCAGCTGGGTGTATTGCGCAGGTGTGACCCGGATCCGCGCATAGGCGACCAGGTCGTTGCGTCGCAAGGGCAGGGTCATCGACTGCATCGCTGCGGCTGGCTCGGCGCTGGCGCCCGGCAAGGCGGCGGTCTTGTCGGCGCGCTGGCAGCTGCCCAGGCACAGCGCTGCCAGCAGCACCCACGCGATGGACTGGAACCGGCCGGCGCGGACGGTAAATGGCGACATGCGCACGCTGTTCCCCTGATCGATCGGCGCATCTTGCTGTCTGAACGCACTGGCGGCAAGGCGCGCGACAACCGTGCGCCCGGGTACGGTACGGAAACGTTAGATTTTCGTAGTTCCATGCATGTTGTCGCCTAGTGTCCGACATTGACTGCCGTTGTCCTTCCCGGACAAACTTGTCCAGGGGATGCCGCCAAGCCCTTGTGCCACCTGCGTTTGGCCCAATGGTGCAGCGCATCATGTAAGCGCTTGCAGTTCCTGCTAGCGTGCGCGCCATCTCGCTCTGAGGTCGCCATCGGTTGGGGCCGATGTCATTCATGTGCATGTGTGACACGAACGTTCTGCGCCAGCGGACCGTGCGACCCTTCCCGGCGTGCGGCGGCAGCCGCGTTGTCCTGGAGGTTTTGCCATGAGTCGGCCACGCTCCGAAGGCGGTAGCGTCACCATCAAGGACGTCGCGCGCGAAGCGCAGGTGTCGGTGGCAACGGTCTCGCGCACCATGAATGGGCACCAGCATGTGGCCGAGTCGGTGCGCGAGCGCGTGCTGCAGGTGGCCCGTGCGCTGCATTACATCCCGCACCACGCCGCGCGCAGCCTCAGCAGCCGGCGCACCCATACCATCGGGGTGGTGTTGCCGGACCTGCATGGCGAGTTCTTTTCCGAACTGATCCGCGGCATCGACCAGGTGGCGCGCGAGCAGGGCTACCACCTGCTGGTGTCCAGCTCGCACGGCGACCCGCAGGCGCAGCGCAAGGCGCTGGAACGCCTGCCCGGGCGCGTGGACGGGGTGGTGGTGATGTCGCCCTCGCTGGGCGACTCCGGCGTGCACGAGGACGCCCTGCCCGGCGGCCTGCCGGCGGTGCTGCTCAACTGCGCCGGCGCGGCCAGCCAGCGCCCGGTGCTCAACGTGGACAACTACGGCGGCGCGCGGACGATGACGCGGCACCTGCGCGACAGCGGCCACCGCCGCATCGCCTTCATCGCCGGGCCGGCCGACAACTTCGATGCGCACGAGCGTCTGCGCGGCTACCGCGACGAGCTGGCGCTGGATGCCGACGTGCAGCCGTGGGTGCTGCCGGGCAACTTCGACGAAGAGTCCGGCTACCGCGCCGGCCAGACGCTGGCACAGGGCGCGCGCCCGGATGCGGTATTCGCGGCCAACGACATGATGGCGCTGGGCTGCCTGTTCGCGCTCGGCCATGCCGGGCTGAAGGTGCCGCAGGACATCGCGCTGGCCGGCTTCGACGACGTGCCGATGGCGCGCTACGTGCTGCCGGCGCTGACCACCATGCGGGTGGATATCGCCGGGCTGGGCGCGCGGGCATTGCAGTTGCTGCTGGGCCAGCAACTGGTCGATGCGCCCGCCCCGCCCGCCGATGCCGCCCCCCCGGCGTTTTCCGAGATGGTTCCCGAACTGATCGTGCGCGCGTCCAGCGCGCCGCGGGCGGCGCCTCCCACCTGAAACGCGCCACCACGCTTTGCCGAACGTGTGTTGCTTGCAGTCCTTTGCCGTTGTTGCCAGCTGTCCCGCTTGACGCAGTACCGACGCGCCAGCCACTCCGCTGGTTCGCGCTTTACCCCTGGGAGGGGGAAAGTCATGAAGAATTACCGCACCGTCTCCACCCTGCCCGCGCGCAGCCTGTTGTGCTGCGCCCTTGCCGCCTCGTTGCTGGCCAGCACCCCGGCCATGGCCCAGTCCAGCAATGCGACCTTGCGCGGCCAGGTTGCGGCAGCACAGGCCGGCACCACCGTGACTGCGACCAATGTCGCCAGCGGTGCCGTCCGACGCGTGCCCACCGGTGCCGACGGCAGCTACGCGCTGGTTGGCCTGCCCCCGGGCACCTACAAGGTGGATGCCGGCCCCGGCAGCGAGCAGACCGTGACCCTGTCGGTGGCCTCGTCGGTCACCTTGAACCTGGGCGGCAGCGCAGCCCCGGCGCCTGCCGGCGATGCCACCACGCTGGATGCGGTGCAGGTCACCGCCACCACGCTGCAGGAGGTCAAGACCTCCGAAGTGGGCACCAACGTGTCGCTGAAGCAGATCAGCACCGTGCCGCAGCTGACGCGCAACTTCCTGGAGTTCGCCGACACCGTGCCGGGCATGCAGTTCGAGACCAACTCCAACGGCAACAGCCAGATCCGCGGCGGCGCGCAGGGCAGCTCGGCGGTGAACGTTTACATCGACGGCGTCGGCCAGAAGAGCTACCTGTTCGGCGGCGTGTCCGGGCAGGAGCAGAGCGCGGGCAACCCGTTCCCGCAGCTGGCCATCGGCGAGTACAAGGTCATCACCTCCAACTACAAGGCCGAGTTCGACCAGGTCGGTTCGGCGGCGATCGTGGCCTCGACCAAGTCCGGCGGCAATGAGTTCCACGGCGAGATCTTCGGGCGCACCAGCAACACCGATTTCCGCGCGCGTCAGCCCGACGAACGCGCCGGCGCGCCCAACTCCGATGGCAGCAAGCGCAAGACCCACCAGGACGAATACGGCTTTGCGCTGAGCGGGCCGATCGTGCAGGACAAGGCGCATTTCTTCTTCAGCTACGAAGGCAAGGGCTTCGAGGTCTCGGCCAATCCGGTGGCCGTGCCCGATCGCTTCAGCGCGCTCAGCGACGACCTGCCCGCCGGCGTGCAGAGCCGGCTCGGCTCGGTCACCCGCCCGTTCAACGAAGACCTGTACTTCGGCAAGGTCGACTGGGACATCGGCGAGAACGACCGCCTCGAGCTCACCGGCAAGTACCGCGACGAGGAAAGCCGCGACAGCGTCGGCGGCCAGACCACCGCGATCGCCTCCAAGATCAACCTCAACACCGAAAAGCGCTTCGACCTGCGCTGGCAGCATTACGGCGAGCGCTACGTCAACGAAGCGCGCGTGTCCTATGAGGACGTGCTGTTCAATCCCACCGCCTATACCGTGGGCAGCCAGAGCGTGTACACGCGCGGCATCGCCGAAGACGACGTGCTGCTCAACGACGGTGCCACCAGTGGCCTGGCGATCCAGCGCAAGGGCCAGAAGGGCCCCAGCTTCCAGAACGACCTGACCTTCAACAATCTGGAGTGGCACGGCAACCACGTCATCAAGATGGGCGTGAAGTACAAGGAAGTGGAGCTGACCCAGAGCGAGAACTCTGCGGCCAACCCGTCGTTCTACTACGCGGTGGGCGATGGCGCGGGCACCTCGGCCATTCCCTACCAAGTGCGCTTCAACCTGCCGTTCGCCGGTGCCGCACCGTCGGTGACCACCACCAGCAAGCAGCTGGGCCTGTACATCCAGGACGATTGGGACGTCAACGACAAGCTGCAGTTGAATATCGGCGTGCGCTGGGATGGCGAAAAGATTCCCTCGTACCTGGACAACGTGACCCCGCCGGAAGTGGTGGCGGCCTTGAACGGCCCCGGCACCGATCCGGCCGTGAGCGCCACCTACGCCGAGCAGCTGGCCAAGGGCGGGGTGGACATCAACGACTACATCAGCAACGGCCGCAATCGCAAACAGGACAACAACAACTTCGCACCGCGCCTGGGCTTTTCCTACGACTTCCGTGGCGACGAGTCGCTGGTGCTGTTCGGCGGTGCCGGCCGCAGCTACGACCGCAACCTGTTCGACGTGATGGGCCTGGAGCAGATCAAATCCGCGCTGGCGCAGTACACGATCCGCTTTGCCGGACCCACCAACTGCGTCCCGGCGCCGGGTACCTGCACCGCCTTCGATCCGACCTATGTGAGCAATCCCGACAGCCTGGCCAACCTGGTCGATGCGCGCGTGCGCAACGGCGAAATCGACCTGCTCAACAACGATCTGAAGACGCCGTATGCCGACCAGTATTCGCTGGGCCTGCGCACCCAGCTGGGCGACTGGAACACCTCGGCCACGCTGTCGTACATCCACAGCAAGGACGGTTTCATCTTCACCCTGGGCAACCGCTATGCCAACGGCGATTTCTTCCAGAACGGCAACCAGGCGTTCGGCCAGACACCCCGCGGCTTCGGCAACCTGATCATCGGCAACAACGGCGTGGAGACCAAGACCGGCCAGTTGCTGCTGTCGGCAGACAAGCCCTATACGCAGGAGAGCGGCTGGGGCCTGACTGCGGCCTACACCTTCTCGCGTGCGCGCGGCAATCGCGGCAACGACGATCGCTACGGATTCGATGCGGCCACCATTGCCGACTACCCGTTCCTGGATCTCAATGCGGTGCCGCGCCACCGCCTGGTGCTTACCGGCATCTACGACCTGTTCTGGGGCATCAGCGGCTCGGCCAAGCTGACCCTGGCCACGGTGCCGCCGCGCAACGAGGCGATCTCCTACGACCAGTACGGCGGCCCGAGTTCGGACAACATCCGCGTGGTCTCGGTGGATGCGCCCGGCGGCAAGTTCATCGCCGGCGGCGACATCTTCGGCACCCGCCAGCTGGACCTGTCGTTGTCCAAGGACATGCACATCACCGATGCGGTGACGGTGCAGGTGCGCGGCGATCTGATCAATGCGCTGAACTTCCGCAACTACGATCAGTACAGCATCGACTGGGGCAGTGCCGGCGTGTACGACCCGCGCGTGAGCATCAACCAGTACGGCGCGATGTCCACTCCGCCACGGACCTTGTTCATGAGCGCACGCATCATCTGGTAACGGCTGCGTTGGCGGCTCCGGCGTCTCGGCGCCGGTACCGCACCCGCTGCCTAACTGGTAACGGCTGCGTTGGCGGCTCCGGCGTCTCGGCGCCGGTACCGCACCCGCTGCCTAAGCTGCATCGGCCCCACGGCAATGGGGAGGGGCCGGCCGCAGGCTTGTTGCATCGTCCCGATTGAGGTGTGTTGCTGCGGCGCGACGCGCGATGCGCGCGATGCCGCAGACGCCACGCTCCGGTTGGCGACCGTTTTTGTTGTGTTTGCCGTCCCTGCTGTTTGTTTGTTGCCCGCTGTACCCGTTCCATCCACACCAAGCACCAACCTCGACGCGCCAGTCACTTCACTGGTTCGCGCTTTACCCCTGGGAGGGGGAAAGTCATGAAGACTCACCGCACCGTCTCCACCCTGCCGGCACGTAGCCTGTTGTGCTGCGCCCTGGCTGCCTCGTTGTTCGCCACCCCCCCGGCCATGGCCCAGTCCAGCAACGCCACGTTGCGCGGACAGGTCGCTTCCGCACAGAGCGGCAGCGAGGTCGTCGTCACCAACCTCGCCACCGGCTCGGTGCGACGCGCACCGGTCAATGCCAACGGCAACTACACCATCGTCGGTCTGCAGCCGGGCACCTACAAGGTCGAATCCAACGGCGCCAGCCGCACGGTGACCCTGTCGGTGGCCTCCAGCGCCACCGTCGATCTCGGCACCGAGGCGGCCGCGGCGCCCGCCGGCGACGCGACCACACTGGACACGGTGACGGTCAGCGCGCCGATGATTCGCGACGTCAAGACCTCCGAGGTGGGCAACACCATTTCGGCGCGACAGATCCAGCAATTGCCGCAGGCCACGCGCAACTTCCTCGAGTTCGCCGACACCGTGCCGGGCATGGTGTTTCAGGTGGATGGCAACGGCAACACCAAGCTGCGCGGTGGCGCCTCCAATGCCAGCGCCGGCAATCTGTATATCGACGGCGTCGGCCAG
Source organism: Xanthomonas sp. NCPPB 3218 (assembly GCF_056725185.1). NCBI lineage: Bacteria > Pseudomonadati > Pseudomonadota > Gammaproteobacteria > Lysobacterales > Lysobacteraceae > Xanthomonas > Xanthomonas sp. NCPPB 3218. The sequence goes on from NZ_CM161516.1 coordinate 4,920,731, forward strand.
AAGAGCTACGTGCGCAGCGGCGGCGTTGCCGGCCAGAGCGACACCCAGGGCAACCCGTTCCCGCAGCTGGCGATCGGCGAATACAAGGTCATCACCTCCAACTACAAGGCCGAATACGGCCAGATCAGTGGCGCGGCGATCACCGCGGCCACCAAGTCCGGCACCAACGAATTCCACGGTGAAGCCTTCTATCGCTACACCGACCAGGATCTGCGCGACAAGCGGCCCGACGAGGAAGCCAACGGCAAGATCGATTCGCAGACCAAGGAATACGGGTTTGCGTTGGGTGGGCCGATCATCCAGGACCGCATGCATTTCTTCGTTGCCTACGAAGGCAAGGAGAACGTCGCACCCAAGAGCGTGCAACCGAGCGCAGAGGCAGCCGCGTTCCTCAACCAGCTGCCTTCCGATCTGGCCAGCCAGTACGGCCCGGCCAACATGCCGTTCGAAGAAGACCTGTTCTTCGGCAAGATCGATTTCGAACCCACCGATCGCGATCGCATCGAGCTGAGCACGATCTATCGCGACGAGACCCAGACCGCCAACGTGGGCGGCACCAACACGCTCGCGCAGGCCACCGACAAGATCAACAAGGACAAGCGCACCAACCTGCGTTGGCAGCACAGTGCCGACAACTGGTTCAACGAGGTCATCGTCGGCACCGAAAACTCGGAGAACAACCCGACCCCGCGCACGCTGGGCAACGGCATCGTCTACACGTATTTCCAGCCGCGTGCCGGCTCCACCGATATCGATGAGCGCACCTTCCTGACCACCGGTTCGGCCGGCGGCAGGAATGCGCAGCGCAAGAGCCAGAAGGGCTGGTTCCTGCAGAACGACCTGACCTTCACCAGCTTCCAGTGGCACGGCGAACACACCATCAAGATGGGTGTGAACTACAAGGACATCGAGCTGACCTCGCAGGACGCGGCCGCGCTGAATCCGCAGTTCAGCTACCGCGTCAACGGCGGCAGCGTGGAATCCACGCCGTATCGCGTCGACTTCATTGCGCCCTACACCACGCCCGGCCAGCGGGCGACGGTGGTATCGCCGTCCAAGCAGTACGGCATCTATCTGCAGGACGATTGGGCCGCCACCGACAAGCTGATGATCAACATCGGCGTGCGCTGGGATTACGAGGACACACCGGCCTACACCGACTTCGTGACCTCGCAGGCCTTCGTCGACGCGCTGTACGCCAACGATGCGGAAAACCCCGGTCAACCATGGGCCAACCGTCTGCTGCCCAGCGGCATCAACGTGGCCGATTACATCAGCACCGGCAACAACCGCAAGAACTTCAAGGATGCCTGGGCTCCGCGCTTCGGTTTCTCCTACGACTTCTTCGGTGACGAGGCCGCCATCCTGCACGGCGGTGCCGCGCGTTCGTACGACCGCAACCTGTTCGAGCAGCTGGCCCTGGAAACCAGCAAGGCGGCGTTGTCGCCGGTCGCGGTGTATTTCGAAAACCCGGCAACCCAGCAGTGCTATCGCGCAGAGCGCACGTGCGTTGCGTTCGACCCGCGTTACCTCAACGGCATCGATCAGCTCAACACCATTCCCGGTGTCGCTGGCAGCGCCGAGTTGTTCATGTTCAACAACAAGCTCAAGACGCCGTACAGCGACCAGTACAGCATCGGCATCACCAACCAGGTGGGCGACTGGCTGACCGATGTGACGTTCCAGCGCATCCTGAGCTACGACGGCTTTGCCATGGGCCTGATCAACCGCTATCCGGATGGCTCCTACTTCCAGAATGGCAACGTGCCGTGGGGCGAGCCGGTGCCGGGCTACCAGAACACCATTCTGGGCAGCAACGGCCTGGAGCAGCGCAACAGCCAGGTCCTGCTGTCGGCTGACAAGCCGTACACCAAGGAATCCGGTTGGGGCCTGACCCTGTCCTACACCCACACCAGCGCGCGCCAGAACCGCAACATCGATGAGCCGTACGGTTTCGACAAGGCGACCATTCGCGGCTATCCGTTCGTGAAGTCCGACGCCGTGGCCGCACATCGCTTTGTCGCTTCCGGTTCGATCGATGGTCCGTGGGGCGTCACCTTCGGTGCCAAGCTGGTGCTGGCAACGCCCGAGCCGATCAACACGATCGCCTGCTTCGGCTTCACCGATCCCGATGGCGCGACCTGCCAGCAGGTCGGTGTCACCCCGCCGGGCAGCGGCAAGTTCCTGGTCGGTGGCGATATCTGGGGCTACCGCACGGTGGACTTCCAGGCCACCAAGGAGTTCACCGTGGTCGGGGACTTCAAGCTCAACGCGCGCGTGAACCTGCTCAACGCCTTCAACTTCAAGAACTACAGCGCGTACGCCTACAACGGCTTCGGCAGCAACGGGCAGTTCGATCCGGACATCGCCATCAACACCAGTGGCGAAATCAACTACGTGCCGCGCAGTGTCGTGCTGGAAATCGGCGCCAAGTTCTGATTGGCCCCATCGCCACACGCGCCGACGTGGGCGTGTGGTAGTTCGAACGGGGCCGGCTGGCTCCGTTCGTTTGTCCGTCCGCCATCTTTGCCCAGGAACACACAGGCATGATCCCCGCTCCCCTCCGCAATATCGTCATCGTCGGCGGTGGCACCGCCGGCTGGATGGCCGCCGCGGCGTTCGCGCGCGTGCTTGGCCCCGGCTTCAAGGTGCAGCTGATCGAGTCCGAACAGCTCGGCACCGTCGGCGTCGGCGAGGCCACCGTGCCGCACATTAAGGCCTTCAATAACCTGCTCGGCATCGATGAAGCCGAGTTCGTCCGCCAGACCCAGGGCAGCTTCAAGCTCGGCATCGAGTTCGTCGACTGGCAGCGGCCCGGCACGTCGTACATCCATGGCTTCGGCACCCAGATCGGGCACCCGCTCGGGCTGCTGCCGTTCCACCAGTACTGGATCAAGCAGCACGCGCGCGGCAAGGCGCAGCCGCTGGGTGCCTATACGCTCAACACCGTGGCCGCGGTGCGCGGCAAGTTCATGACCTCGGCCGGCGATGTGCCGGCCAATTCGCCGCTGGCCAATATCGCCTATGCATATCACTTCGATGCCACGCAGTACGCGCGCTTCTTGCGCACTTACGCCGAACAGCGCGGCGTCACCCGTATCGAAGGCCTGGTCGAGCAGGTGCAGCTGCATGCGGACAGCGGCCACGTGCAATCGCTGCAGCTGGCCTCCGGGCAGGTCGTCAGCGGCGACCTGTTCATCGACTGCTCCGGCTTCCGTGGGCTGTTGATCGAAGAAGCGCTGCACACCGGCTACCACGACTTCACCCATTGGCTGCCCTGCGACCGCGCCCTGGCGGTGCCGAGCGAAAACGTCGGCCCGCCCACGCCGTATACGCGCTCCACCGCGCGCGCGGCCGGCTGGCAGTGGCGCATCCCGCTGCAGCACCGCACCGGCAACGGCTATGTGTACTCCAGCGCGCACATCAGCGACGACGAAGCCGCCGCCACGCTGCTCGCCAATCTGGATGGCAAGCCGCTGGCCGACCCACGCCCGCTGCGCTTCACCACCGGCCGGCGCAAGCAGTTCTGGAACCGCAATGTGGTGGCGCTGGGCCTGGCCAGCGGCTTCCTGGAACCGCTGGAATCGACCAGCATCCATCTGATCCAGGCCGGCATTTCCCGGCTGCTGGAGCTGTTTCCGCGCGAGGGCATCAGCCCGGTGCTGGTGCAGCGCTACAACGACCGACTGGCGTTCGAGTTCGACCGCATCCGCGATTTCCTGGTGCTGCATTACCACGCCACCGAGCGCGACGACAGCGCGTTCTGGCGCCACTGCCGCACGATGCCGATCACCCCGGAGCTGCAGACCACGCTGGACCTGTTCCGCGACAGCGGGCGCTTCTACCGCAATGCCGAGGAGATGTTCGCCGAGATCAGCTGGGTGCAGGTGATGGTCGGCCAGGGCATCCTGCCGCGGGGCTACCACCCGTTGGTGGACCAGGTACCCGATCACGACGCCGAGCGCTTCCTGGCCAGCGTGGCGCAGACCATCGGCCACTGCGTGGACGTCATGCCGACCCACCAGCAGTTCATCGATCGCTACTGCAAGGCAGCGGCGCCGCGTTGAGCGACGGCACCGCCGACGCAGTCGCTGCACGCACCGATCGGCAGGCAAAAAAAAGGACCGGGCACAAGGCCCGATCCCTTCGAAAACCGGGACAAGCCCGGTGGACAATGAGTGGCACAGCTTCCGACTGACCTCGGACGAGGGGCATCGTACGCAGGCTTTAACGTTAAAGCAACACTTTAATAATATCTACGTAACTCATTGATTAGTCAGAAGCAGCGACCGCTGCGGTCTCGTGAAACAAGGTCGGGAAGTTGCGTGCGAACTCTTCGCTGCACTGAGCAACGTAATCAGCACCCACCTGCTTCACCTTGGCGTAGTCTGCCGCTTGCCAGTCGGCCAGTGACAACTCAATGGGTGCGGGATTGCAGCGTTGTGTGACCGTTGCCTGGCGCTGGCCGTCGCGGTCCGGAGCACGCGCTTCCATACCCAATGAAAGGTGCAATTGGTAGGGCGTCTGCGAATCCGACAACGAAGTGTAGATCAATGCCCATGTGGCGGGACGGATCACAAACTGCGCGGGCGGCGTGGCCGCAGGATGCGCCAGCGCATAACTGCGCAGTTGTTCTTCCAGCGCGTGCGGGAGTTCCTTGATTGAAGGATCTACCAGATCCTCATTCGGGTCACCGAGCAGATCCTCCTTCTTAAATGCCGTAATGTTTCCGCCGGTGCTCATCGCCCCGAAGATTCCCTGCATGACTTTCAGGCTGGTTGCCTTTGCGGTGTGCGAGCGATGCACGACACGCAACCCGGTGGTCTTGCGATAGGTATCTTTCGACGCGACCACGGTCAATGGTGGCTGGATCGGCTCGGCGACGATCGCCTTGGGTTTTGGAGCCGTTGCGCAGGCGCTGAGCAGTGCGGCGCCCAGGCCAATGGAGATTAAACGGACATGTGCCATGGCAATCATTCCTTTGAGGTGGCGGGGCAGCTGGGTAACGCGGCGGCAATGGCGCGGCGTTCGGTCGTACCGTCGTTACGCTTTGTCAGGGCATACACATCGAGCCGGCAGCGGCCCGCACCGAAATCCACGTGCGCCTCGTAATCGATACCCGATTCCGGCACGAAACTCCGCGTGGTTGCGCAAGTCGGCCCGTGACCGATCGGGGCATTGCAGACCATTCGATAGCCTGGCGGCGCTTTGGGACACGTCTGACTGGCTACAGCACCGGCACTGAAACCCACCACCATGGGTTCACCTGCCCGCACAGCCAATTCCAAGGGATGTTTGGGTGTATCGCTCAAGCGCGGCATGCCCAGATCCTGCCCACCGAACACCAGCGCGCGAGCAGCTCTGCCAAATCCCGGCACGTTGGCACGGTCGCACGTGGTCCCAGGGTAGATGACGGTATTACCGTCATCGCCGACGATGCGCAGACGCGTTCGTTGACCGTCGGTGGGTTCGTTGTAGCGGAACAACTCAGGCACGTTGGCGACGAGAGAACAGGCGCCAAGGCCAATACAAAGCACCACCGCAGTTAGCGGCCGAAAAAGATCACGCATGACACTGCTATCCGAAACCGGTGTCCCATATCGGCAGCGACCGGCAGCGCGAGACGCTGCGGTAGTACCGTCCTTGGGCGATATGGCGCAAACATCGCGCACATGCGCATCCTTGCAGACGATGGTCACCGTCTAGGTCGCCTGCCGATAAAGAATTACGTTTTCACGTAATCCTCACCAGCAGGCAATACCCCACCCCAGGTGGGTGATTTCCCTACCTGAGTTGACTGGCTATCGCATTTCGCATCTTGCGAGGTCGCAAGAAACCGCAGCCGCCTTACTCGTGACGTTGCCCCAATGCAGTACGAATCTCGGCCTGGATCGCATTCGCCGCAGCGGCCGGATCGGCAGCCAGGCGGATCGGCCGGCCAACCACGATGGCATCGGCGCCGTCGTGGAAGGCCTGCGCCACACCCACGGTGCGTTGCTGGTCGTCGCCGACCGGGCCGCCGGGGCGGATGCCGGGGCAGACGATCGAAAACCCTGCGCCGGTGGCGCTGCGGATCCGGCCGGCCTCCTGGCCGGAGGCGATCACCCCGTCGATGCCGGCGGCCTGCGCGGCCAGCGCGCGCTCCACCACCACCTCCACCGGTTCGCGGTCGATGCCCATCGCCGCCAGGTCCGGCCGGCCCATCGAGGTCAGCACGGTCACCGCCAGCAGGCGCATGTCGCCGTGGTTGGCCTCGGCGGCGGCCTGCAGCATGCCGGCGTGCCAGCCGTGCACGGTGCAATAGCTCACCGGCCACTGCGCCAGCCGGCGGATGGTGCCGGCCACGGTGGCGGGGATGTCGAAGAACTTCAGATCCACGAACACGCGCTTGTCGCGCCTGGCCAGGGCGTCGAGCACCTGGAAGTACTCGCCAGAGGCCAGCAGCTCCATGCCGATCTTGTAGAAGGACACCGACTCGCCCAGGCGGTCGACCCAGGCGATCGCCTCGTCGTGGCCGGGCACATCCAGCGCAAAGATCAGCCGCTCATGCGCGGCCAGCGGCAGCGGGGCGCGGCTCATCGGGCCACCTCCAGCGCGGCGCGCTTGGCATCGTGGCGCTGCTGCCAGGGCTGGGCATAATCGTTGTTGAACTGCGCCGGCTCCCAGCCGCCGTAGCTGGGGTTGGGCAGCATCCACCAGCGCTCGCCGAACCAGTCGTGGTACTGCTGCAGCAGCGCGCCACGCGCCTGGCCGGTGTTGGCGGTGACCTGCACGAAGTCGCCGAGCTGGTCGCCGAACTGCATCAGCACGCGGTACTTCTGGCCGGCCAACTGGCGCCGGCAGTTCTTCTCGCTGCCGTTCTGCTCGCAGCCCTGGACCACGGTGCCAAGGCCGAGAAACACGCTGTCATCGGCCACCGGCAGCCCGACGCTGCGCAGGTTGGCAAGCGTGGCGTCCTTCAGGTGCACGGCGCGGTTGGAGATGTAGACCAGGGTGATGCCGCGGGCATTTGCGGCCTTGGCGAAATCCACCACGCCCGGGATCGGCTTGGCCTTCTTCTCCGCCACCCACTGGTCCCAACTCAGCTCGTCGTATTCCTTGCCGTCGCGCAGCAGGCGCGCCTGGTAGGGCGAGTTGTCCAGCACCGTCTCGTCCACGTCCAGCACCACCGCCGGCTTCAGCCCGGTGGCGGCATTGCCGCGTTCCTCGGGCACCAGCGCGTCCCAGTTGGGCTGCTTCAGCGCAGCGTCCAGCTTGTCGGCAGCGGCGCGGTAGGTCTGCTCGGCCACTGCACGGTATTCCTCCGAGCGCTGCATCCACAGCACCGCGTTGAGGTTGTCGTCGCCGGCCGGCGCGGTGGCGGCCACGGGCGGCGTGGCGGTCTTGGCTGCGGCGGCGCCTGCGGCCGCATTGGCGGACACGGCGGCGTCCTGCGCGCGCTGCGCCAGCTCCTTGTCGCCGGGTTTGCAGGCGCTCAGGGCCAGCGCAGTGCAGGCGAGCAGGGACAACGGTGCGTAAAGCGAGGGGCGCATGGCATCCACCAGGACAGGAGCGGCAATGAAGACCGCGATTTTAGCGGGTTCGCGCCGCCCCGCCCGCTCCGGCCGACAGCAGTGCTGCGGGCAGCGGCACGTGCGCACGCACGGCGACGTGGCCACCGTGGGATTTGCTGGCGTTGCACGCGTGCCTCATGCGCCTGCGACGACTGACGGCCGCTTCGATCCCGTTGCCGCTCTGGCTGCCCTGCATGGGATCGCGGCCTGAAGAACGCCAATGCAGGATCGGCATATGCTTGTGCGCTGATTGCCCCGGAGTCGCCCCCATGACAGATGTACCTTCCCCGCCCGTCCTCGATACCGCCCAGGCCCGCGTGCTCGGCTGCCTGATCGAAAAAGAGGCGACCACGCCGGATGCGTATCCGCTCACGGTCAACGCCGCGCAGGTGGCCGCCAACCAGAAGACCGCACGCGAGCCGGTGCTGAACCTGCAGACCGGCGTGGTGCATCACGCCCTGCGTCAACTCGAAACCCTGGGGCTGGTCCGCCAGCAGTTCTCCTCGCGCGCCGAGCGTTACGAACACCGGCTGGGCAGCGTGCTGGATCTGACGCGCCAGCAGGTGGCCCTGATCGGCCTGCTGCTGCTGCGCGGCCCGCAGACGCTGGGCGAGCTGTTCGCGCGTAGCGAGCGGCTGGCGCGCTTCAACAATGCCGACGACGTGCGCCACCATCTGGACCGGCTCATCCAGCGCGGCCTGGCGGTGCAACTGCCGCGTGCCAGCGGCCAGCGCGAGGACCGCTACATGCATCTGCTCAGCGGCGAGCTGGACGTGGAGGCATTGCAGGCCGCGGCGGCGCGCGCTGCGCCAGGCCCCCGCAGCAGTGCCGACAGCAGCGAGCTGGAAGCGCGCGTACAAACGCTGGAAGCCACCGTCGCCGAGCTGCAGGATGCACTGGCCGCCGTGCAGGCGCGCCTGGAGGCGGCTGGCGCCTAGGGCGACGGTTCGCTCCTGGAGGTGCCCGCTTCACATCGACGCCCGCGCGGAGCGCGAAGCACGCAACGACCAGCCAGACCGCCAGACGACGCGCAGGCCGCGCAGTGACGGCGCACCCTGCGGCCGGCCCGCTTACGTCGGCGTATCGACCTCATCCCAGTCGGCGTCTTCGAAGTGCAGCAGCCAGTTGAGGGTGTAGTGACGCTCGTAGACCACGCCCGGCACGATGCCGGCCGGTGGCGGTTGCTCGCTCTGGCCGGCCTGGCGCACCGCCCAATGCAGGCGCAAGTGCCGGTCCAGCGCATCCAGCAGTTCGGGCACCGGCCGTAGCGTCAGCGACGGCCGCGTCGCGGCTTCGGCATGCTCCAGCGCGCGCTGGGCGGCCAGGGGCACATCGCACAGGCTGGTCGGCTCCGGCAGCGCCTCGGCCAGCCCCAGGGCCCACTGCAGCACGGCCAGGCTCTCGTAGCGCCATCCGAAGTTGGCGAGCTGCTGCGGCTCCGGCGCAGGCTGGGCAAAAAAGGCGCGCTCCTGCGGCGACAGTGCCACCGCCACGCCGGGCAGGCGGGCGTCCATCTCTTCCAACCCGGGTGGCGTATCGCCGGCGGCCAGCATCTCCGCGCGCAAGGCCACCGCAAACAATGCCAGCATGCGCTGCGTCACCGCCGCCGCATCGCGCACCCGCGCTTCGGCCTCGCCAGGCACCGGCGGCAGGCTGGGGGGCACGCGGATGCCTTGCGCGGTCAGCTGCGCGAGTTGCTGCGCACGCCGCTGCAAGGCATCCGGCGGATACGGCACCTGCGCCTGCTCATCGATCGCCGGCTCGCCCTGGCTGATCAGCACCCGCCCGTGCGGATCGCGCACGCTGCCGTCGGCCAGGAAACACACCGCGTTGGCCTGCTCGGCCCACTGCGCCAATTCCCCGAAAGCCGCATCGTCGACCTCGAAAGTGAAATGCTGACGCACCCGCTGCACATGCCGCATCAGGTGATAGCGCGGCTGAGTCATCTGGCCGTCGCCGGCCTGACTCACGTAGCCGACGAAGCCATGCAGATGCGTGGCCAGTTCCGGATCGGCGTGGTCGCGGTGCTGCACGGCGGCACGCGGCAGGAAATCCGGCCACAACGGCTCGCGCAGCGTGGAATAGGCGTTGACCAGCAATGGCATGCAAGTGTCCTTGTTGGGGCGACGGACACAACGACGGCGCTCATCGCCAGGCAGGTGCGGTGCGGAGTCGCTGCGCCGTCCATCCACCGAAGTGCCTGCGCGCCGTCCCCGCCACGCTGACGACTGTTTGCTGCGTTGTGTCGGCCGCGTTCAGCGGTGAGAGTCGCCGCCAGGGTGCCGCAGGCCTGCCCGGCTGTCCATGTCGGCCGGAGCGAGCGCGATCGTGTAATACAGCACCGGATGGTCCTCCTGGCTCAACACGCGCAGGCCTTGCCGCTGCAATCCGAGTTTTTCCAGCGCGCGAATCGAATCGGCATTGTCCGGCGACACGATCGCGCACAACTGCGGCAACCCCAGCACATCGCGCGCATGGTCCAGCACTGCGCGCCCGGCCTCGCTGACATAGCCCTTGCCGCGATGTTCGGGCAGCAGTGCAAAGCCGATATGCGGCACCGGCAAGGTATCGCGGCACAACAACCCCAATGTGCCGGCAAACGCCCCTTCCGCGCGCGTCTCCACCGCCCAGTGCGCAAAGCCGTATTTTTCCCGGTGCGCTTGCGCCCACTCACGCAGATGATCACGCGCCTGCTCGCGGGTGCGCACACCGCGGTCGTTGATGCCGGCGATGAAACCGGGGTCGTTGACCAGCGTCAGCACTGCGTCGGCATCGCGCTCGGGATCCAATGTCCGCAGGCGCAAACGCGGGGTTTCGATCACGACAGTCACGGCGCACTCCGGCATCAGGGCAAACCAGACTGCCGTGCAAGCGTGTCGCTGGCAAGCCTGCGCGGTACGCAACAACCGCTAGTCGAACAATGCCTGGATCGCCGCCAAGCCCGCACTGGCGCGCTCTTTCTTGCGCTCGGCATCGGCCACTGGGTCGGCGCCGTCGCGCTGCAATTCTTCGGCCGGGATCTCGTCGAAGAAGCGGCTGGGCTTGAGCCGCACATGCTCGCCGAACTTGCGCGTCAATTTGCTGTGGCTCATCCACAGCTGCTCCTTGGCACGGGTGATGCCCACATACAGCAGCCGGCGCTCTTCCTGCAGGTTGCCTTCTTCCAGGCTCACTTCATGCGGCAGCACGCCGTCCTCGCAGCCGACGATGAACACATAACGGAATTCCAGGCCCTTGGACGCGTGCATGGTCATCATGCGTACCTGGTTGCCGCCATCGTCCTTGTCGTTGCGCGACAACAACGCCAGCTGCGCGGCCAGATCGCTGGCACTTGCACCACGCGGGCCGCCTTCGAACCACTCGGCCAACTCGTCCAGATTGCGCTTGCGCCGCTGGAAGCCGGTTTCGTCCTTGGACTGGTTGCGCAGGTCGTTGAGCAGGCCGGATTTGTCGGCCAGCATGCGTACCAGCTCCCCCGCCGGCAGCCTGGCCGAATGCTCGCGCATATCGCGCAGGATATCGGTGAACGCACTCAGGCCATTGGCCGCACGCGGCGGCAGGTGCTGCAGCGCGCCCATCGACTCGGCCGCGCGCGACATCGGCACCGACTTCGCACTGGCAAGCTCGGCCAGCCGCGCCAGCGAGGTCGCACCGACCTCGCGCTTGGGCGACTGCACCGCGCGCAAAAACGCCGCGTCATCTTCGGGGTTGACGATCAGCCGCAACCACGACAGCACGTCCTTGACTTCCTGCCGCTCCAGAAACGCAGTGCCGCCGGTCAGGTGATACGGCACGCGCAGCAGCTGCAGCGCCTTTTCCAGCGGCCGCGATTGGAAATTGCCGCGAAACAGGATGCAGAAATCGCTCCACGGTACCTGCTTGGCGGTACCCAGGAACGAGATCTCGGCAGCGACCTTTTCCGCTTCGTGCTCGCTGTCGCGGCATTCCCACACGCGGATGCGCTCGCCGTCGGCCTGATCGCTCCACAGGGTCTTCAAGTGCTCGTGCGGGTTGTGCGCGATCAAGGCATTGGCCGCACGCAGCACGCGGTTGGAGCAGCGGTAATTCTGTTCCAGCTTGATGATTTCCAGTGCCGGATAATCACGCCCCATCTGCTGCAGGTTTTCCGGATTGGCACCACGCCAGGCGTAGATGCTCTGATCGTCGTCGCCCACGCAGGTGAAGTTGCCGCGCGGCCCGGCCAGCATTTTCAGCAGCCGGTACTGCGCATCGTTGGTGTCCTGGCACTCGTCCACCAGCAGGTAGCCGATGCGCTCGCGCCAGCCCATCACGATCTCTTCGTTGGCCTCCAGGATCTGCACCGGCAGGCGAATCAGATCGTCGAAGTCCACCGCGTTGAAGGTGGTCAGCCGCGCCTGGTAGCGCTCGTACAGGCTGGCGGCTTCCTTTTCGCGGTTGCTGCGTGCCGCCGCCATCGCCTGTTCGGGCGACAGGCCGGCGTTCTTGGCGCGCGAGATCAGATTCTTGGCATCTTCGATCGCATCGGGCTTGGCGCCGTGCATCAGATCCTTGATCTGGGCGGCGGCATCGTCGGAATCGAAGATCGAAAAGCCGCGCTTCAAGCCGGCAGCGGCGTGCTCGATCTGCAGGAACTTCAGCCCCAGCGCGTGGAAGGTACAGATGGTCAGGCCATCGGCGCCATCGCCACGGATGCGCTTGGCCACACGCTCGCGCATTTCCTTGGCCGACTTGTTGGTGAAGGTGATCGCGGCGATGCGCTTGGCCGGATAGCGGCCGGTGGCGATCAGGTGCGCGATCTTCTCCACGATCACGCGCGTCTTGCCGCTGCCGGCACCGGCCAGCACCAACAAGGGACCTTCGCAGTGCAGCACTGCGGCGCTTTGCGGGGGATTGAGACCGTGCATAGAGGCTTCCAACAGAGCAGGCCATTGTACCGGCGCCGCGCCGGGCAGGCCTGCGCCGCCGGTTCATGCAGATGGCCGTCACCGCCGGCCGCCCGGCCCGGTAAAATCCACCGATGGCCAAGCTCTACTTCTACTACTCGGCAATGAATGCCGGCAAGACCACCACCTTGCTGCAGTCGGCGCACAACTACCGCGAACGCGGCATGCGTACCTTGATCCTCACGCCCAAGCTCGATCACCGCGCCGGCAGCGGCGTGGTGGCCTCGCGGATCGGCCTGCGCGCGGACGGGCGCACCTTCGATCGCGGCACCGAGTTGCAGCAACTGATCGAACGCGACATCCAGGCCGAAGGCGCGCTGCATTGCGTGCTGGTGGACGAGGCGCAGTTCCTCAACCGTGGCCAGGTCTGGCAGTTGAGCGAGGTGGTCGACCGCCTGCGCATTCCGGTGCTGTGCTACGGCCTGCGGACCGACTTCCGCGGCGAGCTGTTCGAGGGCAGCCAGTTCCTGCTGGCCTGGGCCGACGAGCTGGAGGAGATCAAGACCATCTGCCATAGCGGCAGCAAGGCCACCATGACCGTGCGCGTGGATGCGCAAGGCCACGCGGTACAGGACGGCCCGCAGGTGGAGATCGGCGGCAACGAGCGCTACGTGTCGGTCAGCCGCGCCGAGTTCAAGAAGATCATGCGTGGCGAAGGCCGCATCGACCCGCTGCAGATCGCGTTGCCGCTGCCGCCTGCGGGCTCGTCGGACAGGGAAACCGGCACGGAGACGGGCTGAAGAATTCAGCCCAAACGCTGTCGACGCATTGCCCCGGTATGCACGTGTGATGCGCCGCTAAACCCCTGCAGGCATTCGATCGCCGCTGTATTTCCGCTACACGTCAACAGGCGTATCGTTGCGGTGCCGTTGCAGCGATCCACGCGCAACCAGGCGCAACCGCAGTCCTGTAAACTGGCGACCATCCACTTGTCGGGAGGCAATTCATGGGTCCGCTTCCTCCCGAGTTACGCGCAGATATCGCGCGTGTTGGCCGGCTATCGTCGGTCCCGGATGTCCTGACCATTCTCACCCGTCTGACCGGCATGGGGTTCGCGGCTGTTGCGCGCGTGACCGATACGCGCTGGATCACCTGCCAGGTCCGCGACGAACTGTCGTTCGGCCTGGCGCCCGGCGACGAGCTGCCCCTGGTCACCACCTTCTGCGACAGCGTGCGCACCCAGGGCAACGCCTTGTGGTTCGGCCATGCCTCCGAGCACCCGGTCTTCCGCGACCACCCCACGCCGCGGCTGTACGGCTTCGAGAGCTATGTGTCGGTGCCGATCAAGTTCGACGACGGCAGCGTGTTCGGCACCTTGTGCGCGCTGGACCCGTTGCCGCGCGTCATGGACGCGCCGATGGTGGAAAAGGTCGAGCTGCTGGCGCAACTGCTGGCAGCGCAGATCCAGGCCGAACAACGCGCCGAAGAGAGCGCGCAGGAATCGCGGCGCGCACGCAGCGAACTGGGGCGTATCGGCGCCTCTGCGCGCCTGCGCGAAGAATTCATCGGCATCCTTGGCCACGATCTGCGCAACCCGCTGCAGTCCATGCATGCGGTGGTGGACATGCTGGCGATCGACCCGCTCAACCAGCGCCAGGGCGGCGCGATCCGGTCGATGCAGCGCAGCCTGCGGCGCATGGAAGAACTGATCGACTTCGCCAACGATTTCGCGCGCGGTATCGAACGCGACTGGCTGCAGCTGGACTACGGCAACGGCAGCGATCTGCTCGATGCCTTGTCGCAGGTCGTCGACGAAACCCGCGCCGCGTATCCGAACCAGGTGTTGTCCACACATGTGGCCATCGACGAGCCAGTGCACGGCGATGCGGTGCGCCTGGCGCAGATGTTCGGCAGCCTGATGATCAACGCCGTGGTGCAGGGGCAACAGAGTTCGCTGATCAAGGCGGTCGCGGTCACCGAGCAGGGCCGCCTGCGCATCGAGGTCTGCAATCTGGACGGGATCGATCCACGCCGGCTCGACGTGTTGCAGGCCTCCACCCACGTGCACACCGGCGGACGCGCCTTGCCCGAAGTGGATCTGGGCCTGCACATGGCCGCCCAGATCGCCCGGGCCCATCAAGGCGAACTGCGCATCCTCAGCGGCAAGGACGGCACCTGCTTCCGGGTGGACCTGGCCTGCGTGCGCCCGCGTGCGCGCATGCAGTTGGTCAACAGCTCGACGTCGGCCTAAGTCCGCGGCGCCTGGGCGCCGCATCCGCGACTGTGCGGCTGTAACGCAGCCACGGTCGCCATTCGAAATCGGCGGCCTGTCGTCACTGCGCCATCCGCACCTGCCTGACAATCGCCCACCTCATCGGTCGCGCGACGTCCCTGTGCGCTAGTAGACCTTACGCTCGCTCGCCGGTGGCGGCGTCCACTGGTACAGCCAGGTTTCGGTCAGCGGCTTGCCGTTGGCGCGCAGGAACAGGCGGATATCGATCTGCCGGGTGCTGTCATCCGGCGGCACCAGGTCGAACATCGCCCGATAGCCCTTGAGCTCATGCAGCGGACGCGCCGACACGATCTCGGTGCTGCCACGCGACACCTGGAGGATGGCCTCGACCTTGGCTTTGGGGTCCTTGGCCAACGCAGCCAGTTCGCCCCCGGCAAAATCCACCGCAAACCGCCACGAGAAATGGCTGCGCTTCTGCCCGACGATGCCGCCCAGGCCGGTGCGCGTGGCCACGCAGTGCGCCAGCGGCGAGCTGGCCGGCGGATGCGCACCCCAATACAACCGGTACCCCATCAGCAACTCTTGCCCCGGCTGCGGTTTGTCCTGCGGATTCCAGAACGCCACGATGTTGTCGAAGGTCTCGTCCACGGTCGGGATCTCGACCAGCTGCACCGAGCCCTTGCCCCAGCCGTTCTTGGGTTCCACCCACAGGCAGGGGCGCTTCTCGTAGAACACGCCGTCGTCCTGGTAATGATCGAAGTTGCGATCGCGCTGCAACAGGCCGAATCCGCGCGGATTCTCGTCGACGAACATGTTGAAGCGCAGCTGCGGCGGGTTGCACAGCGGCCGCCAGATCCACTCGCCGCCGCCGGTCCACATCGCCAGGCCGTCGGTGTCGTGGATTTCCGGCCGCCAGTCCCAGTCCATGCGGCGATCGTTTTCGCCGACCTGATACATGCTGGTGCACGGACCGATCCCCAATCGCTCGATGGTCTTGCGCGGGTAGAGCGCGCTGTCGATCTCCATCACCAGCACCTCGCCATTGGTGATGGCAAAGCGATACGCACCGGCAACGCTGGGCGAATCCAGCAGCCCGTACACCACCACGGTGTTCGAATCGTCGGCCGGCTGCTCCAGGTAATAGGCGATAAAGTCCGGGAACTCCTCCGGCCCACCGGTACCGGTATCGATCGCCAGCCCGCGTGCCGACTGCCCGTACTGGCCTTCCTTGCCGACCGCGCGGAAATAGCTCGCGCCCAGGAAGGCCGAGAAATCGCGATCGGTGTCCTTGCGCGTGTTGAGACGGAACCCGGCAAATCCCAGGTCCTTGGGCAGCTGCTTGCCGCCCAGCCCGCTGCTGCCGTAATCGAACGCCGCCGGGTCGTAGGCAAGTTGCTGCGCCTGGCCATCGACGATGTCGTAGATATGCACGGGGGTGTGGAAATACAGCCCCAGATGGAAGAACTTCGCCTGGAACTTGCCGTTGCCGTCGGCCCATAGCGCATGGTCCTGGCGGTAGCGGATCGACTGGTATTGATCCCAGTTCAACGCCTCCAACGACCCCGGAAGCAGCTGCTTATGGCTCTTGTAAGGCGCCGTGGCCAAGGCACGCGCCTGCCCCTTGAGCCAGCCATAGTCGAACGGCTGCGGCTGCCCCAGGCGACGCAGTCCAACGGCCTTGGCCGCCAACGCCCACTGCGGCAGCGCCGGCAAACCGAGCGCGGCCAATGCGGCGGCGGCATTCTTCAGGAAGTGGCGTCGTTGCATGCGCATCGGTCTGCTCAGGGAATGGCCGCCATCATAGCCACAGCTCGGCACGGAGGTGAATGCGGAGGTCAGGGCGCGGCAGACGAAGGCGCGCACGCATTGGTCAGTTGCAGCTCTTGCGCCTTGCTGCACAGGAACTGGTGTTGCGCCTGCTGCGCGTCGGGTCCGGTGTAGCGCAGCAAGGTCCATTGCTCGTTCGCCTGCATGCGCTCGCCCGGCGCCAGCTGCCGGTACGGTGCGTGTACTTCCATTTCCAGCAGTCCGCGCTCGGGATGCTGCGGCGGCGCGTCCAGATACAGCTCCACCTGCCCTTGCTCCGGATGGATCGCGGACAGCGGCTGATGCGCAAAGCGGATCACCAGCACCTGGTCGCCCGCAAAGCCCGCCATCCAGCCTGCCGAAGGCTGCAACAACACCTTGCCGCGCTGGATCAGCCCGTCCTGTCGTGCATTGGCACGCAATGCAAACACACCGCCGTGATGCCGGTAGGTCGGCGCAACCGTGCCGGCCTCGGTCGGCGGCTGAACACGGATATCAGCTGCATTGGCCACCGGTACGAATACACGCGTGCCCGCCGCGACCCGCGTGTTGAACCACAGATCCCAGGCGATGGACTCGCTGCGGATATTGCGGGCGGTGGCCTCCACCTCCACGGTATCGGCACGCGTGGATGAAAGAGCCACGCGCTTGCGTAGCTGCACGCCGGTGACCGGACTGGGCACGCCTTCCAGGATCAGGTGATCGCCACTACGTGTGACTGCACGAGTGGTTGCCAACGACAGATACGGATCCGGTGGCCAGACCGCGGTGGCCGCCTTGCGTGTCGGGTTGACCTGTTGATGCACCCACCACTGACTCTGCGGCCCTACCCAGACATCGTGGCCGAGGTACGGGATATCGCCTGCGATCGCGGACACTTCTGGCACGGGCTGCTGATCAACCGCCTCACCCGTCTTCAACACGTTGGGGTGTCCACGCAAATTAAAGGACAGCACGCGCCCACCGAACGCGGGCGTAGCACTGAGTTCAACAACCCCGTTGTGCAACTGGATGCGCTCAACTGCGGGTTTGGTGCTGGACATAAGCTCATCCGCGCATGCGCCTGTTGCCAGCGGCAACGCTGATGCAACCACAAGCATGATCGGCATAACGTAGCGCAGTGAGGCAGGCATGGACGACTCCAATCGCAGGACGTCACGATTGTGGCGCGATGTACGGCAACGCACCATCAAGCAATCGGCAACTGCGGCTCCAAGGGCGCCATGTGCTGTTATCCAAGGGCTACTCGCCAGCGGTCGTCACTGATCCAGAACTGGAGGCTGGTGTTTCGATCAGCGTGGGTCACCTGGCCGGCGTTCAACGTTGGCAACTGCTGCACCACACCGTCGCACGTTGCCCGATGGTGGCGTGTTTCAACGCACGTCCACACTGCTTGCAGGCTTCACCCTCGCGCCCATACACCGTAAGTTCCTGCTCGAAGTAACCGGGTGCCCCGTCCGGGCTGATGAAATCGCGCAGCGTGGTTCCGCCGCGCTGGATGGCGTAGCCGAGGATGTCTTTCACTGCTGTGGCCAGGCGCCGGTAACGGTCCAATGACACTTTGCCCGCTTCGCGTAATGGGCTGATTCCGGCGCGATGCAGGCTTTCTGCCGCATAGATATTTCCCACGCCGACAACGACCGCCTGATCCATCAGAAAGGTTTTCACTGCCGCGCGCCGGCCACTCGCCAGTGCATGCAGATAATCGCCAGTAAATGCATCCGATAATGGTTCCGGGCCAAGTGCCGCCAGCAGATCGTGCACGTGCGTGTCGTTTTGCCACAACAGGCAACCAAACCGGCGCGGATCGTTGAAGCGCAGGACACGGCCATTTTCCAGGCTGATATCCACATGATCGTGCGCCCGCGGCGGCGTATCGCCGGGTAACACGCGCAGACTTCCCGACATTCCAAGATGCAGCAGCGCGCTGCCGCCGGCATCGGTATCGATCAACAGGTATTTGGCACGGCGACGCACATCGGTGATAGTCGCGCCGGGCAACAAGCGTTCGATCTGCTCAGGAATCGGCCAGCGTAGGTCGGGGCGTCGCAGGATGACGCCATGGATGCGTTGGCCGACCAGATGCGGAGCCAGGCCACGCAAGGTGGTTTCGACTTCGGGCAGCTCGGGCATGCAGGTCTCCAATCGTCCAGGCCGGCGGTACGCCGGCACGGATCAATATGGTGGCCAACGGCAGTAAATCCAGCTCGTCGCCCCAGTCTCGTTACGGTGCTCGATTGCGCCTGAAACGTCCGGGTGCCGTGGTGAGATTCGGACCTTTGCCTCTGGCTTCGGCTTTGGCTTTGGCTTTGGCTTTAGCTTTAGCTTCAGCTTTAGCTTTAGCTTTGGCTTTGGCTTTGGCCAGCTCGCTTAAATTTAGCCCCGGCTCTGGCTCTGGCTCTGGCTTTTCGCGACCGAATTTCGGACAAAAAGAAACCCTCAGTCCTATTGGACTGAGGGTTTCGGGTAAAGCCCCTGGCGATGACCTACTCTCGCATGGCTTGAGCCACACTACCATCGGCGCAGCTGCGTTTCACTTCCGAGTTCGGGATGGGATCGGGTGGTTCCACAGCGCTAATTTCACCAGGGAGACGGTTGGAGCAGCGCTTGATAGCGCTCGTCTCGCATAGGTAACTTGTGACGTAGCTTGCGTTTGGTGATCTACCAACGTTCGTTGGGACCAAGGCAACTTGAGGTTATATGGTCAAGCCGCACGGATCATTAGTATCAGTTAGCTCAATACATTGCTGTACTTACACACCTGACCTATCAACCACATAGTCTATATGGTTCCTTTAGGGGGCTTGTGCCCCGGGAAGTCTCATCTTGAGGCGCGCTTCCCGCTTAGATGCTTTCAGCGGTTATCGCTTCCGAACATAGCTACCCGGCAATGCCACTGGCGTGACAACCGGAACACCAGAGGTTCGTCCACTCCGGTCCTCTCGTACTAGGAGCAGCCCCTCTCAAACTTCCAACGCCCATGGCAGATAGGGACCGAACTGTCTCACGACGTTCTGAACCCAGCTCGCGTACCACTTTAAATGGCGAACAGCCATACCCTTGGGACCGACTACAGCCCCAGGATGTGATGAGCCGACATCGAGGTGCCAAACACCGCCGTCGATATGAACTCTTGGGCGGTATCAGCCTGTTATCCCCGGAGTACCTTTTATCCGTTGAGCGATGGCCCTTCCATACAGAACCACCGGATCACTAAGACCTACTTTCGTACCTGCTTGATCCGTCGATCTTGCAGTCAAGCACGCTTATGCCTTTGCACACAGTGCGCGATGTCCGACCGCGCTGAGCGTACCTTCGTGCTCCTCCGTTACTCTTTAGGAGGAGACCGCCCCAGTCAAACTACCCACCATACACGGTCCCTGATCCGGATAACGGATCTAGGTTAGAACGTCAAGCACGACAGGGTGGTATTTCAAGGATGGCTCCACTGCAGCTAGCGCCACAGTTTCATAGCCTCCCACCTATCCTACACAGACGAACTCAACGTTCAGTGTAAAGCTATAGTAAAGGTTCACGGGGTCTTTCCGTCTTGCCACGGGAACGCTGCATCTTCACAGCGATTTCAATTTCACTGAGTCTCGGGTGGAGACAGCGCCGCTGTCGTTACGCCATTCGTGCAGGTCGGAACTTACCCGACAAGGAATTTCGCTACCTTAGGACCGTTATAGTTACGGCCGCCGTTTACTGGGGCTTCGATCAAGAGCTTCGCCTTGCGGCTGACCCCATCAATTAACCTTCCAGCACCGGGCAGGCGTCACACCCTATACGTCCACTTTCGTGTTTGCAGAGTGCTGTGTTTTTGATAAACAGTCGCAGCGGCCTGGTTTCTGCGACCCTCTTCAGCTATAGCTCGCATGAGCCACCAAAAAGGGTGCACCTTCTCCCGAAGTTACGGTGCCATGTTGCCTAGTTCCTTCACCCGAGTTCTCTCAAGCGCCTGAGAATTCTCATCCTACCCACCTGTGTCGGTTTACGGTACGGTCTTCGTGAGCTGAAGCTTAGGAGCTTTTCCTGGAAGCGTGGTATCAGTGACTTCGCCATAAAGGCTCGTCTCGGTGCTCGGTCTTAAAGGATCCCGGATTTGCCAAAGATCCAAACCTACCGCCTTTCCCCGGGACAACCAACGCCCGGTACACCTAACCTTCTCCGTCCCTCCATCGCACTCACGCGAGGTGCAGGAATATTAACCTGCTTCCCATCGACTACGGCTTTCGCCCTCGCCTTAGGGACCGACTAACCCTGCGTCGATTAACGTTGCGCAAGGAAACCTTGGGCTTTCGGCGTGCGGGCTTTTCACCCGCATTATCGTTACTCATGTCAGCATTCGCACTTCCGATACCTCCAGCAGACTTCTCAATCCACCTTCGCAGGCTTACGGAACGCTCCTCTACCGCGCATAAAACAAGTTTTATGCACCCCAAGCTTCGGTTCACTGCTTAGCCCCGTTAAATCTTCCGCGCAGACCGACTCGACCAGTGAGCTATTACGCTTTCTTTAAAGGGTGGCTGCTTCTAAGCCAACCTCCTGGCTGTCTATGCCTTTCCACATCGTTTTCCACTTAGCAGTGAATTTGGGACCTTAGCTGTGGGTCTGGGTTGTTTCCCTTTTCACGACGGACGTTAGCACCCGCCGTGTGTCTCCCGGATAGTACGTACTGGTATTCGGAGTTTGCAATGGTTTGGTAAGTCGCGATGACCCCCTAGCCATAACAGTGCTCTACCCCCAGTAGTATTCGTCCGAGGCGCTACCTAAATAGCTTTCGAGGAGAACCAGCTATCTCCGGGTTCGATTAGCTTTTCACTCCTAATCACAGCTCATCCCCGTCTTTTGCAACAGACGTGGGTTCGGGCCTCCAGTACCTGTTACGGCACCTTCACCCTGGCCATGACTAGATCACCCGGTTTCGGGTCTACTGCCCGCGACTATGCGCCCTTATCAGACTCGGTTTCCCTTCGCCTCCCCTATACGGTTAAGCTTGCCACGAACAGTAAGTCGCTGACCCATTATACAAAAGGTACGCAGTCACTCTTGCGAGCTCCTACTGCTTGTACGCACACGGTTTCAGGATCTATTTCACTCCCCTCTCCGGGGTTCTTTTCGCCTTTCCCTCACGGTACTGGTTCACTATCGGTCGGTCAGGAGTATTTAGCCTTGGAGGATGGTCCCCCCATATTCAGACAGGGTTTCACGTGCCCCGCCCTACTCGTCTTCACTGGAGTGGCCCTTTTAAATACAGGGCTATCACCTTCTATGGCCAATCTTTCCAGATTGTTTTTCTAAAGCCATTCCAGCTTAAGGGCTGCTCCCCGTTCGCTCGTCACTACTTAGGGAATCTCGGTTGATTTCTTTTCCTCCGGTTACTTAGATATTTCAGTTCACCGGGTTCGCTTCCAGCAGCTATGAATTCACTGCAGGATACTGCCGAAGCAGTGGGTTTCCCCATTCGGATATTGCCGGATCAAAGCTTGTTGCCAGCTCCCCGACACTTTTCGCAGGCTACCACGTCCTTCATCGCCTCTGACCGCCTAGGCATCCACCGTGTGCGCTTATTCGCTTGACCATATAACCCCAAGTTGCCTCGGAGCTACATGCCGTGTTGTGTGGGGTACAAAGCCACCAACGCGAACATACGACTCAATTATTTAGGGACTCGAAGTCCCCGCCTTAGCCTCAACGACACGTTTAGATAGATATCTCAAACGCTCGCTACGTCACAAGTTATAAAAGAACATGTATCAGCCTCAACGCTGATCCATATAAATTCTTAAGTGTGCACTACATTCAGAGTGGTGGGTCTGGGTAGACTCGAACTACCGACCTCACCCTTATCAGGGGTGCGCTCTAACCACCTGAGCTACAGACCCGAAGTCTTTTCACTCAATATGGTGGAGCCTGTCGGGATCGAACCGACGACCCCCTGCTTGCAAAGCAGGTGCTCTCCCAGCTGAGCTAAGGCCCCAAAAGGGACTTCGCATACCGACCTGTGCCGGTATGAATCTCTGAATGCAGGTAATTTGTGAGGACGCCCGCAAGACGATGACGTCATGCTCAAAAGGAGGTGATCCAGCCGCACCTTCCGATACGGCTACCTTGTTACGACTTCACCCCAGTCATCGGCCACACCGTGGCAAGCGCCCTCCCGAAGGTTAAGCTACCTGCTTCTGGTGCAACAAACTCCCATGGTGTGACGGGCGGTGTGTACAAGGCCCGGGAACGTATTCACCGCAGCAATGCTGATCTGCGATTACTAGCGATTCCGACTTCATGGAGTCGAGTTGCAGACTCCAATCCGGACTGAGATAGGGTTTCTGGGATTGGCTTACCCTCGCGGGTTTGCAGCCCTCTGTCCCTACCATTGTAGTACGTGTGTAGCCCTGGTCGTAAGGGCCATGATGACTTGACGTCATCCCCACCTTCCTCCGGTTTGTCACCGGCGGTCTCCTTAGAGTTCCCACCATTACGTGCTGGCAACTAAGGACAAGGGTTGCGCTCGTTGCGGGACTTAACCCAACATCTCACGACACGAGCTGACGACAGCCATGCAGCACCTGTCTCACGGTTCCCGAAGGCACCAATCCATCTCTGGAAAGTTCCGTGGATGTCAAGACCAGGTAAGGTTCTTCGCGTTGCATCGAATTAAACCACATACTCCACCGCTTGTGCGGGCCCCCGTCAATTCCTTTGAGTTTCAGTCTTGCGACCGTACTCCCCAGGCGGCGAACTTAACGCGTTAGCTTCGATACTGCGTGCCAAATTGCACCCAACATCCAGTTCGCATCGTTTAGGGCGTGGACTACCAGGGTATCTAATCCTGTTTGCTCCCCACGCTTTCGTGCCTCAGTGTCAGTGTTGGTCCAGGTAGCCGCCTTCGCCACGGATGTTCCTCCCGATCTCTACGCATTTCACTGCTACACCGGGAATTCCGCTACCCTCTACCACACTCTAGTGACCCAGTATCCACTGCAATTCCCAGGTTGAGCCCAGGGCTTTCACAACAGACTTAAACCACCACCTACGCACGCTTTACGCCCAGTAATTCCGAGTAACGCTTGCACCCTTCGTATTACCGCGGCTGCTGGCACGAAGTTAGCCGGTGCTTATTCTTTGGGTACCGTCAGAACAATCGGGTATTAACCGACTGCTTTTCTTTCCCAACAAAAGGGCTTTACAACCCGAAGGCCTTCTTCACCCACGCGGCATGGCTGGATCAGGCTTGCGCCCATTGTCCAATATTCCCCACTGCTGCCTCCCGTAGGAGTCTGGACCGTGTCTCAGTTCCAGTGTGGCTGATCATCCTCTCAGACCAGCTACGGATCGTCGCCTTGGTGGGCCTTTACCCCGCCAACTAGCTAATCCGACATCGGCTCATTCAATCGCGCGAAGCCCGAAGGTCCTCCGCTTTCACCCGTAGGTCGTATGCGGTATTAGCGTAAGTTTCCCTACGTTATCCCCCACGAAAGAGTAGATTCCGATGTATTCCTCACCCGTCCGCCACTCGCCACCCATAAGAGCAAGCTCTTACTGTGCTGCCGTTCGACTTGCATGTGTTAGGCCTGCCGCCAGCGTTCACTCTGAGCCAGGATCAAACTCTTCACTTAAAATTACATGCCCGAAGGCAAATACTTTAGCTGCAGAAGTTCAACCACTGGCAACTTATCGCTTGCAAAGCAATTAATATGTTGCATTTTGATTAAACGTCTGCAAGATGGACAATCATCCTTCCTGCAGGCGTCCGCACAAATTACCTGCGCACACTGTCAAAGAACATTGGGAAGTGGCCTCAGCGCCGTTCCCGTCAGCTTCGTCGTTTCCGTCGAAGCGAGCCGCCCATTATAGCGGACTTTTTCTTGCCGTCAACACCTCATTTCGAGGTGGTTGACGCTGCTTCGTTTCGACCCGAAGGTTTTCTGCGAAGCGAGCCGGCCATATTAGCAGGCTTTTCATCTTCGTCAACCCCTCGTGAAGAGGAGGTTGCCGCCGCTGCATTTCAATCCGCCGTAGCGTCTTTCCGTGTAGCGAGCCGCCCATCATAGCCGGCTTTTTCGTTTCGTCAACACCTTGTGATGTTTCCGATTCGCCCCGTTCGTTGTTGCGATGCTTCGAGAAGCGCCGCCGTCCTGAGCGAGGCCGCGCAGTTTATCGAGACTGTGCAGAAGTGCAAGCACTTTTTGACACTGGCATGACACGGACGTCATTGCGTCCATGCGCCAGGCCTGATTCCACGCACTTTGCGGTGTATCCGGCCTGCTCTCTCTATCAGGGTCATGGGACCGTGTGTCCGCATTGCAGCGACATCGTGCTTTCCAGGCAGGACAACAAGAGCGTTGATAGAGAGCCAACCACGCAAGGTGCTGCGCTATCGATCACCGGCGTGCTCGGTAAGAATGCATGCACTAGATAGAGAGCTCCCGATGTCTCCTTCCCGCAGCCTGCTTCGCGATCTATCCCTGCCTGCGATTGCCGCGGGCTTTGTCACGGTGCTGGTGGGCTTTGCCAGTTCTGCGGTGATCGTGTTCGAGGCGGCGCGTCACCTTGGCGCGGACCAGGCGCAGATCGCTTCGTGGATGTGGGCGCTCGGCATCGGCATGGGCGTGACCTGCATCGGGCTGTCGCTGCGCTACCGGGTGCCAGTGGTGACGGCCTGGTCCACGCCGGGTGCGGCCATGTTGATCGGCAGCGCGGCCGGGGTGCCGTTGCGCGAGGCGGTCGGTGCGTTTGTGCTGGCGGCGGTGCTTGGCATGCTGGCCGGCTTCTCGGGTTTATTTGAAAAGGCGATCCGGCGCATTCCGATCTCGCTGGCCTCGGGCATGCTGGCTGGGGTGTTGTTGCGCTTCGGGCTGGACCTGTTCGTGGCGATGCAGAGTCAGGTGTGGCTGGCACTGGCGATGCTGGCGGCCTATCTGGCCGGGCGGCGCTGGTTTGCGCGCTATGCGGTGATCGCGACCTTGCTGGTCGGCGTGGCGATTGCGGCCGGCAGCGGGTTGATGCAGTGGAAGAGCGTGCAGCTTGAACTGGCCCGGCCGGTGCTGGTGGTGCCGTCGTTGTCGTGGGCGGCGTTGTTCGGGCTGGCGATTCCGTTGTTCGTGGTCACCATGGCCTCGCAGAACGTGCCGGGCGTGGCGGTGATCCGCGCTTCCGGCTACGCGGTACCGATCTCGCCAACGATCGGCTGGATCGGGGTGGTCAATACGCTGCTGGCACCGTTCGGTGGCTATGCCTTGAACCTGGCGGCCATCACCGCGGCGATCTGCATGGGCCGCGAAGCGCACGAGGATCCGGCGCGGCGTTACACCGCTGCGGTGAGCGCGGGCGTGTTCTATGTGCTGATCGGCGTGTTCGGTGCGACCGTGACGGCGGTGTTTGCCGCCTTTCCGCGCGAGCTGGTGATGGCCATCGCCGGGATCGCCTTGCTGGGCACGATCGGCAACAGCCTGGCGGCGGCCTTGCAGCAGGACAACGAGCGCGAAGCGGCCTTGATCACCTTCCTGGTGACCGCATCGGGACTGACGCTGGGCGGGATCGGCGCCTCGTTCTGGGGCCTGGTGGCCGGGACGATCACCTTGCTGGTGTTGCGACCGCGGGCTTAGGGCAGCGATCAAAACGACGGCGCGCACCGCCAGGCGGGCGCGGCCGATGCGCGGAGTCGGCGTGAACCACTCGACACTGCGCTTCTTCCGCACCGTCCGCACCCAGCTGGCGACTGCTGGCTACGTTTTGCCAGCCACTGCTGGCCGCGGCAGGCGATTCGGTTGCGGGTTGCGCTTATTCGGGGTCGCGTAGCTGCAGCAGCCAGTGGGCGGTGACGCCATTGGGGCTGGGCAGCGGTTCGAGATGGAACTGGCGGTAGACCGGCGCGCCGCCCTGCGAGCGCAGCGGCAGCGTGACATAGGCGGCGCGCCCTTGCCGCAGTGCGTCTTCGAGCAGCTCCACCTTGGACGGGGCGGCATCGCTGGCCAGCAGGGACAGGATGTCGCAACCGATCAGGTCGGCCACTTCGGTCTGGCTGAGTTCTGCGAAGGCCGGATTGACGAACATCAGCCGGTGCGCGTCCGCGGTGCCGCGTTCGATGATGGCCACACCATCGCGCAGCCGCGAGAGCGAGGCTTCGAGCAAGGTGAAATCCTGCTGGAAGCGCTTGCGCTCCATCAGTTCGATCAGCACGCGCAGGCTGCGCGCCGATTCCAGGTGCAGCGGCGACCAGCGTCGCGCGCGACCGCGCACGGTTTCCTGCCACAGGTCGAAGCTCTTGCGTGGCGACAAGCGCGAATTGGGAATGTCCTGCAGCTTGGCCAGCTGCGGATTGCCGGCCCATTTGACCTGCTGCACCTGCTCGCGGCGGGTCCACAGCAAGGCGCTGCGCGACTGCGGCATCAGCGGCACGAAAATGAAACCGGCCGCCAGCGGGGCGAGGTCGGCCAGCTCGGGGAACACCTCGCCGATCGCATCCACATGCAGGGCGCCGACCGCATCTTCGCGCAGGGCATCGTGGTGTTCGGATTCGATGTGGTCGCGGATGCGGCGCAGCGCGGCCGCGTCCGGGGTGCTGCCATGCCGGCTGATCTCGCCGCCATGGAAGATCGCCACGCCGTCGGCGTCGACCACGTCCATCAGGTCGGGCGCCATGTCGGCGAGCATTTCCACGGTCATCTGGTCGGCGTCATTGAAGTCGGTGATCAGCTTCTCGCGCACGGTGAGCAGCACCGATTCCATATGCGCACGCGCCACCGCCTGCAATCCGCCGATGCGCCCGGCCAGCGCGCGGGTCACCGCATCGGTGGCATCGCGCATGGCGTGGCTGGTGAAGTGCGGGCTGTAGTGGTGGCAGGCGATCAGCCCCCACAGCGCGTCGTTGACGACGATCGAGGACACCAGCGTGGCGGTCACGCCCATGTTGGCCAGGTATTCCAGATGCACCGGCGAGACGCTGCGCAGGCTGACATCGCTCAGGTCCACCGGGGTGCCCAGGCGCGGATGCAGGGTGGGTTCGATCGCCGACGCCCGATAGCCGACATCGGCGATCTGGCGGACGCGGTTGCGCAGGTACAGCGCGCGCGCCTGGGCCGGGATGTCGGTGGCCGGGTAATGCAGGCCGAGATAGGCATCCAGCTCGGGCTGGCGCGCTTCGGCGATGATGTCGCCATTCCACTCTTCGTCGAAGCGGTACACCATCACCCGGTCGAAGCCGATCATGCTGCGCAGCCCCTTGGCGGCGCGCACGGCGGCTTCGGCGATGCCGGGATCGCGCTCGATGCTGCGCAGCAGCGGCAGCGCTTCGCGCAGGGTGACGTCCATCAGGCGTGCGTCGCGCGGCTCGATTTCCACCAGCCACTGCTCCGGATACAGATGCCAGGCGGCCACCCAGGGGTGGTCGGTGGGTGCTGCACGCAGGGGAAAGCGCACGTCGGCATGCAGCAGGTGCTGCGCCTGGTCCTCGACCGCGAATGGCTGCTCGCCGGGCAGTTCCAGCGCTTGCGTGTAGACCATGCCCAGCAGCTCGGCCAGCGGTACACCGAGCAGGTCGGCGGCGGTGGTACTGGCCTGCACGATACGGCCGTCGGCCGGCTCGATCACCAGCAGCACGCCGTACGGCTGGATCAGGCCGGGGATATGAATCGGCTCACGCGCACAGACATCCATATCCAGGGGTTCGGTGGGCTGATTCACGGGCGCGGCTCCGCTGCAAGACAGGTATGGAAGTGGGCAAACATGCGCTGCGCACCGTCGATGGCGGACGCGCGCGCGGAAGAGGTGTCCAGGCGTTGATCGAGCATGGCCTGGAACCGGCGCCAGCCGGCCGGGTCGTCGTTGGCCAGTTCGAAATAGCGCAAGGCATCAGCCAGCGCGGGCTGCTGCTTGCGCAAGGTGCGCGCGATCATCCGCCCGCCGAGCTGCGAGCCTTCGATGACGTAGAGCATGCCCCAGCGCGCGGCATCGTTGCCGGCGGCAGGCGCCGCGATGGGCGCCTGTGGCGGCTGCCCGAGCGTGTGCAGGTCCTCGCGCAGGGCCGGGACGCGGCGGCGGTACTGCCAGCCGGCACCGATCAGGGTGCTGAGCCAGTCGCTCAATTGCGCTTCGAAGCCGGCCAGCAGCGCATGGTGCCGACGCAGGATCAGCGTGTAGGCAGCGCGATCGACCCGCCCCTGCCCCAGCGCCTGCATCAGCGGAACCGTCTCGACCAGGCGGTGGGCGTCCTGCGTGGCGTGGCGCAGCGCGAGCGCGGCCGAGGGCGGAACAGCCAGGGTGTCAGGACACATAATGAGTGGAGGCGGTGCCGCAGCACGGAATGCATCAGCCTAGCAGTGACTGCGCAAATCAGATAAAGCGGGCGCGAGCACAAGCTGAATAGGTTGGCATCATCCCTGTGCCGCGGGGGCCGTGTCGGCCCCCCGCCCCGCCCGCCGCCAGGCCATGACCCAGCCTGCGGCAAGCAGAACACCCGCCAGCAACCAGGGGGCGCCGGGCAGATGCAGCGGTGCGCCCGTGCCGATAAACCAGGCGAACACGTTGGCAAACAACAGCGGACCGGCGATGCCGGCCAGACTGACCAGGCTGGTCAGTGCGCCCTGCACGCGGCCCTGCGCATCGGCGCCGACCTCGCGGGTGATCAAGGCCTGCGCGGCCGGTGCGGCGATCGCCCAGAACGCACTGATCGGCACGCCGATCAGGAACGCGGTACCGCTGTCGGCCAGCCCGTAGATGACGAAACCGACCACCCCGCAGCCCAGACCCAGCAGCAGCGCACGGCGTTCGCCCAGCCAGCGCACCAGCCGGCCGACCAGCAGCGCATTGACGATGATGCTGCACACGCCGACGCCAGCCAGCACCCAGCTCACCTCGCGCGGGCCCCAGTGGTATTGATAACCGGCGAACAGCACGAAGATGCTGGGATAGACGTAGTGCGCCAGGTTGGCCAGAAACACCACCGAGGCCAAGCCGAACACCTGCGGATAACGGCGCAGCAGCTTGAGTGCGCCGAGCGGGTTGGCATGCGACCAGTCCAGGCGTGGCGTGCGGCGTTCGGCAGGCAAGGATTCGGGCAGCACGAACCAGCCATACAGCACGTTCAGCAGCGCCAGCCCGGCGGCAAACCAGAACGGCCAGCGCAGGCCGATGCTGCCCAGCCAGCCGCCGATCAACGGCCCGGCGACAAAGCCAATACCGAACGCGGCGCCAAGCATGCCGAACGCGCCGGCGCGTTTGTCGGCCGGGGTGACGTCGGCGATGTAGGCATTGGCGGTGGAAAAGCTGGCCGAGCACACCCCGGAGATCACCCGCGCCAGCAGCAGCATCGGCAGGGAATGGGCGACCGCCATCAGGATGAAGTCCAGGCCCAGCCCCAGGCAGGAAAGCAGGATCACCGGGCGGCGGCCGTAGCGGTCGGACAGGGTGCCCTGCAGCGGCGAGCAGACGAACTGGATGGCGGCGAACAAGAAGCCGAACCAGCCGATCCAGCCGGCGGCGACGGCGTAGTCGCCCCCGGTGAACTGGCGCACCAGATCCGGCAGCACCGGAATGATCACGCCGAACGACAGCACGTCGATCAGCACGGTGATGAAGATGAAGATCAGCGCGGCGCGGCGCCGGCCCGTGGCGGGAGCGGAATCTGCTGGGAGGGACATCGCGCTGCGCAGTGGGGCGAAGCGGCGAGTGTAGCGGTGGACCGGGTGGCGCAGTTGTGGGGATGAGCTGTCGCCTGATAAGCCCAAGGTCCCCCTCACTGAAAGCCCCTCTCCTGCGGGGCGAGAAAGCATGGCTTGCGCGCCCCTGGCGCGCGTGCATTTGAGCGCCTGCGCCTCATGCGCGGGCGGGGGCGCCGAGCGCGGGTTGGGATGAGGGTACGTGCGAAGCCACAGGCATTGTGAGGTGGCGCGAGGCTTCGCCCACACCCTCGTCCGCCCCTTCGGGGCACCTTCTCCCGGCGGGAGAAGGGAGCCGTGCTGCTTCTTTCCTGTTGGAAGGCAGCGCAGGATCTGGGCGATCCTGGTGCCAACTTGCACTTACTCGACGCTGATGGTCTGGGTCAGCGTGTGGCTGGCGCCGGGGGCGAGTTCGATGACGTCCGGGCCGGCGTTGGCCGCTTCCAGGCAGACGTAATGGCGCCAGCCCTCGCCCACGTCGGCCATCTTGGCGGCCGCTTCTTGGCCCGGGTTCCAGGCCACCAACGAGCGGCTGCCCTGGGTGGCGATGACGATGCGGCGGCCGAGCACCGGGTCGGTCAGGGTGTAGCGGCCGCCGGCGTTGGTGTAGATGCGATCGCTGCGGCCGGGGTCGCGTGGGTCGCGCAGGCTCCAGTCGCCCTGCTGGCGGTGGGCGGTGGCGTAGTTCTCGTACTTGTCGAGGTAGTCCAGCCCATCCAGGCCCTGCACGCTGACGGTGAGCGCGTCGCCGACGCGGAAGTAGTTGTGCAGCGCCTGGGTGAAGCGCACCGGGGCCGGGCTGGTGTTTTCGGTGATCAGGCTTTGTTCGAGGGTGCGGCCGATGCGTAGGGTCATGCGCAGGCGCAGCGCCAGGTCGTCGAAGCTGGGCGGGGTCAGCGTGAGCACCAGGGTGCCGTCGTCCTCGCGCCGGCTCTCGGTGAGCTGCCAGGGCACGGTGCGCACGAAGCCGTGCGCGGGGACCTCGCCGGTCTGGTCCTGGCGGCCGAAGTACGGCCAGCACACCGGCGCGCCGCCGCGGATCGGGGTGGGCGGCTGCTTGGCGGTGGGCGACAGCCACATCACGTCCTGCCCGCCCTTGGGCACGAACGACAGCAGCTGGCCGCCGAACAGGCTGATGGCCGCAGTGGAGAACGGGGTGTCGATCAACAGCGAGGGAAAGCCGTGGAAGTCGCCTGTGCGCAGGCCGGTGAGGTCGGACATGGGGGGTGCCTTCTGGACGATGGGGGATTGGACGAATGCGGGATAGGCGGCCGGCAGCTTGAACGCCGTGGCGCGGATGGCCGCCGCGCCGGCGACCGGTGGGGCGGCGCGCAGGGCGGTGAGGATGCGTTGTCCGGGGCGGCCGTCGGCCGGCTGCAGGCCCAGGCGGGTCTGCTCGACCTGGATGGCGCGCCGGCTGGCGGTGCCGATCATGCCGTCGGCCTCGCCGATCAGATGGCCGCGCGCCAGCAGCAATTGCTGCAGTTCGCGCCGTTCGGGCCGGCCCAGGCCGGGGTCGTCGGTGGGCCAGGCGGCGACCAGGCCGGCGCCACCGCGCAGCCGGTCGGCGAGCAGGGCGATCGACAGCGCGTAGCTTTCGGCGGCGTTGTAGGCGTAGATCGCGTCGTAGTTGCGGAACACCAGAAATGCCGGGCCTGTCGCGCCTGCCGGCAGCAACAGGGCGGCCGGGGTTTCGGCGGGCAGACCGGCCGGCGCCAGCGCCTTGCCGTCGGTGCCGAGCAGGCCGGCGTCTTGCCAGGCCTGCAGCGGTTGACGCCGGGTGCGGCCGGCCTTGCTGGCGTCAAAGCCGGCAGGCAGGCGGACTTCCATGCCCCAGGGGCGGGCGCGCTCCCAGCCGGCCTTGACCAGATAGTTGGCGGTGGAGGCCAGCGCGTCGGGAATGCTGGCGACCAGGTCGCGGCGGCCGTCGCCGTCGCCATCCACCGCGATGCGGGCATAGGTGGAAGGCATGAACTGGGTCTGCCCGAAGGCGCCGGCCCAGGAGCCGGTCAAGCCATTCGGCGACAGATCGCCTTGCTGCAGCAGGCCGAGCAAGGCGAGAAATTCGCCACGGAAGAATGGCTGGCGACGGCCCGCGCACGACAGCGTCGCCAGCGAGACCAGCAGCGGGCGCTTGCCGATGACACGGCCGTAGTCGCTCTCCACGCCCCAGACCGCCACGATGGTGGCCGGATCAACCCCGGTCTGTTCGGACAGGCGGGTAAGCAAATCGCGGTGGGTGGCCAGCATGGCCTGACCGTCGGCGACACGCTGGCTGTCGACCAGGCTGGCGAGGTAGTCCCAGATCGGGGTGGTGAACTCGGGCTGGGCATCGAGCAGCGGCAACACGCTGGGATCGGGCGCCAGGCCGGCGGTGAAGCGCTGGAAGTCGGCGGCCGCCACGCCCTTGGCGGCGGCCTGGGTCTGCAGGCCGGCCAGGCAGCGGTCGAAGGCCGGATCGGCGCAGGCGATCAGCGGCGCCAGCGCCAACAGCGCAGGCAGGACGCGCCGGGTCGGCATCACGGCGCGATGGCCGGCGTGTGGACGGAGGTCATGCGGTGGAACGCTCCTGCGGCAGGTCGAGCCGCCGAGGATAGCCAACCTGGCTGGTTGCAGGCGTGCAGGCCGTGATGTTGCGACGGCATCGTGCGCTGCGCTGGTCGGCAGCGATACGCAGGGGTGACTGTGCGGTGCGTACGCTTTTCAGCGCGATGGGCACGACGCAGAGATCGTGTGGCGCGAGTCGGAGAATGATGTTGCGTGCCGATGGAGTGGCATCGGTCCGGCCCGCCTGGCGAGGACGCCGCGGCAACCCAGCCGCGTCGATCGCCGCGCCTAGCTACCGTCGCCGGTGATGCCGGTCAGCAGCGACAACGCCGGGCTGGAGGGGCTGGTGTCGGGCATACGTCGGGCGCGCGCGCTGCGCGGGGCGTCGTGGCGGGGGCCGAACCAGATCAGTGCCGTGGCCAGGCACGCCGGCAGCACGATCGCAAATACCACGATGGCCACAAGCACCCACTGCCAGAGATTGAAGGTTGCCATCATCGTGTCCGCCCCGCGGCGAGCTCCGCCGAGGCGGCAAGCTTCCGGGATCGGCTGCGAACGTGGCGTCGAGAAACCGCGCCGGCCCGTGCCGTCCGTCGGGCTGAACAGCTTCATGGTGAGCGTGACCGCTGACCTCGCTCACGCCTGAGCCCGGCTCAGCGCGCGTCGAGGTAATACCAGCGGCCGTCTTCGCGCACGAAGCGGCTGTGTTCGGTCATGCGCACCGCGCTGCCGCCGCCGATGCGGTAGCGGGCCAGGAACGCCACTTCGGCAGTGTCGGTACCGGTCTCGATGGCGCGTTGCACGGTCAGGCCGAGCCAGGTGGTGCGGCCGCCCTCGTCCAGCGACAGCTCGGATGGGCGCGTGGAGGGATGCCAGCTGGCGAGCAGGTACCCCACATCGCGGCGGACGTAGGCGCTGTAGCGCGCACGCATGAGGGTTTCGGCATCGGGCGCGGCGGCGCCGGCGTGGTAGTGCCCGCAGCACTGTGCGTAGGTGGCGGCGCGGCCGCAGGGACAGGGATCGGTGGGTATGGAAGTCGGCATCTGGTGATTGTGCGGGAATTGGGAAGCGGCGAAGTGGGAGGCGGGGTTTCTGCGCGTTTATGCTGTCGCCCCGTCGTGCGGAGCACCGCCTTGCTGGAACTGATTCCCACCGAGTTGCCGTGGCTGCTGTGCATCGCTTTTGTCGCCGGGCTGGTGGATGCGGCGGTCGGCGGCGGTGGCCTGATCCAGTTGCCGGGATTGTTTGCGACCCTGCCGCAGCAGGCGCCGTCGCTGATCCTGGGCACCAACAAGTTCAGCGCGATGTTCGGCACCGGTGCCTCGGCATGGCGCTATGCGCGCACCGTGCGCTTTCCGTGGCGGCCGGTGCTGTACGCCACGGTGGCGGCGTTTACGTTTTCGTTTCTGGGCGCGACCGCGGTCAGCCTGATGCCCAAGCAGGCGGTGCGGCCGCTGATCCTGGTGCTGCTGATCGCGATGCTGGTCTACACGCTGATCAAGAAGGACTTCGGTGCGCTGCATCGGCCACGCCAGATCGGCCGGCGCGAATTGATCACTGCCTTGGCGATGGGCGCGGCGATCGGTTTCTACGACGGGTTCTTCGGGCCCGGTACCGGCAGCTTCCTGATCTTCCTGTTCATCCGCTTTTTCGGGCTGGACTTTCTGCGCGCCTCGGCCGCAGCCAAGGTAGTGAACCTGGCCACCAACCTGGCGGCGCTGTCGTTCTTCCTGCCCAGCGGCCAGGTGATGCTGGCGATCGGCATCCCGATGGCGGTGGCCAACGTGGCCGGTGCGGTCGCCGGCACGCGGATGGCGCTACGCGGCGGCACGCCGCTGATCCGCACGTTGTTCCTGGTGCTGGTCATCGTGCTGATCGGCAAGATGGGCTGGGATCTGCTGCACGGCGCTTAGAACTCCATACTCAGCGTCGCCGACACGGTGCGCGGTGCGCCGGGAGAGTGGTGGTCTGCTGTCCCCGACCTGCGACGCCTGCGACCGCAGCGCGGTGACGCAGGCATCCAGGCGGCGCGCTCAGCGTTTTCCGCGCGGCTTGCCTGCAGATCCGCGCGTGGATGCGGGACGCGCCTTGGCCGCGGTTTTGGTTGGCACGGGCTTGGCCGCGCTACGCGCCGCAGTTGCCTTGGTTGCGCCACCCAGCGAAGTGGTGGCGCGCCTGGTCGCTACCATCGACTTGGCAGCAGGCTTTTTCGGCGCTGCCGCTGTTGTCGCGGCTTTGTTCGGCCTGGCAGTCGGTTTGACGGACGCGGTCGCGCGCCTGGATGCCGTCCCGGTGTTCGCTGGCGTCCTGGCCGGTTTGGTCGGCGTTGCCGGCTTGCGCGCTGTGCCCGCTGCAGGCGATGCACCCCTGGCTGATGCAGGTTTGGCTGGTGCGGCCTTGCCCGCTGCGGTCTTCGCCGCTGCCGACTTGCCTGATCCCGCACGTGCGCTGGAAGCGGCTGTCTTCGCGGGCTTCGGCGCGGCTTGAACGGCCGGCGTCGATGCCGGCGCGACCTTGCTGGCGCGCCTGCCCGCCTTGGCCGCCACGTCGTCCTGTGCAGGGACGTCGTGAAGTGCCGCGCCCTCAGCGGCAGAGACGGCAGCGGTGCTGTCCATCCGCGTTTCACCCTGCGTCGAACGCGGTGCATCCTCGCGCCGCGCAGCACTCACCGCCTGTTCCGTCACCGCTGCAGCTACCTCGTCCCCACGCGAGCGCTCGGGCAACTGGAGTCGCTGCGCCTGCTCGTCGTATTCGATCAGCAGCACGCCGGAGTTATGCCGGCCGCTGATTTCCACAAAACAGGCACCGCCGATGAACGGCTCCAGCGTCATCACCGATTTCAGCGGCGTGGCCACCACCATCTGGAAACCGAAGTTCTCGAAGATGTTCATCGCCAGCGCGGTGAATTCGTTGTCGGCCTTGTCGAAGGCTTCGTCCAGCACCACCGCGCAGTAGCGCGGCAGTTCGCCGTCTTCGCCACCGAGCTGGTAGCGCAGTGCGGCGGCCAGGCAGGTGGTTGCCAGCTTCTGGCGCTGACCGCCGGATTTGCCGGCGCCGCTGCGGTAGATCTCCACCTGCGCGCGGGTCTGCGCATCCAGCTCCACGCCGATGAATTCCACATGCTGGCGCACGTCCAGCACCTGCTCACGCCAGCGGCGTGCGTCCGGTTCCTGCGCGCCCAGGCGTGCCACCAACGCGCGCAGGGTGGAAAACTGCGCTTCGGCCAGTGCGCGGTCTTCGGTCTGTTGATGCGACAACACCGCGCGCAGCTGTTGCTGGAATTCCTGCACCTCGCCCAGTCGACGGTCGCTGACCTCGATGGTCAGCAGCGTGCCGCGATTGAACGGCACCTGCTCCAGACTGGCGTTGACCTCGTCCATGCGCTGCTTGATGCCTTTGTGGGCCTCGGCGGTGTGGCGCTGCAGGGCCAGCAGATTGTTCTTGCTCTGGGTCTGCAGCAGATCGAAGAAGCGGTGCTCGTGGCGCGGCAAGCCATCGCTCTCCAGGCGATCCAGGCGCGCGAGAAAATCGTCGGCACTGGCCAGGCTCACGGTGAAATCGCCGCTGTCTTCCGGCCATTGCTGGCAGTACTTGCGGAAGCAGTCGAGCAGCTGCGCGCTGAGCCGGCTGTCGCGGCCCTGGCTCTCGGCCAGTTGCTCGGCCAGGCCACGCTCGACCACGCGGAAATGCGCCTCCAGATTGTCCAGCGACAGCGGTGCCAGCGTCGCCAGGCGTTCGCGCAGGCCCTGCAGCTGGGTGGGTGTGAGCGCGGCGGTGCCGGCACGGCTGGTACAGGCGGCGTGCTGCTGTTCCAGCCGTGCCCGCTCGCGTGCCAGCTGCGCGCGCTCCAGCCGCACGTCCTCGTAAGTGCGCTTGGCCTGGTCGCGCAAGGTACGTGCGGTCTCGATCGCCTGGCCGAGCGCGCGCAGGCCGCTGTTGCCTTCGCGCAGCTGCTGCAGCTGTTCGTCGATGTCGCTCAGGCGCTGCAGCTTGGGGCCGACATCGATCTCGTCCCAGTCGCGCTCCACTAGCGTGTGCGCGGCCAGCTGCCGTTCCTGGTCCTGCTCGCGTTGCTTGCGCAGCGCGGCCACGTCGGCATCGCAACCGGCGATGCGCTGGGCAAGCGTCTGCGCTTCGCGCTCGAACACCTTGAGCTTGTCGCGGTTGTCGTGGCCCAGCAACCAGCGCTTGCGGTCGTTGACCGCATGGCGGTCGTCCTTTTCGTAACGGTCGCCGGGATGCTTGACCTGCCCTTCGCGGGTGATGGCGCGGTCGGCATTGCGCAGCGCGGCGGCGTTATCGACGCATTCGTAGTCGAAGCGACGCATCAACTCGTTGCGCAGCCACTCGGTGAAGGCATGCTCGCGCAGCTGCAGCTTGCCCGGCAACGCACGCGCATCCGGCGTGCGCGCATGCAGCGCATCGTTGCGGCGTACCCGGAAGTACACCAGCCGGGTGCCGAGCTGGGTGCGGTTGACCCATTCGCTGACCTGCGCGTAATGGCGGTCGTCCACCAGCAGCGACTGCGCAAAACCGCTCAGCACGCGCTCGATCGCGCCGCGCCAGGCAGATTGATCCTCGCGCACCTGCACCAGTTCGCCGACGAACGGCAGCGCCGCTTCGGCAATGCCGGTGTCCTCGCACAGGCGCGCGCGCAAGGCCTGCATCGGTGCCGGCATGCTGGACGGGGCGCGCTTCAACGCGTCCAGTTCGGCGCGGATCTCGGCAAAGCGCCGCTCATCGTCGCGGCGCACACCCATGCGCTCGGCGATCGCCTCGTCCAGCGCGCTGGCGTCGTGCTTGCCGTTCTCGAGCACGGCCTGCGCGTACGCGATCTGCTCGGCAAAGCCGCTGGCGCCTGCGGCCAGGGCGGTGCCGAGCTGGCGGCAGGCCTGTTCGATCTGCACGCGACGCCGCAGGCGCTCGTCACGCTCGCGCTCGACCCGGGCGCGCTCGCGTTCGAGTTCCTCGATCTGTTCGCCACCGGCGGCGCGTTGTTCGCGTTCCAGCCCGGCGAGCTTCTGTTCGTGATTGTCCAGCGACTCACGCCGCTGGCCTTCTTCGCCGGCCAACCCGCGGTCCTGGCTGTCGAGTTCGTGCAGGCGCGTCTCCAGCAAGGCCAGACGCTGCTGTTCGCGGTAGCTGTCCACGCCCAGCTGCAGCTCGCGCAACTCGCCGACGCTGTGGCGCAGGGCCATCAGCGCCGCATGGTGCTCGCGTGCCGGGCTGAGCGTTTCCACCTGCCGGCGTGCGGTGACCACTGCATGGTGTGCGCCGTCGAGTTCGGCGAAGTCTTCCACCAGCCGGTCGGCCGCCTCGAACGTGCGCGGCTCATCCAGCATGAAGCCGCGCAGGAACACATTGAGATCGCCAAGGTTCTTGGCCGACTGGGTCTTGTGCAGCAACCGCAACGCCATCTCGTTGCCGATGCCCAGCGCATGCCGAAAGCGCTCTGCGTAGCCGGCAAAGCCGTCGAAATGCGCGACCTCCTCGCCAAGACGCGCCTTGAGCCTGCGCAGATCCAGATCGAAGCCATCCAGCTCGCTGGCCACATCGAAGCTGCGCGGCGCGACCATGTAATGGCGGCGCACGTCGGCCGCGGCATTGCCGCTGCCGGCGATCCAGAACAGGCGAATCAGGCTGACCGTCTCGCCGTGCGCGTTGCGGTATTCCAGCACCAGCGCCGACCAGGTGGCGCCCTTGCGCAGGTATTGGGTGGCGATCTCGCCCGAGGCGCTGTCCTGCTGATCGGCCCAGGCACCGCGCACATACGACACCAGGCTGCGATCGCGCCCGCTGCGCTCGGCCTCGCGTGCGGCGGCGTTGAAGTCGACGATGCTGGGCGGGGTCAGCAATGCCGACATCGCATCCAGCAGGGTCGACTTGCCCGACCCGGAGCGCCCGACGAACAGGAAGCCCTTCTCGGCGATCGGCACCTCGGTCAAGCCGTTGAACGTGCCCCAGTTGTGCACCTGCAACCGCCGCATGCGGAACTGCTGCGCGCGCTGCTCGGCAAGCGAATCAGTGAACAGGGACGCGCCCGGCTGCGCCGGCGACAGGTTGGACTGGGAATTCATGGCTTACTCACCAAAACGGGATGACGGGTAACGCTGAAGACGACTCACATCAAGACTGTTTGTAGCGGGGTGTTGCGTGTTGCTGGGCTGGTGGCGGTGCTGTGGTCTGGGAGTGATTCGGTACGGCCCCTTCGCGGCCGGGGCCGCTCCTACGGGTGCGGTGCTCTGCGTTGACGTGGGGCGGCGGCGGCCGGTAAGGGAGCTGGATGCCTTGCTGCAGCCCGTGGAAAAAGTGATCGCGTTCGACCGGGCGTGAGAGCCGACATCCGTCGCAC
The DNA here is from genome assembly GCF_056725185.1 of Xanthomonas sp. NCPPB 3218. Taxonomy (NCBI): domain Bacteria; kingdom Pseudomonadati; phylum Pseudomonadota; class Gammaproteobacteria; order Lysobacterales; family Lysobacteraceae; genus Xanthomonas; species Xanthomonas sp. NCPPB 3218. The sequence continues at coordinate 4,959,745 of NZ_CM161516.1, forward strand.
AACGCACGACTACACAAACTCCGCGCATCCCGGGCGTCATACATCGGGCATCGCGATCTGCCGTCCGCTCATCCGCCCTTCGGGCACCTTCTCCCGATGGGAGAAGGCACTTAGTCGAGCGCAACGTCTCCCTCGCGCAAGCCGCGATACGCCACCACCAGGGCCTGCACGTCTTCGGCCGAGAACAGCAACTTCAGCACCGGCGAGACCTCGTAGCGCTCCTCGCTGCCGCGCAACCGCGACAGCAACTGGTTCTCGCGCATCTTGCCGATCGCCGTCAGCACCCGTCGCGCGAATCCGGCGCGGTCGGTGGACACGTTCTTCTCGTAGACCGACAAGGCCTCCACCAACTGCGCCTCGTCCACCACCGCCCGCTCGCCGCGCGTATCGGCTTCGGCCAGTTGCTGGCGCAGGAACAGCAGCAGCACCGACTCGATAAAGGTCAGCGGCGCGCTGCGCAGCAGGGTCGGCGATTCCAGCTCGGCGGTGTCGGCCTGACGGGTGAAGGCCACCCCGCCCTCGCGGTCCAGCACCAGCTCCAGGAACAGCTCGCACAAGACCTGGCGGATCGCCGCCTCGTTGCGCAGCAGCGCAGGCCACAACGCACCGTGGCGTTGCGCATCGATGCTGGGGCCGGCCAGCAGCTGGCACAGCGCGCGCCGCGCATCGAACGGCAGCGTGCCGGTGTCGCCCAGGAACAGTTCGCCGCGCGGCTGTGCAGGCGATGTCTCCGTCAGCGGCGTGCGGCCGGCATCGACCGACGCGCCGCTGTCCTCGTCCGCGTCCAGGCGGGTGTCCTCAGTCCAGTTCATTGCGTTTCTCCCGGGTGAACCACACCAGCGGAATGCGTGCGCGCCGCAGGGCGCCGTCGCCGCCTTCCCATTGCACCGTTTCCATCTGTCCGTCGATCACCACGCCGTGGCGCGTGCCCAGCGACAGGTAACCGATCACGCTGCCCAGGCCCTGCGCGGCCGGGCGCTGCTGCAGCGCATCGCCGATGGTCAGGCGCGGGCGCTGGCCGAGCAGCTCGTGCAGGTCGCGGCGCAGGCTGCGCACGTCGATTTCCGATTGCGCGACCAGATCGCCCACGCTGTCGAGCGAGATGTCTGCCGCATCGGCGGCCTGCACGCGGCCATCGACCTGGGTCAGGCGCGGGTCGTGCAGGCGCCATTGCGACAGCGAACGCAGGCGCGCAGCGCTCAACGCCTGGGTGTAGCCGGTGGCGGTGGTGGCGTGCAGGCTGTCGCGCAGCTGCAAGGCTTCGCCCTGCGCCTGCTTGAGCAATTGATTGAGCCGGCGCTGCTCCAGATAGCCGCGGCTCTGCACGAAACCGCGCAGGCTGCGGGCGAAGTGCTGCATCACCGTGTGCACCTCGCCGCCACGCTCCAGCAGCGTGCCGGTCAACCCGCGCAGGAAGGCGCGTTCGCGCCGGTCCAGCTTGCGCGCGAAGCCGCGTGCCAGCAGCGCATCCAGCGCCTGATCGAGCTGGCTGCTTTGCTGGGTGTCGTTGAGCAGGCTCCAGAACGCCTCGAAGGTGCGCCCGGCCTCGCTGTCGGCGATCACGTCCACGCCGTTGAACAGCTGCTCCAGCACGTCGCCGCGTGCGCCCTCGTCGTCGATGATGCGCTCGCGGAACTGGCGGTTGAGCTGTTCGAAATCGTCGCGCACGCGATGGAAATCTTCGGCCAGCTCGTCGGAGAGATGGATCAGGTCGCGGGCACGCTCCAGCGCGCGCTTGCCATCCAGCGCGGCCACGCGGCCGGAGGCCACCCGTTCGATCTCGGCATCGATGCGCGCGCGTTCTTCGCGTAGGGCGGCCAGACGCAGCTCCGGGTCGGCTTCGGTCTGGCCCGCCAGCTGCACCAGCTGCTGGATCACCAGCGACAGGCGGCTTTCGGTGGCGCTGCTGCTGCTCTCGCGCAGGCCGACGATGAAGCGGATGGCCTGGGTAGCCGCGCGCGACAACTCGTACTCTTCTTCGGCCGCGCCCTCGGGCAGGCGGCGTTCCAGCCAGCCCTGCGCCAGCCAATGCGCCAGATAGGCCTGCGCGGTGCGCGGCAACTCGCGCGAGAGCTCGTCGGCGCGCAGCGCGTCGAGCTGGCGCTGCAGGCGCTCGTGCAGCACGGCCGAGGGCAGGCGGCGTTCGCCGTCCAGCAACACCGTCTGCAGCAGGCCGATCAGCTCCGGCGCGTGGTCGGCGGCCAGCAGTTTCCATACCGGCTGCTCGCGCAATTGGCGATAGCCGGCGATACGTGCCTGGTGCTTCATGGCGACGGCAACGGCTGCCTCAACGCTTGCCGCCCACTTCGATGAACTGCAGGAACTCGGCGCGGGTGCGCGCGTCCTCGCGGAAGCTGCCCAGCATCTTGGAAGTCACCATGCTGACGCCGCGCTTGTGGATGCCGCGGGTGGTCATGCATTCGTGCGAGCCTTCCACCACCACGCCGACGCCGCGCGGCTGCAGCACGTCCTGGATGCACTGGGCGATCTGCGCGGTCATCTTTTCCTGCACCTGGAAGCGCCGCGCATAGCTTTCCACCACGCGCGCAAGCTTGCTGATGCCGACCACCTTGCCGCGCGGCAGGTAGCCCACGTGCACCTTGCCGATGATCGGCGCCATGTGGTGCTCGCAGTGGCTTTCGTAGGAGATGTCGCGCAGCACGATCAGCTCGTCGTAGCCGGCCACTTCCTCGAAGGTGCGTTCCAGGTATTCGCGCGGTTCCTCGCGGTACCCGCTGAACCAGTCGCCATAGGCTTCGGCAACCCGGCGCGGGGTGTCCAGCAGGCCTTCGCGGGCCGGGTCTTCGCCGGCCCAGCGCAGCAGGGTGCGCACGGCATCTTCGGCCTGGGCCTGGGTGACGGGGGAATCGGGCTGGTCGGACTGGCTCATGCGCAGGGTGCACCCAAAGGGGGCGAGCATGGTACCCGAGGACGGGCCGGCGGCCCCAGTGGCGGTTGCGCCGGCTTGCCGGGGTTCAGTGACTATTGATTCATTGTTGAATTGATAGCATCCTATCTATTATGACGAACAGCGTTCTCTCTCCCCGCGCCCAGCTCAGCTCCGGCCTGCTGGTCGCCGCCCGCCAGTGGCAGCGGCTGGCCGACCAGGCATTTGCCGAATTCGGGCTGTCCAGCGCCTGCACCGGGCCGTTGTTGATGATCGGCCGCTCCGGCGGCGGCATCCGCCAGGTGGCGCTGGCCCAGCAACTGGGCATGGAAGGCCCTTCCCTGGTGCGGCTGCTGGACAAGTTGTGCGCGCAGGCGCTGGTGCGCCGCGAGGCCGACAGCAGCGACCGCCGCGCCAACCAGCTGTGGCTCACCGACGCAGGCCAGGCGCTGGTCGGGCGCATCGAGATCCGCCTGGATGCGCTGCGCGCGGAAGTGTTCGGCGCGCTCAGCGAGGCGCAGGTGCAGGTGGTGCTGACCTTGTGGGAGCAGATCGCGCAGGCGCACGCGCGGCTGAGTCAGCCCGACTGAGCCCGCTGTCGGGCGTCGCGCTGCGACGCCGGTTGTGACGTTCCGGATGGCCCGGTGCGCATTGCGTACGGCGCCGGACGTGGTTGTTCCCCATTTCCCAGGATGTGCCCGATGTACGGCGAATTCAGTCTCTACGGTGTGTTCGTTCCCACCTTGCTTGCGTTGATGACGCTGGCCTACCTGCTCAACAGCGCCATCGGCGCGCTGCTGACCCGGGCCGGCGCGTACCGGCATATCTGGCACCCGGCGCTGTTCAACCTGGCGCTGTACATCGCGCTGCTGGGCGGCCTGTTTTCCCTTACCCGTTGGATGCAATCGTGAAAAAGCTGATCAAGAACGCGGGGCCGGCGCTGTTGACCCTGGCAATGGTGGTGGTGGCAGCCGTGGTGCTGCAGCACCTGTGGCGCTATTACATGGAAGCGCCGTGGACGCGCGATGCGCACGTGGGCGCCGATGTGGTGCAGGTGGCGCCGGATGTGTCCGGACTGGTGGAGAAAGTGGCGGTGGCCGACAACCAGGCGGTGCGGCGCGGGCAGTTGCTGTTCGTGGTGGACCGTGCGCGCTATGCGATCGCGCTGGAGCAGGCGCGCGCCGCGCTGGCCGAGCGCCAGGCCACCTTGAGCCAGTTGCGCCGTGAGATCGCGCGCGACCGCAGCCTGCAGGACCTGGTCGCCGCCGAAGATGCCGAGGTACGCCGCTCCAATGTGCAGAAGGCGCAGGCTGCGGTGGCCACCGCGCAATCGGCGGTGGATCTGGCCCAGCTCAACCTGGACCGCACGCAGGTGCGCAGCCCGGCCGACGGCCATGTCAGCGACCGCACCGTGCGCGTGGGCGATTACGTCAGCGCCGGGCGCCCGGTGGTGGCGGTGCTGGATACCGGCTCGTTCCGCGTCGATGGCTATTTCGAAGAGACCCGCCTGCAGGGCGTGCATGCCGGCCAGCGCGTGGACGTGCACCTGATGGGCGAGCCGGCCACCTTGCACGGGCATGTACAGAGCATTGCCGCCGGTATCGAGGACCGTTACCGCAGCGGCAGCGCCGGCGCCTTGCCCAACGTCACGCCGGCATTCGACTGGGTGCGGCTGGCGCAGCGCATCCCGGTGCGCATCGTGCTGGATCGGGTGCCGGCGCATGTGCAGCTGATCGCCGGGCGCACCGCCACCGTGACCATCCTGCCGGACGCCGTGCGCGACGCCGCCAGCGCGCCTGCCCGCGTGCCGGCCAAGGCCGCGCCATGAACCGCACCGTATTGCGTCCCCTGGGACTGGCCACGCTGCTGGCCACATTGAGCGCCTGCACCACGGTTGGCCCGAACTACGCGGTGCCGGCGGAGTCGGCCTACCAGCGCCCGGCCGCCAATGCCGCGTTTGGCGACACCGGCAACGACCAGGTGCAGGCCGGCGCACCGCTGCCGGCACGTTGGTGGGCGCTGTACCAAGACCCGATGCTGGATGGCCTGATCGAACAGGCCTTGCGCGAGAACGTCGAGCTGAAGGTGGCCGGTGCCAACCTGCGCCGCGCCGCGGCGGTGTACGAACAGGCGCTGGACGCGGGCGGTTTCGATTACGAGGTGGAGGCCGGCGTCAGCCGCGCGCAGGTCTCGGCCGAGGCCTTCCTGCAGCAGGAAAAGCTGCCGGTGTTCAACCTGGCCGACGGCAAGTTCGGGGTGTCGTATCAGTTCGATCTGTTCGGCAAGCTGCAACGCGGCGCCGAGGCCGCGCAGGCCGACACGCAGGTCGCCCAGGCCGCGATCGACCTCGCGCGGGTCAACGTGGCCGCGCAGGTGGCCGGCAGCTACGTGGAGATCTGCCACGCCAACCACGAGCTGCACGTGGCCGAGCATTCGCTGCAGTTGCAGCAGCGCAGCCGCGACATCACCCAGCGCCTGATCGCTGCCGGCCGCGGCACCCCGCCCGATCTGGCCCGCGCCACCGCGCAGGTGGCGATGCTGGAAGCGGCGCTGCCGCCGCTGCGCGCGCGCCGCCAGGCCGCCGGTTACCAACTGGCCGCGCTGCTCGGCAAGACGCCCGGCGAGGTGCCGGCCGGCGTGGACGACTGTGCGCACGCGCCGGCCCTGCAGCGCCCGATCCCGATCGGCGACGGCCGCGCGCTGCTGGCGCGTCGCCCGGATGTGCGCCAGGCCGAACGCCGGCTGGCGGCAGCCACCGCGCGCATCGGCGTGGCCACCGCCGAGCTGTATCCGGATATCCGTCTGGGCGGCTCGATCGGTGCCACCGGCCTGCTGGCCGACTTCGGTGAGCCGGCCACGCATGCCTGGTCGTTCGGCCCGCTGATCTCGTGGACGCTGCCATCCGGCGGTGCGCGTGCGCGCGTGCGCGCCACCGAAGCCGGCGCGGACGCGGCGCTGGCGCAGTTCGACAACACCGTGCTGCAGGCGCTGCGCGAGGTGCAGACTGCCTTGTCGCGTTACGCGCAGGATCTGGACCGCCTGCACCTGCTGGAACAGGCGCAGCAACAGGCCGACCTGGCGTCGGCGCAGAACCGGCGTTTGTACCAGGGCGGGCGTACGCCGTATCTGTCCAGCCTGGATGCCGAGCGCACGCTGGCCACCGCCGACATGACGCTGGCCAATGCGCAGGCGCAGGTCTCGCAGGATCAACTGCAGCTGTTCCTGGCGCTGGGCGGCGGCTGGGAAGCAGCCGCCGGCCGCACCGACCCGACTGCCGCGCGATGAGTGCGCTGCTGCGCGATCGCCAGGCCTGGCTGTTTTCGGCCAAGACCTTCGCCGCCTCGATCGCGGCGTTGTACGTGGGGCTGGCCGGCAATCTGTCGCGGCCGTACTGGGCGATGGCCACGGTCTATATCGTCTCCCAGCCGCTGCTCGGCCCCACCCGCGCCAAGGGCGTGTACCGCGTGCTCGGCACCTTGCTGGCCGGCGCGGCCACCCTGGTGATGCTGCCGAACCTGGTGGAAACGCCGCTGCTGCTCAGTGCGGCGATGGCGTTGTGGCTGTCGGCCTGCCTGTTCCTGGCGCTGCTCAATCGCGGCCCGCGCGGTTATGCGCTTTTGCTGGCCGGCTACACCACCGCCTTCATCGGCTTCCCGGCGGTGACCGCGCCGGAGGGCATCTTCGACACCGTGGTGGCGCGCAGCGAGGAGATCATCCTGGGCACGGTGATGGCGGTGCTGTTCGCCGCGCTGGTCTTCCCCGCCTCGGTCAAGCCGATGCTCACCGCGCGCATCGGCAACTGGATGCAGGACGCCGCGCAATGGTGCCGGCAGGTGCTGCAGCGCGGCCCGTCGCAGGCACCGCGCAATCGGCTGGCCGCCGATCTGGTGCAGTTCGAGGCCTTGATCGCCTTCGTGCGCCACGACGACCCACGCCATGCCGGTGCCGTCCCCACGCTGGAGCAGCTGCGCGCACGCATGCTGATGCTGCTGCCGGTGCTGTCGTCGATGGCCGATCGGCTGGATGCGTTACAGCGCGATGGGTCTGCGTTGCCGCTCGCCACCGCCGCGCTGCTGGAGGACGTCGCAGCCTGGGTGGGCCAGGGCGAGGACGCACCCAGCGATGCGGACGTCGACGCCTTGCGCGCACGCATCGTCGCACTGCGCCCGGTGGTGGATCAGGACATCGAGCATCTGCTGCTGGCCAGCCTGCTGCTGCGGCTGGAAGAGCTGCTCGACCTGTGGCAGGACTGCCGCGCGCTGCAGCAGGCGGTGGTGCACGGCACGGCGACGCCGGTGCTGCGCGCGATGCCGGGTGCGGCGAGACAAGCTGCAACGGCGGAATCATCCGAACGGGCTGACGCGGCACACAGCGAACCTGCTATGCGTTCGCGCATGCACCCCTCGGTGCTGCAGCGCATGACCCGGTCACCGCGCGACACAACCGATGCGCCGGTAGCGGCCAGCACCACCCGCCATATCGATTTCGGCATGGCCGCGTTTTCCGCACTCAGCGCGGGCTTTGCGTTGATGGCGTACTGCGTGCTGTGGATCGGCATCGGCTGGGAAGGCGGCGGCAACGGCGCGATGATGGCGGCGGTGACTGCCGCATTCTTCGCCGCGCAGGACGACCCGGCGCCGAGCATGCTGTCGTTCCTGACCTGGGCGGTGGTGGCCAGCGTGGTCGCCGGCATCTATCTGTTCGGCATCTTCCCGGCCATCCACGATTTCCCGATGCTGGTGTTGGTGCTGGCGGCGGTATTCCTGCCGATCGGCGCGTTGCTGCATCGCCCCAAGACCATGCTGATCGCGCTGCCGCTGGTGGTGAACCTCACCGCGCTGCTGAGCCTGCAGAACACCTACAACGCCAATATCCAGAGCTTCGTCAACGCGGCGGTGGCGATGGTGCTGGGGATTGGATTTGCCGTGGTGCTGACGCGCTTATTCCGCTCGGTGGGTGCCGAATGGAGCGCGCGCCGGCTGGTGCGCCAGGGCTGGCGCACGCTGGCCGATGCCGCCGAGGGCCGCGGCGCGCAGGACCGGCAGCACTTTGCCGCCCGCATGCTGGACCTGCTTGGCCTGCTCGCGCCCCGGCTGGCATTGACCCCGGAAGGCAGCGAGCTGGCCTCGGTGGATATGCTCAACGAAGTGCGCGTGGGCTTGAACATCCTGCAACTGCGCAACGCGCGGCATGGTTTGCCGCAGCCGAGCGTTGAGGCGGTGAACGCGATTCTGGCCGATGTTGCCGCGCACTATCGGCAACAGATCGCGCACAAGCGCCCGCTGCCTGCGCCGGATGGGCTGCGTGCGCGTCTGGATGCCTCGCTGGCGCGCGTCGGCAAGGTGCCGGCGGGTGCGCATCGCGATGAGGCGCTGCTGGGATTGATCGGCTTGCGTTACAGCGTGTTTGCGCAGACGGCGCTGCATACCCAGGCAAACGCCGATACTGAGTCGTCCTTAGCCCATCTCCCTGCGGGGCGATAAGGCACTGCCTGCGCGCTGCTGGCGCGGGCCGGGACGCGGTGCGGGTTGGGGTGAGGGGTCGTGCACCAATCTACGACCGCAGGATCGATCCTTCACCTTGCGGCGCGTGGCGACGCGCTTACCACGGTCGGCGTGCCAGTCACCGGAGGCGCCCCGCATCCGCTCCTTCGGGGCCCTTCTCCCGACGGGAGAAGGGCAAAGCAGATCAGCGCTTGCGCTGATGCATCGCCGCTTCGTCGTCCAGCCAGTTGCTGCCCTTGTTGGTCAGGAAGAACATGTAGACCACCAACGACACCGCGATCACTGCCGTGGCGTAGATCACGAACTCGCTGACGTGGCCGGTCTTCAACGAGGCCTGGTACAGCAGCGGCGCGGTGCCGCCAAAGGCGGAGTTCGCCAGCGCATAGCCCAGGCCCACACCCAGCGCGCGCACATGGGTGGGGAACAGCTCCGCCTTCACCACCGCATTGATCGAGGTATAGCCGGTCAGGATCACAAAGCCCACGGTGAGGATCGCGAACGCGGTCAGCCAGTCGGTCTGCTTGGGCAGCTCCATCACCAGGAACCAGGTGTAGAGCACCCCGCCGATGCCGAAGAACACCAGCAGGCTCTTGCGCCCGACGATGTCCGACAACCAGCCGCCAACCGGCTGCATCAGCATCAGCACCGTCAGCGCGACCAGGTTGATGATGGTGCCGGCCATCACGTCGCCACCGGCGAACGCGGTCTGGATCATCTTCGGCCCGGTGACCGAATAGGTGTAGAACGCGATCGTGCCGCCGGCGGTGATCAGGAAGCACAGCAGCAGCGGGCGCCACTGGTTGACGAACAGCTCGCGCATCGAGCCCGACGCCTTGGCCTTGCCGGTGCGCGAATCGGCGATGGATTCGGAGCTCAGCGACTCGTCCATGGTCTGGCGCAGCCAGAACACCACCAACGCACCGATGCCGCCCAGGCCGAACGCCACGCGCCAGCCCCACTCGGACACCTGCGGCGCATCGAAGAAATGCAGCATCACCAGCAAGGTGGTCTGCGCCAGCACGTGCCCGCCGACCAGCGTGACGTAATGGAACGAGGACAGGAACCCGCGCCGGCCGGGAATCGCCGCCTCGGACATGTAGGTGGCGCTGGTGCCGTACTCGCCACCGGTGGCAAAGCCCTGCAGCAGGCGCGCCAGCAGCAGGATGATCGGCGCGGCGATGCCGATCGTGGCCACCGTCGGCGTCACCGCGATGACGAACGAGCACAGCGCCATCATCGACACCGAGATGGTCAACGCCAGCCGGCGGCCGTAGCGGTCGGCGAAGCGGCCGAAGTACCACGCACCGATCGGGCGCATCAAAAAGGTCATCGCAAAGATCGCCCACACGAACATCGTGGCGTTCTTGTCTTCCTTGGAGAAGAACTGCGATTCGAAGTAGGTGGCAAACACCGAGTAGACGTAGACGTCGTACCACTCGACCAGATTGCCGGCCGATCCCTTGAGCGTGTTGGACACCGAACGGCGAAGGCTACCGGGGGCTGCGCCAGAACCGGCGGCGATCGGAGACGTTGGGGGTGCGCTCATGCAGTCAGAACCTTGTGGGTGGGACACCCCGGAAGTATAGGTGCGCGCTTGTGTGACGCATGTAAGCATTTCGGCGCATATACAGGCCCGGCAACGGCCGGCAGCGGCGCGCGCTTCAGCCCGCTTCCGACGGTCGTCGGTGTGTCGCTTGCGGCCGCGGGCAACAGCGCAACTGCTGGTTTCTGCCAGTGACGCCCGGCACTCGCTACGGCAGCACCTGCCTGGGCGTCTCGATGAATGCATGCAGCCCGGGGGAATCTGTCGATGCCCCTTGGTCATACAGCACCAGTCCCGGCACCGCCGGGCACCACGGCTCGCGCACGCGCGTTGGCCACCTGGATGCGTCAACATTGCCGGCATCACTGGCCGCAAGGACGCTTCGGGCGCCGCCGCATGAGCAAGCACCATACCGACATCAGCAAGTTCCTCAGTTTCGTGCTGCGCCACGAGCCGCAGGCGATCGGACTCACGCTCGACCCGGAGGGCTGGGCCGAGCTGGACGCGTTGATTGCCGGCGCCCGGGCCAACGGCACCGCGCTCGATCTGGAGCTGATCCAGGCGGTGGTCGCCGGCAGCGACAAGAAACGCTTTGCGCTGTCTGCCGATGGGCGGCGGATCCGCGCAGTGCAGGGACATTCCACGCCAACCGTGGCCTTGCAGCTCGAAGCCAGGGTGCCGCCCGAGGTGCTGTATCACGGCACCGCCACGCGCTTTCTCGAAGCGATCATGGCCGAGGGCTTGCGCCCCGGCCAGCGTCACCATGTGCATCTGTCCGACAACCCGCAGACCGCCTCATCGGTGGGGCAGCGCTACGGCGAGCCGGTGGTGTTGCAGGTCGACGCCGGGCGCATGCATCGCGACGGCCTGCCGTTCTTCCAGGCCGACAACGGCGTCTGGCTCACCGCGCAGGTTCCGGCAGCGTTCCTGACCCGCCCGCGCTGAGCTAAGGCACGCCGCAGGCCGGCCACCGGCATCGGTGCGTGGTGTCGGCCAGCACCTGGGCCGGCATGGACACGCGCAAACGCCGGACGCATCCCCCTTCACGGCCCCCATGCCGCCCGCCTTGCCAGAATGCCGGCCGCTTGGGGCTGTCGATGGCAGGGGAACCGGAGTTGGATGCATGACATGGATCATCGTGGCCACGGTCGTCACCACGCTGGTGGTGGGGCTGCTGCTGCTCAACTTCGCCACGCCCGAGAAAAAGCTCGAGCACATCCCCAGCCATTGCTACGACGTCGCCGACCCGCAGTTCAAACGCGAGATGTCGGTGTTGCTGGGTCCGGCGATCCTGCCCGGCAACAAGATCCAGGTGCTGCACAACGGCAGCGAGATCTTCCCGGCGATGCTGGCCGCCATCCGCAGCGCGCAGCGCACCATCACCTTCGAAACCTATATCTACTGGTCGGGCGAGATCGGCCGCGAGTTCAGCCAGGCGCTGTCCGAGCGCGCGCGCGCCGGGGTCAAGGTGCGCGTCACCATCGACTGGGGCGGCAGCCTGAAGATGGATGCCTCGCTGGTGCAGGACATGACCGACGCCGGGGTGGAGGTGCATCGCTACCGCCCGCTGACCTGGTACAACCTGCACCGCGTCAATAACCGCACCCATCGCAAGCTGCTGGTGATCGATGGCCGCATCGGCTTCACCGGCGGCGTTGGCGTGGCCGACCAGTGGATGGGCGATGCGCAGGACCCAGAGCACTGGCGCGACTCGCATTACCGCATCGAAGGCCCGGTGGTGGCGCAGGTGCAGGCCGCCTTCAACGACAACTGGATCAAGAGCACCGGCCGCGTGCTCAACGGCGCCGAGTACTACCCCGAGCTGGCACCGGCCGGCGACAGCGACGCGCAGCTGTTCGTGGCCTCGCCCGCCGGCGGCAGCGAGAGCATGCACCTGATGTATCTCATCGCCATCGCCGCGGCGCGCAGCTCCATCGACCTGGCCGCCGCCTACTTCGTGCCGGATGCGCTGATCACCCGCTCGCTGCTGGAAGCGCGTGCGCGCGGCGTGCGCATCCGCGTGCTGCTGCCGGGCAAGCATATCGATGCGGTCTCGGTGCGGCTGGCTTCCAAGGCCAGCTGGGAGCCGCTGCTGCAGGCCGGCATCGCCATCCACGAATTCCTGCCCACCATGCTGCACACCAAGCTGCTGATCATCGACGGCCTGTTGGTCTCGGTGGGCTCGACCAACTTCGACATCCGCTCGTTCCGCCTCAACGACGAGGCCAGCCTGAATGTCTACGACCGTGACCTGGCCGCGCAGATGACCGAGGTGTTCGAGCGCGACCTGCAACGGGCCGAGCTGTACACGCTGGAACGCTGGCGCAAGCGGCCGCTGCGGCAGAAGCTGGGCGAGAAGCTGGTGGTCCCGTTCCGCTCGCAGGTGTAGGCAACGGCCTTCCCCATCTGGCAGTGAGCGCACCCGCGCTCAGCGCTGCACAGCCTGCAGCCGCAGCTGACGCAGCCGCCACCACAGCCCGCCAACGTGCACCAGCGAGTACAGCACCAGCGCTGCGGCAATGCCCAGCGTCAACGGGCTGGCCTGCGAACCGGCCGCCGCCGCGCCCGCGCTGAAGGCGCCATCGGCCCAGCGCCAGGCCAGGCGCCCGAGCAGCACCAGCATCAGGCCGCCGCCGATCCACGGATTGGGCGTATACCAACCGCGCCCCTCCACCCATTCGGCATGCGTGTAGCGCAGCGACAGCGCGCCCAGCCCGATGCCGACCAGCGTTCCGGCGGCGATCCCCAGCCGAACCTGCGGCAAGCCATACACCGCAAACGCCAACGCTGCCGCCGCAATGACCAGCACCACGGTACGCACCGCCGTGCTCACCGGCTTCCACGGCTGGCGGCCGAAGCTGCGCCGGATGCGCCGGTAGTAGAGCAAGGCGATGGCCGCCATCGACAGATACGGCGTCAGCGGTGCGATGGCAGCAGCGGGCATGGCGATTCCTTTGCGGGGTGAGGTGACCGACGCAGAATGAAACCGGCCCCCGCAGCGAACAAGGTGCCAAGTGTCACTTTCTGCGTGCACAGGCGGCTTGCCCGGGCGGCCACCGCCGCGCGCGGCAATCGCGACAGGCGAGCGACCTTCGCGCAGGACCGGCCTGCCGGCTACTGCCGGTGAACGCCCCAGCCGCGCGCCAGCCATTGCCACACGCGAAGCGCAGCCGCACGGGTAGACTTGCCGGCAGAGTTCCCCCCACCGCAGTGCCATGTCCGCCATCAAGCAAGAAGCCCGCACGCTGATCGACACGCTGCCCGAGACGGCAGGATGGGACGACGTGGTTCGCGTCGTGGACGCCGCCAGCTTCGAGGCCGCCGTGCTGGACGGCATGGCCGCAGCGGATCAGGGCGCCTTTGCCGCGCCGGCAGAGGTGGGCGCACTGTTCGCCAGATGGGGCGTTGATGTTGCGGCGTGACTGGACCGTCCCGGCCGCCAGGCAACTCGCACACGCCCAGGATCACTACCACGCGCTCAACCCGACCGCCGCCGCCGCGATGGCGCGGCAGGTGCTGGAAGCCACCCGCACCCTGGCCGAGCAACCCGGCCGCGGCCGCGCCGGCCGGGTCGCCGGCACCCGCGAATGGGTGGTCAAGCAAACGCCCTATGTGCTGGTCTACCGCGTGCGCGACGACGCGCTGCAGCTGCTGCACGTCCGCCTGCAGACGCAGGACTGGCTGCCGCGCACCGAGCCGCTGATCGAACGCATCGAGCCCTGGGTCGCCGCGCTGATCAGCGCCCTGCTGCATGTGCTGATGCTGCTGATCCTGCTGTCGGCCTCCACGCCCACCATGACCCCGCCACAGGGCTCGGCCAGCGGCGGCCGCACCAAGGTGGATTTTGTCGGCGACACCGCCACGCCCGAGCAACCCACGCCCTCGCCGACCCCGACTCCGCCGTCGCAAACGCCAGCACCCGTGCAACCGCCGCCGGCCGCCTCGCCGGTGCAGTCCACCCTGGTCAAGACTGCCAAGAACCCGATCCCGCCGGCAGGCAACACCCGCCGCGGCGGCCTGGTCGAGCAGCGCCAGACGCAACCGGTGCAGCGCCCCACCCCGCCGCAACCGCCGGCAGAACCCTCGTCGCCGCCGCAGCGCCGCCCCGAAACCTGGACCGGCCGCCCACCGGGCATGCTCGAAGAACAAGCCGATGCCGCCGAAGACGGCATGTCCAACACGCCCACCATCAGCGAAGGCCGCCGCCGCGACCGCAACAACGCCCAACCCAGCATGGATGTGGGCGGCTACCAGGTCTATTACGAAGTGCGCAGCGAAACCCAGCTGCGCAACTGGCGCGACCAGGGCATGAAGGAAGTGGCCATCATCCTGCCCGGCACCCAGTACCGCATGGTCTGCCCGCTGGAAGTCGCGCTCAAGCGCGGCTCCAGCAAATGCCGCCTGCTGCCGCCGGACTCGCCGGAGCTCAAAGACATCGGCGATGCCCGCGAGGTCATCAACATGATGGAGGTCTACAAGCAAGGCGAGCCGGTATGGCGCGGGCCCGGGCCGTATCGGTGAGTGGTGGGGCCAGGTTGGCCCCGGGTTTCACTTATTGCTGGTGCGGGGATGACTGCAACGGCAGCCGCGCAAGGCCTGACCGTTGCAACTCGCGACACGGCACCGTTCGCAGCGATGGCGTTGGAGGTCATCAACCCGTGGAGTTGATCTGGAGCGTACGGTGGTAAACCGCCATTTCACCCGCCCCCTCTAAGGTGCTGCTTTGAAAACAGCAGCCGAACGAGCCGAAGCTGTCTTCGGCGCGTTCACCGATTACCCGGCGGTTGCAGACATCAGCGCCCCTGGTCTTTGCCCAACTTGGTACCCAGTGCTCCCTTCAACGGCGCCGGATTGCTGGTCACCAGGCAGTTGTAGGTCTTGTCGCTGTTGAGAACCAGCACGGACGACTGCGGCCCCTTGAAGTCCAGCCCGACCGAGAACAGCACATAGGTGTTGGGCAGCGCGCTCGGCTGAAACGCACCGAAGGCATACTCCCCGGACAAGCCCAACGGTGACAGCGGTATCGTCACCGTCATCGGCTGCGTGCCCCCCGGGGATGGCAGCGACGAGGACGCAGACATCATCTTGGACTGCACGTCGATGGAGTACTTGGTGGTGACCGCCGAACCCAGGTACTTGGAACCCGGTGCGGAAACCTGCTTGCGACAGGCCGCGATGTCTTCGGGCTTCTGATCCTGCTGGCCCGTCTGCAGCATGGCAAAGACATAGCTCAACGTGACCGTATCCGCCCCGGTCACCGGTGCGGCAACGGCAGCGTCCATGCACAACGCGGCCACGACGAGTGAGAGGCCACAGGCCGCAAGCGCACCGCGATAGCTGGTTTTACGTTTCATTTCGATCGTTCCCTGGTGTGTGATGCAAGGTGTCGGCAGCGACTGCCGCTTGCGC
Organism: Xanthomonas sp. NCPPB 3218; assembly: GCF_056725185.1. Taxonomy (NCBI): domain Bacteria; kingdom Pseudomonadati; phylum Pseudomonadota; class Gammaproteobacteria; order Lysobacterales; family Lysobacteraceae; genus Xanthomonas; species Xanthomonas sp. NCPPB 3218. Next base: position 4,975,088 of record NZ_CM161516.1, read on the forward strand.
CTTGAATGGACATTCGCAACGGCACCTGTGCATAACGCCAAGCGGCAGATGATCGATTGCGTACGATGACGACATGCGTGTGTGTGGCAGCACCACACCTACGCCACCCAGCTGGCCACGCCGCTGGTGGGTTCATCGTTGAAGACCAAGGCCTCGCAAACCCGGCAAATCGTCTCAACGACGTCGTTGCGTGATGCAGTTTGGAATTCGGGAGCAAACGCCGCGCTCCGTTGCTCGCAACAGACGTCCGTCAAGATGGAACGGTTACCTGGAATGATTCGGACATCTGATCCATGTTCTCAGCTGCATCAGGAGATCGCCTTGCCACACGTCACGCCAAGCCGTTGGGCTGCAACCTTCGCACTCATAGGGATCGCAGTGCTCTCACTTTCGTCCTGCACCAATGCAGAGACGGCACGCACCGCTTCGAAGCAGGATGACATCCTGAAATCAGAAGCCAAACCCATGCTCGACGAAATTTATGCGTCCCAAAAACCCCTTCGACTCCAACAGATCGACGTGAGCAGCATCGTCAGCAAATACATACCGCTGGCTACAGCAAAAGCAAGGGTGCTGGAGATGTTCGGCAGTTCTCCAACGTCAAATGTTGTTGAAGAAACCGCAGGCAAGCTGGTCGTCAGGGACAACAAGGAGCAGGCGATACTGAACCCCGATGCACGCTCCATCGTGATGACTTTTTCTCTGGATTCCAGCGGCAAAGTGACGCACGTCGATGCTGTCTACATCAAAAATCAGTAAGCGAACCAAGCACGGCATGGACAAGAGCTGACGTAAGACCCGATGGCGACCGTCTTCAACGCAACGCTTCGACCGCTTTCAACGCGTCCGTCAATGGACCAAACACAATAGATTGGATGTCTGTCAGACATTTGCCGAATTGAAACTGACGCTGGCTTTCGTTTTTGGTTACTTGGGGCTGGCCCAGCTTCACGCTACCGCTCGCGATGCCGGCCAGAGTTTGTGTCGCGTCCGGTTGATGATGTGAGCGCTGGAGCGGGCAGATCGGATACGGTGACCGGACCTCGCGTTGGTGGCGCACGGCCGGCCGGGAACTGGCTACAGTCTGCACAGGGCCGTGTGCGCCCGCTCCATCCACCTGCGTTCCCAAGGATCTGCATGTCTCTGCATCGTCTTGCCCCCCGCCTGGGTCTGGCCGTTGGCCTGTTGTGCGCCTACTGCGCGCACGCCGCCGCACCGGTAGCGGCCCATCGCCTGCTGCGCGTCACGCTGGACGGGGCGAGCGACCAGCCCGTGTCCGGCCGCCTGCTGGTCTTCGCCACCCTGGCCAAGGACGCCCAGGCCGCGGCCAAGGATGGCAAGGACGGCAAAGCCAGCAAGGTGGAGGAGGTGAGCGTGAACCCGTTCCGCCCGACCGCTGTGGCGGTGGCGGCGCAGGAGGTGACCGCGCTTGCCCCCGGTGCCAGCGTCCAGATCGACCTGGACAACATCGCCTTCCCCAGCGGCTTTTCCGCGTTGCCGGCCGGCGAGTACCTGTTCCAGGCCGTGCTGGATCCGGACCACAGTTACAGCTATGCCGGCCGCGATGGCGGCGACCTGTTGAGCGAGGTCACCGCGGTGACGCAGGGCAAGGGCAAGCCGTTGCCCACGCTGACGCTCAGCAAGCAGGTGCCCGCGTCGGACGACCCGTGGCAGGTGTCGCCGCGGGCGCCGCAGGCGATCCGCGACGCCATCCCGGAGGCCAGGCTGCATAGCGCGGACGCCTCGCTGGTCAGCCCGTCGCTGAGCGCGTTCTGGGGCCGGCCGGTGTCGCTGCGCGCCCGCGTGCTCACCCCGCCGGGCTACGACGCCAAGGCCGCCACTCGCTATCCCACCGTGTATGTCACCCACGGCTTCGGCGGCAACTACAACCGCTTTGCCGGCAGCATCGCCGCCACCTGGAGCGCGATGGCGGCCAAGCAGATGCCGCCGATGATCTGGGTGTTCCTGGACCAGTCCACGCCCACCGGCACCCACGAGTTCGCCGACTCGGTCAACAACGGCCCCTGGGGCACCGCGCTGACCGAAGAGCTGATCCCCGCGCTCGAGCGGCAATACAAGATGGACGGCAACGCCAAGGGCCGGTTCCTCAACGGGCATTCGTCCGGCGGCTGGGCCACGCTGTGGCTGCAGACGCGCTACCCCAAGCTGTTCGGCGGTACCTGGTCCACCTCGCCCGATTCGAGCGACTTCCACGACTTCACCGGGCCGGATCTGTACGCGCCCAATGCCAACGTCTACCGGCGCCCGGACGGCAGCCAGTTCCCGCTGATCCGCGACCAGGGCAAGGTGGTGGCCGACTTGGAAACCTTCGCCAAGCTCGAACGCGTATTAGGCCCCTACGGCGGGCAGATGGCCTCGTTCGACTGGGTGTTCTCGCCGCGCGGGCCCGACGGCCGCCCGGTGCCGATGTTCGACCGCGACACCGGCAAGGTGGACCCGGCCGTGGTGGCCTACTGGCGCACGCACTACGACATCGCCGCGCGCGTGGCCGCGCAGTGGCCCACGCTCAAGCCGGATCTGGACGGCAAGATCCACCTGATCGTCGGCACCGCCGACACGTTCTACCTGGATGGGGCGGCGCGCAAGTTCCAGGCGGTGCTGGACGGCCTGGGCGCAAAAAGCGACTTCCGCTACCTGGAAGGCCGCACCCACTTCGACCTGTACAAGGAAGGCGAGGACAGCAACGCCTTGATGAAGAAGATTGCCTGGGAGATGTACGCCGTGGCGCGGCCCAAGCAGTAAGCGCGCCGGCGCTGCCGATCGGCGTGCCGGCCACCGGCACGCCAGGGCGCGGTCTCACCGGCCCCGCTGCTCAGGCCGAGCGCTTGGGCAATTCCCACTCCAGCTGCTGCCTGAGCACCAGCAGCAGCACTTTCAGGCTGCCGCTGCGGACCAGGGCAGCCGGCGTCTGGCCGTCCAGCGCGTTCATGGGCTTGCGGAACCAGCCGATCAGCGCCTCGTTGTTGCCGCCATTCAAGGCCCAGGCGTGGCAGACGATCTCGCCCAGGTTCTCGATGCCGGTGCTGCCCAGCAGCTTGAGGTGCTCCGGCGTGAAGGCGAACAGCGACAGCACCAGCTCGGCGTCGGCGGCCTTGCCGTGGTCGACCGCCATCTGCTGGCTGTGCGCGGTGTTGTAGGCCGCCCCGTGCGCGCGGAAGTCTTCGGCACGCCGCATGCCGGTGAGCAGTGATGCAATGAGGTCGGCGCGTTCCATAAAGCAGTCCAACGGTGTGATAGCGCGCACGCTATCCGCGTCGCCGCCGCCGCTCAATCAGGAGTCTCCTGACAGCGGCAACGGGCGTCAGCGGCGGTTGCATTACGCGCCGGCCGGCCCGTGCGCGGTTGGCGGGCCGACGGCGGCTTCGGTGGCCGATTCCCGCTTGCGCGCCCGCCTGGAAGCGGCGCCAGCCATTGGCGGCGCTTAACGCGGGGCTTGCTAGCATCCGGGCGCGTCACTGGCAGCAGCCCGCCTGCAGGGCTGCCGTATTGGAGTGTCATCTCATGAGGAGTTGTCAGATGCCCTGGAAATCCGCCCTCGCCGTACTTGCCCTGTCCACCGCCGCGCTGCCGGCCTTGGCCCAGTCCGACCGCCAGGTGGTCGAGGACATGCTCACCCGCTCGGCCAATGTCTGCCCCGGCCACAGCACCGACCGCACTGCGCCCACCGTCAAGGCCGTGCCCGTGGGCGCGCTGCGGGTGATGCTGGAACGCGGCTTGGTCATGTGCCCCGACCGCCGCCTGGATGCCGCTGCACCGGCGGTGTTCTACGGCCGCCTGGGCGTGTTCGCCTGGAACCCGGAAGTGCCCGCCGGCAAGACGGTGATCGTCAAGCAGATCGACACCATGACCCGCAACGAGGAATACCCCGCCGAGACGCTGGTGTGGGACGCCAAGGGCACCGCGCTCAAGCAGCAGACCGTGCCGATGTTCGAGCCCAAGCCGGGTGCGGCGGTGTTGTACAAGGTGCGTTGAGGCTGACGCGATTGCCCGCGGCGCCCGGTCAGACCCTGGCGCCGCCCTGCCCGCTCGCTTCGGCCGCATCGACCGGGCCATCGCCACCGAGCCGCTGCTCGTAAATCTCATCGACTACACCGCGTACCGCGCGGGCGGCATTGAAGATGCTCTCGCCCAGAACCGACAGACTGGTGGCATCCAGCGGCTTGCCGCTGCACACCGCCACCATGTCGCTCTGCGCAGTGATCGTGCGCAGCAGCGTATGGAACTGGTCGATCTGCTGCAGGGTGACGCCGAAGGTGAAGGGCTCTTCGTGCGTTTGCAGCTTGGTCGCTGGCGTGGCGCGTCGCCGAGCGGTAGTCGAAAGAGCTTTCGAAGCAGTCATGGCGTCCGTCCTCGGCGTAAGCGGACGGGATGTCCGCAAAGCCAGCGTAATGCGCTCTTTCGGATATCTGAAAACCAGATATTTCGCCCGATTTTTTAGCGAAGCAGAGGCTAACGCCTCAAGTCGATTTTGTCGGTTCGATCGTCGCGGTGAAGCGCCGAGGCTCGCCGGTGATCGGGTCGTCGAACGCCAGCGTCTGCGCGAATAATTGCAGCGGCCGTTCCGGATCATCAGGCCGCTGATCTTCCAGCTCTGGATAGAAGCGGTCATGCAGGATCGGCGCACCCAGCGCGGCCATGTGCACGCGCAACTGGTGCTTGCGCCCGGTGACCGGCTCCAGCCGATACGTCCACGTGTCCGCACCGCGCGCAACCACATCGATCACCGTCTCGCTGTTCGGCTCACCCACGCCCTCGCGCATGCGGAAGAACGGCTCGCCCGGCTCCAGCCGGCTGCGATGCACATACGGAAACCTCAGCCCAGGTAGCGGCGGCGCCACTGCCAGATAGTGCTTGCGGATGCGTCGCTCGCGGAACAGCGCCTGGTAGATCCCGCGTGTTGCAGGATTCGCCGAGAACAACACCAGTCCGGCAGTGTCACGATCGATGCGGTGCAGTGGCACCAACGCGGGGTTATCGAAATGCCGCACCAGCCGCGTGAGCAACGTCTCGCGCACATACACGCCTGCGGGCACCACCGGCAGAAAGTGCGGCTTGCACGCCACCACCACGTGCGCGTCGGCATGCACCACGGTTTCCGCCGCCGCGATGACGGGCTCATCAGCCACTTCGCGGAAGTAATAGATCTCCGCACCCAATCGATACGGCGCCGCCACATCCAGCACCTGCGCATTCGCGTCCAGCACACGCCCACGCGCGAAGCGGTCACGCCACGTGGCCGCATCCACACTCGGGAAACATGCGCATAGCGCCTCCAATACCGTGGCCCAGCTTCCCATTGGTAGCTGGAACTGGCTGGCGGCCATGCCATCGAGGATCGGGCGTGTTGAAACCATGGCGACAGCGATGCGCGCTCAAACAGATGGGGTTGGATCGTACCGCGCCTACGTTTGGCTGTTGCGCACTCTGCGCAGCGACATGCGCACCTCATCGGCGAAGAATGACTTTCGGGCGATACGCGCGCAGCCCCATTAGGTAATGCTGCGGATCTTTGCCGAGAGATGGAACTCGATGCGTCGTCCTACGATCTACGCGGCCGTTGTCTGCCTTGCTGCATTCCTTGCACCGGTTGCCGCCGCGGCGCAGACGCCACCGCCGTCATTCGCCGCATGTGCCGACGCTGCGGCACACGCACCATTGGTCGGTAGCGAATGCCTGGTCACCGAGGTGCCGCTGCGTCACGAAGCTCCGGATGCCGGCACGATCGAGCTGTTCGTTCGCCGTTTTCCTACGCCGGACCAGAGCAAGCGACGCGGCGAAGTCTGGCTGATTGCGGGCGGGCCGGGCGAAGCCGGCGCATCGCTCTATCCGATGATCAGCACTTACCGGCGCGCCTTTCCCGGCTATGACCTGATCATTCCGGACCATCGCGGCACTGGGCGCTCGGCCCGCCTGTGCCCCGCGCAGGAAGCGCCGCAAAGCGCAGACGGCGTGGGCCTGGCCGGCGCCGAATGGGGCCCGTGCATCGGCGCGCTGTATGCAGATGCGCAAAGAACCAAGGCCTTCACCATCACCGAAGCGGCGCAAGATCTTGCACTGCTGATCCGCCAGCAACGACGCAAGGGCAAGGTGCTGCTGTACGGCGTATCCTATGGCACGCAGTTGGCACTGCGCACCCTGCAAGTGGCGCCCATCCCGTTGGATGGGCTGGTGCTGGATGGCCTGGTGCCACCGGAGACTGCCGCGCAATGGGACTTGAGCCACCGCACCGCGGTGGTCGATGCGGTAGGCCGCGCGCTGTTGGACGACGCACGCATCGCTACCTATCGCAGCGTGCTCGATCGCAGCGATAGCGCCGCATGGCGCACGCAAATCCCCGGCAAAGACCTCAAGCGCTTTCTCGGCATGCTGCTCAACTTCCCCAGGCTGCGCGACCGCATTCCCGCCATCATCGACGGCCTGGCCCGTGACGACGCCACGTTGCTCACTGCCACTATCACCGATCTGCAGACCGCGCTTGCCGCGATGGGCCAAGGCGGCGACAACCAGCCCGCATTGCCGCTGGTCATGCTGATTGCCGCGTCCGAAAACAATGCGCGGCCAACCCTCACCCGCGACACCGTCGCGGCCGAAGCCAAGGACGCCCTGTTCGTCAGCCCCATCCCCGGCCTGCTGGTGGACGCCGGCCTTCCCACCTACCCACGCGACGCCTGGTTCGGCCGCAGCCCCACCACCCTGCCACGCACTCTTGTCATCCACGGCACGCTAGATCCCAACACCCCGTACGCCGGCGCGCAGGCGCATGCCGCACTGCTGAAAACGGCAGGCCCGATGACCCTCAGCACCGTTGAGCGTGGCGCGCATCTGCTCGCGTTTGCAGCCCCTGCGTGTTTTGCGAGTGCGGTTGCTGAGTTTGTGGCGGACCGGAAAGTTGCTGAGCGCTGTCGTGAGCCTGGGGAATGATTATGGGCTATAGAACTGCCATCTTATTGCTCAGTATTTAAAGCGCTCCCCGTCTGCGGCCTACGAAGATGCGCTGATAGCGACACAAGCAAACTCAAGCATTGGCACAACGGCGAGCTCTACCGCAACGGAGCACTTAATGCAGCGCAGTTAATGGGAGATAGATCGCAACGCCGGTTGGTTTGCTGACAAACCTTGTTCCAGCGGTTATGTTCGAACCTGGAACGGGGGTTCTTGCATGGGACGCAGAAAGAGGCAGAGCGGGTTCGAAGCGTTGGCCGCATTGCCGTGGCCGGTTGGCTTCGTGATGGGAATCGCTGCGTATCTGCTGGTGCGCTATGGCATCGGCTGGTGGTTCTCTCACCAAGGTGGAATGCTGTCGCAGGGCTTCGCCCAACAATCGAGTGGAATGTTCGCACCATTGGCGTGGACGCTGCTCGGCGTCTGCTGGCTTGCTGCGCTGTTCTCCTATCTGCGCACACGCAGCCGGCGACGCTTTCTGGAAACACGCACAAGCCTGGAGAGCCTGGCCGCCGGTGGCTGGCGCCAGTTCGAACTATTGGTAGGCGAAGCATTTCGCCGCCAGGGCTACAGCGTCGAAGAAACCGGCCTGGGCGGCGCGGACGGCGGCATCGACCTGATCCTGCGCAAGGACGGCTGCCGCACGCTGGTGCAATGCAAACAGTGGAAGCGCCAGCAGGTTGGCGTCAGCGTCGTGCGGGAGATGTACGGCCTGCTCGCGCATCACCAGGCCCATGCGGTGAAGATCGCCTGCATCGGTAGCTACACGAAAGACGCAGAGCGCTTCGCCGAAGGCAAGCCGATTGAATTGATCGGCGGCGAACAGTTATTGGAGATGATTCGAGCGGTGCAACGACAAGCTACAGCGCAGGCGACACCACAAGCAACGCGCGTCGAACCTGTCTCTGCTTCGACTGAGTCCACTGCCTCTGCGACCATCGCCACCCCAAACTGCCCACGCTGCGGCAGCTCGCTTGTGCAAAGAATAAATCGGCGCACCAGCGAGAACTTCCTAGGCTGCAGCCAGTTCCCGAAATGCAGAGGAACTGCGTAAGTGAAGCTGCTGCGACAGCGCGCTCGTACGAAGGGGGAACCAGTGCATCATCGATTCGTCCCTAGGTTGCAGTAAGTTTCCAAATTTCGCGGAAGCGCGTAGGCGGAGCTGTCTCAAATCGCTCGCGGATGGTGCCCCTGTTCACTTTTCTTCTGGCATCTGTTCTCAACCAAATTTTCGGAAAGAAATGAACTTACACGATCGGCTAGGAACCAAGATAGAGGCAAAGGAATTTCCCAAAGAAAATTTCGGGCTCGATTTAAGTAGTAGTAGGATCGACTGGTGTCGAGGAAAGGAAGTAATTTTCAAGAATTGCAATTTTTCACATAGCCAGATCAAGAATTGCTATTTTCATCGATCTAGATTTGAAAATTGCAACTTTACCGGTTGCGTTTTTCTTGACTCAAACTTTCGTGGAGCAATTTTCATAAATTGCGATTTTAAGTATGCTTTCTTCAAAGGCACGCTAGTCGACTCTCACAAAGTGATTGCAAACCGGCATATATGGCCCAATGCAAGCAGAGACCTCATAAGATCCCTTAGAAAAAATGCAGAGTCGCTCGGAGATGTCGAAGATGCACGCGCATGCCTATTTGCTGAGATGGACGCAAGTGAGGAACATTGGATTCAAGTGAAAAAAGGCGTTACTTGGTACTACACCGATCACTACACAAAAATCGACAAGTTTATCAAGGCTCCATATAAGCTACTTGGCCTCAGGGCTAGCCGCCTAGTATGGGGCTATGGGGAATCCCCCTTCCGCTTGGTGGTAAGCATCGCCTTGCTTCTCGTCGCTAATTCCTTGGCTAGATCACTAGTTTACGAGGACCCCACCTTTTTTGATTGCTTAGCTCGGACCATCGAGATTTTCATTGGAACTCCAGGCAATAACCCGGAATTTCCGAGATGGTGGACGATATCAATTGTCTTTGTGCGCTACTTTACGATTGGACTTTTGGCATCAGTCATTTACAGGAGATTTTCCCGCAGATGAATTCAATTATTCATGCGGCCATATTTGGGTCGGTAGCCAGAGGATCTAACGACGAAAACAGCGACCTAGATGTTATTGCCGTTGTCGATACGACTCAAGGAATTGATAAACACTTAATTGGCAAAAAAATTCAACCGCTTTTTGAAAAAAAGATTGGACTTTCCATCTATGGAATCAATCGAATTTCACAATTATGGCGAGAAGGATCACCTTTCGCTTGGCATTTATTCACGGAATCCATTCCTATACTTCAGTACTCTAAAGGACTAGCGGAAAATCTCGGCTGCCCATCTGATTACAGATCATTGGAATCAGATATCAAAATGATGTCCGGCATTATGGATTCAGCAAGCCATAGAATTGAAGTTTGCCCGGAAAAATCTCATTGCTATGAGGCAGGCCTACTTTACGTAGCAGCAAGAAATTCTGCGATGTATGCTTCAAAAATGTTCAATGGGAAGTTTGATTTTTCCCGTCTTGCGCCGTTCTCAATAAGAGTCGTTAGCTTCCCTCTATCACTGGAAGATTATTCTTTACTGATAGCTTGTCGGCATGCGGCTACCAGAGGACTTCCTCCTCCCCGGCTAGATTCCAAAACACTAACGCACCATTCGCGGCAGTTGCTAGACTGGTCTTGCAATCTTAGACAAAAAATATATCAGGAGTAATTTATGGAATCTAAGTTTCCAAAACGAGTGGAGTTGGAGAGAAGGTGTTTAGATACCGTCAACGACTCAACGCTTAGGACACCATTGGTTGGGCTTTCTCTGGTTACTATAAGACGTTGGATTTCTGATTCTAGAGAAGAGCAACCACATGCAGATTGGGACGGCATCTATGAGGCGCTGGCGCTGAATGCAGAAGCATCGCGCTCGGAAGCAGATATAAGCGACGAAATATTTGTAGATATCTCGGAGGAGGAAGCAGAACGCGCTATCAGTCAACTAAAAATTGCACTACGAAGCTTGAAAGGCCGTGAAGATAGCTAGCGCGGAACATTAACAGTATTAGGTAGACAAGTTTCCCAACGACGTGAGCTGTTCCTATTCGAGCCGTTGCCGCGATGATTTCTTGACCTCCCATACATCCCCCACCCGCCATCCTCGGCTCCAGCCTCAACTGGAGAACACACGATGATGAAGTGGATGGGCACCGCGCTGGCCGCGGCACTGCTGGTGAGCGGTTGCGCCAAGGAGGAGGGCGAGAAGTTCGTCGGCCACTGGGTCAACGTGCAGACGCAGGAAGAGACGATGGACATCGAGCGCAATGGCGAGACCTTCATGGTCCGCAGCACCACGCCGAAGTTCTTCAGCCGCAAGCCCAAGACCGAGAGCTACCCGGCGGTCTACAAGGACGGGGCGCTGCAGGTCACCAACGATGGCGAGACGGTGAACTTCGCCATCGACGCGGCCAACGGCCACCTCAACACCGGTGGCGAGCAGTACCAGCGCGTGCCGGCCAAGTAAGCCCACCGCTGTCGCCAGCGCCCGCGTGCGGACCTTGCCGGTCGCACGCGGGCGTTTGCGTTTGTGGCCTAGCCGGCCACGCCGAAGGGCTACTGGTGCACGCTGCGTCGCGCGGGCGCCGGGCCGGACACACCGCCCGTCGCCCGACCTTGCGCTGCCGCTGCCATTCCACCCCGCGCAAGCCGTACAGTGCGCAGGCACGCCAGGGTCATGGCGCTGCCCGACCGATCAATCCAGCAACTACGAGGGTGTCATGAGCAAGGGGATGGACCAGAAGAAGAGCCAGAAGAAAGAGCCGACCAAGACGCTGAAGGAAAAGCGCGCGGCCAAGCAGGAAAAGAAGGGCAAGTAAGCCGCCCGGCCTGCCAGACGGCAGACGAGGTCAGGCGGATCGCCTGACCTCGCGTTTTTTGGACGTTTCACTAGGGGCTGAGCGTTGGCTTGCGAACTCGGCCTGTCGGACTCTCCCACTCACCGCTGGCATGACCTGCGGTAGCACCCCAACGCTGCAGCAGACCGATCAACGACCCGGCCAAAGCTGCTGCACTAATGTGGGTTTGTGCGGATTTGGAGCTCGTCATGAGCCGTTTGACCATCGATCTGAACGATCAGCAGCACCAGAGCCTGAAGGCGCTGGCGGCTCTGCAGGGCAAGACCATCAAGCAAATACGCGCTTGAACGCCTGTTCCCTGGCGACCTAAACGCTGATCAGGCATGGCAGGAGTTGAAGACCCTCCTTGGGGGACGTGTCGAGGAAGGCCTTGCCGGCAACGTGTCTACCAGGAGCATCAGCACCATCCTGTATGAAGAATTCGCCGAGGGCCGTCGCGGTTGATGCACGGCTACGTCCTCACCGACGCAGCCGAAGCCGAAGCCGATCTGCGCGGGATCATCCGCTACACCTCGGCACGCTGGGGCCAGGCGCAGGTTCGCCGATACATCGCAGACCTATCGAGGCGAGGCGTGATCTCGATGATGTTGGATGTAGCAGTCTTCAGCGACGTCATATCGGCTGAGGTGGTTTTACTCTTTGATTCCTGCTGCTCCCGATAACGTATAAGTGGGTGTACCCCGACCGAGTAATTGCGCCCAGGCATGATCTGGTAACTCAATGACAGATTGATCGTCCTGACGATTGACTGCCCCGGCTTCAGGACAAGAGATGGCGTGGAACCTCGGACGTTGTGCACATAGATGCCGCGATAGTCGACAGGGCTGCCGTCCTCTTGCAGGACCTTGAACAGATTGGTCTGCAACACCCCGCCTTTGTCTACGTCTGGAACATACGAGGCAGGTAGCTCGATGGGCTGGTCACCTGCGTTGGCCATCGTGACTGAGACGGATGCTCCAGCTGTCGCTGTATGCGCTGCCTGTCTGTTTTGGAGTCTGATCTCCAGCCTCCCAGCCGCAGTCGCGCTGGAGAAGGCTGACAGCGCGAGAATCCCAAGAACCCATATCGCCTTCATCATTCACCTCTTACGCGCAAGCGCTTCTTTGTCGTCAGTTCTCATGCCATCTCTCCGGCTTGGGGTACGAGCCCTGGACGGGCGGAACCACCGTGGCGGGCGACTCCTGGGCAGACGCTAGTCGCGATTCATCCTCGGAGCGATCTTTCAATCCAACGTGCACTATCGCGCGCGGTTGGGGACCTGACGCTTTGGCGCTTCCCACATCACCGTCTAGCGCAAGTCCTCGTCGGCACCGTCCACACGGTCTCCTGCATCAAGCTGCTGCAACACGCGATCGAAATCGCTCACGAACAGCTGGTCCTGCACGATGCGGTACTTTTCGAACTCGCTTTCCGCATGCGCTTTGGCGATCTCGGCGGTGACGCGCCCTGCGTCCTGCAACACCTGCCGGTCGGTTGCTTCGATGAAACGATTCAGACGTGTTTCCCAATCCTGCATGGTCATCGGAATCTGCCGCAGTGCCATGTCCTCGGCCAGGTCCAGATAGGCCGATACGAGGCGTTGCAACTGCGCCATCTCGCCGGTGGTCAGGTAGTTCTTGGCAACCGCCACGTCGAACTTCTGGATCTTCCCGCGCGGTGCATCGGCCCAGGTGGTCAGGCCCATGTGCTGCTTGCCGGCATCGGCTCGGTGGTAGACGACTTCTGCTGCGGTTTGCCCGTGGATGGCCCAGTGCAGCTTGTTCTGCACTGTGGCGAAGAACCGCTGGGTTGCCTGCGCGGTGGCATCGTAGTCCAGGGCGGTGGCGTAGATGTCGGTGATCTTCTGGTAGAACTTGCGCTCGGAGAGACGGATCTCGCGGATGCGCTGCAACTGCTCTTCGAAGTAGCGCTTGCCGAGCACCGTGCCGTCATTCTTCAGGCGCTCATCGTCCATCGCGAAGCCCTTGATCGTGAAGGACTCGATGATGGTGGTGGCCCACTTGCGGAACTGCACCGCGCGCTCGGAATTGACCTTGTAGCCCACGGCAATGATGGCCGCGAGGTTGTAGTGCTTGGTGTCGTAGCTCTTGCTGTCGGCGGCAGTTATTCGAAAATTTCGAATAACTGCATCTGGCTGTAACTCGTTGTCAGCGAACACCTTTTTCAGGTGGTAGTTGATGGTGTGGGTTTCGACATCGTAGAGCTGGGCCAGCATCTTCTGCGTCAGCCAGACGTTTTCGTCGGCATACGCCGCCTGCACGCCGCCCTCGCCTGCGGCGGCCACGAAGGTCAGGTATTCGGCCGCCGACGAGCGGACGAGCGAAATTTCATGCTTTTTCGCCATTGATGCCTCCCATGCTGGCGATACCGCACAACCAGTTTTTCTTCGTCCATGATGCTATCCGGGCATGCCCGGTGATGGTGATAGGCGAACGTGCCGTTCTGCCGTAAGTGATGTTGCCATTGCGCCGGCTCGCGTCCATCAGAACAACGAACCCTGCACGGGCAACGCAGTAGCTGGTTCTGTTGCTGGCTTGACGGGTGCCGCCTGCTGCTGCGCACCCAACCGCCACGCCAGGCCAGAGATGCGCGCGGCGTGCCGGGCCAGTGCGCTGCGGATGACCGCCTCGCTGCCGGCCAGGTGCAGGGCGCGGCGGGCGCGGGTGATGCCGGTGTAGAGCAGTTCGCGGCTGAGCACGCGGGCGTCGCGGGTGGGCAGTTGCAGCCAGACGGTGTCGAATTCGCTGCCCTGGGCCTTGTGCACGGTCATGGCGAAGGCGCTTTCGTGTGCGGGCAGTGCGGCGGGGTGGAAGCCGCGCACCTGGCCGTCGCCGTCGCCTTCGAACCAGGCGACCAACGGGCCTTGGGCACGGCTGTCGGTTCCTGGGTCGCGGCGGCTGGCGGTGCCGCCGGACTGGCCTGGCCCTGAAGCGGCGCCTTCGTCGCTGCGCCCCGAAGAGGGACTCGCGTCGCTTCGCAGGCAGATGCCGACGTCGCCGTTGAACAGGCCGTGGCGGTAGCTGTTTTCGGTGATCAGCAGCAGGCGGCCCTGGAACCAGGGCGAGGCGGCGCCGAGGCGGCGCGCGCCGGAGCCGGTTTCGGCCAGCAGTTGTTCGATACGGGCGTTGAGGCCGCGTGCGCCCTGCGGGCCGGCGCGCACGGCGGTGAGCAGGCGCAGGCGCGCGGCATCGCGCAGAGCGGCGGCCGGGTCTTGCGCGTCGGCCAGTGCGCGCCAGTGCGCGAGCAATGCGTCGCGGCCCAGGGTGAGCGGGTCTTCGCCGTCTTCGTGGAAGTGCACGCCGGCCAGCTCGCCGCTGCGCAGCAGGGCCAGGGCGGTGTCGGCGTCGCCGGCGCGCACGGCGTCGGCCAACGGGGCCAGTGCAAAGTCGTCCGCCTGCCGGTAGCCGCGCAGCAGGTGCACGCGGTGGCCGGCCAGGCCGCCACCCTGGCTGGCGGCGGGCGTGGTGTCGCCGGGCGGGTTGCCGAGCAGCGCTTGCAGCGCCTGTGCGTCCTGCGGCTGCAGGGCATCGCCGGGGCCGGCGGCCTGCAGGATGGCGGCGAGCACGTCGCCGGCTTCCACCGAGGGCAGCTGGTCGGCGTCGCCGAGCAGGATCAGCTGGGTGCCATCGGCCACGGCTTCGACCAGCTTGCACATCAGCGGCAGGCCGACCATGGAGGCTTCGTCGACGACGATCAGGTCCAACGGCAGCGGGTTGTCGGCGTTGTGGCGGAAGTGCGGGGAATCCGGGATGACGCCGAGCAGGCGATGCAGAGTGCTGGCGCCATTGGGCAGCGCATCGGCCAGGGCCGGGTCGATGCCGCCAGCGATGGCGCGCGTGACCGCAAGGCGCAGGCTTTCGGACATGCGCTCGGCGGCACGACCGGTGGGCGCGGCCAGGGCGATGCGCGGGGCCGGGGTGTTAGAGGCGTGTGCCTGGGCGATGCGCAGCAGCAACAGGCGGGCGATGGTGGTGGTCTTGCCGGTGCCGGGGCCGCCGGTGACCAGCAGCAGGGTGCGGCGCAGCGCCAGGGCGGCGGCCTGAGCCTGGCGGTCTGGGTGGTGGGATGGAGCCGGTGGGGCCGCACCTTCCTGGTCGACGGATGGCTCGGGCAGGCGCGTGCCCTCACCCGCCCTTCGGGCACCCTCTCCCATGTGGAGAGAGGAAGCCTGGGGGAATAGCTGCGCGAACAGCGGGGCCAGCGTGGCGGCGTCGAAGGGGGGCGGCGACTGGGCGGCGATGCGTTGCAGGCCCAGCGCCAGGCGGCGCTCGTACTCGCGGTAGCGGCGCAGGTAGAGCAGGCCGCGTTCCAGCACCAGCGGGCAGTCGGCGGCGGCGGGGTCTTGCGGATTCGGTTGGTCGACCCAGCGCGAGGCGGCCAGGGTGCGTTGCCAATCGCCTGGGTCCGGGAGTGCGGGCGCTGGGCCCTCGCGCGCGTCCAGCAGCATGCCGGCGCGGGCGGGGTCCAGCCCTGCGTGGCCGCTGGTGACGGCCAGCGAGGCGAGTGCGGCGCCGGCCAACACCTGGGGGTCGGTGTCCGGGGCCAGGCGTTGCAGGCTCTGGGCGAAGGCCAGATCCAGCGGGCGCAGGGCGTCGGCCTTGATCAGGGCGTTGAAGAGGGTTGGGTGGTTCATGCGGTGGACGCCTCCCGGGCGCAGGCGCCCTCACCCCACCCCCCGCTCCGCGCCCCAGCCCGCGCCAGCGGCGCGGGCGCGCCAAGGCACGCGCGCCAGTGGCGCGCAACCAGTGCCTTATCGTCCCGGGGGGAGCGGGGCTTTGGTGCGTCAGCGGTAAGGGGCTGTGCGCTAGCGGGCATCGGGCGTGCCTGGGTTGCTGGATGTCGGCTCCGGGGCGCTGCCGGCGAACAGGGCGTCCAGGGCTTGGACCAGCGCCGGGTCGAAGCGCCAGGCGTGGATGCCGGGTGCGGGCGTGGCGCGGTTGACGGCGTCGAAGCGGGCGTCGGAGTCGAAACCCGAATCGGAAATGGAGCTGGCTCCACTGACTGGGTCGGAATCGGAGGCGGCGCTGGCACCGTTGACGGAGCCGGAGTCGGAACCGGAACCGGGGATGGAACTGGAGTCGGCTGCGGGGTTGCGGGTGGCGTCCAGGCCGCGGCAGAACAGGTAGCGCACGCCGCCGAAGTCGCGCGCGTAGTCGTAGCCATCGCCCAGGCGGAAACGCAGCCAGCGGTGCAGGGCGACGGTGTAGATCAGCGCCTGCAATTCGTACTCGCTGTGCGCCATGGCGCGGGCCAGGGCGTCGGCGTCGTAGCTGGGCAGGCGGTTGGACTTGTAGTCGAGCACGTACCAGCGCCCGTCCACGGTGTAGGTGAGGTCGATCAGGCCGGTCATCAGGCCTTCCAGCCGCTGGCGCGCGCCGAAGGCCTGGCGGTCGCCGACCACACCAAACCGGTGCAGCAACGCAAGAAGCGCATCGACGCGGGTGGGCCGCATGGCGAAGTGAAATTCCATCTCGTTGCGACGCTGCGGCGCGGGGACGGCGGCCAGGGTGGTGCCTTCGGGCAGGGCCACGGTGAGGGTGTGGCCGATCAGCGCGGTGAGCATGGCCAGGCCGTCGTCCCATTCCTTCTCGACGTAGCCGCCGCGTTGCAGCGCCTCGAGGATGGCGGCGGCCTGGCCCTCGGGTGCGGGCAGGCCGGGGCGCCAGGCCTGCCAGGCGGCAAAATCGCAGCGCTCGAACACGTCGTGCATCACCACGCCGAAACGGTTGCCGGCAAAGCGTGGGTCGAAGGCGTCGACCTCGGCGGCCACCGCAACGGCCTCGCTGCCGGACGGCTCGTCGCTGCCGCCACTGCCGACCACCGTGGCGCTGGCCATCGGGTCGGTGGCGGCGCCGGCATCGGCATTGGCCAGCTGGGTGAAGCTGTAGACCCACCAGTCCGGGGCGATATGCCGCTGCGGGGCGCGCGCGGGCGGCACCTGCGCCTCGACCGGCGGCGGCAGGCGCGGCAGGTTGGTGGGCGGCGTGGACGTGTCCACCACCACTGCGCCCTCGCCGGCCGCGCCCTGCAGCGCGTCCAGCGCGCGCAGCATGCCGGACAGTGCGGTGCGCTCGTGCTGGTGGAACGGGCCGCTGGCGATCCACAGCGCGTGCTCGGCACGGGTCAGGCCGACGTAGAGCAGGCGTGCGTCTTCGGCGCGTTGTTCCTGCTTCCAGGCCGCTTCGGCGGCGCTCCAGGTCGGGTCGTCCTTGTCAGTCTTCCAGTGCAGCTGGCGGCCGAGCTCCGGCGCATGCACCACGCAATGGCGGCCGGCGCCCTTGTCGCTGCGGCCGATGCCGATGTACGGCAGGAACACCAGCGGATATTCCAGGCCCTTGCTCTTGTGCAGGGTGACGATCTGCACACGGCGCGCGTCCGATTCCAGCCGCAGCTGCTGGGCTTCGTCGTTGTCGTCGGCATTGGCGATGCGGCGCGACAGCCAGTCGACCAGGCCATGCGGGCCGAGTGCGCGGGCATCGGCTTCCTGCAGCAGTTCGGCCAGCTGCAGGTAGTTGGTGAGGCGACGCTCGCCATCGACCAGGGCGAGCAGGCGTTGCCCGTGCGCGGCGCCCAGGTCGCCGATCAGGGCGAGCGGGCCGCCGCGCTGCCAGCGCTCGCGCCAGTCCAGCGCCTGCTGCTGCCAGCGGCGGTGACGCTCGCCGTCGTGCGCGAGTGCGGCGATGGCGGCGGCGTCCGCGCCGATCAGCACGGTGGCCAGCGCGGCGCGCAGGCGGCTGTCGTCGCCCGGGTCGAGCAAGGCCTGCAGCAGGGCCAGCAGCTCCAGCGCCTCGTCGGTGGCGAACAGGCTCTGCTTGCCGGCCGCCACGGCGGGGATGCCTACCGCGCCCAGCGCCTGTTGCATGCGCGTGGCCTCGCCGTGGCTGCGCACCAGCACGGCGATATCGCCGGCCTGCACCGGGCGGCCATTGACGCTGGCGGTGCCGTCACGGCCACCGGCCAGCCAGCCACGGATCGCCGCCACGCAGGCGGCGGT
The DNA here is from genome assembly GCF_056725185.1 of Xanthomonas sp. NCPPB 3218. Lineage (NCBI taxonomy): Bacteria > Pseudomonadati > Pseudomonadota > Gammaproteobacteria > Lysobacterales > Lysobacteraceae > Xanthomonas > Xanthomonas sp. NCPPB 3218. Next base: position 4,992,950 of record NZ_CM161516.1, read on the forward strand.
GGCCAGCTCGCGGGCGCGGTTGGCGCTCCAGGGTTTGGGCTTTCCTGCTTGCTTGGTTTTTGCCGCTGCCGCGGCAGGTGGCGGCGGCGGTTCCGGGGCGCGCCACAGCGTCAGCGCCGGGGCGGGGCCGCCATCGCGTTGCAGGTCCGCATCCACCCGCTTGGTGCCGGGCCGCACCGGGTGGAAGGCGATGCCATCGGTGAGGAAGGCGTCGGTGTAGCCGGCCTGCGCGTACAACGCGTCGATGGCCGCCAGCACGCCGGGGCGCGAGCGGAAGTTGTGGCTCAGCGGCGGGGCGAGTTCGGCAGTGACGGCGGCGGCCAGATAGGTGCGCACGTCGCCACCACGGAAGCCGTAGATGGCCTGCTTGGGGTCGCCGATCAGAAACAGCGCCGGCTCCAGGCCGGCCGCGCGTGCGAGCGGGCCTTCGCCGAACACGTTGGAGAAGATCGCCCATTGGCGGTCGTCGGTGTCCTGGAATTCGTCCACCAGCGCGATGGCGTATTGCGCGCGCAGCCGTGTGACCAGCGCCTGGGCCTGCGCGCCTTCCAGCGCGTGCGCGACGCCATCGACCAGGTCGTCGTAGGTCTGCACGCGGCGCTGGCGCTTGAGCAATGCCAGCCGCGCAATGGCATCCTCGCGCAGGGCATGCAGCAGGCGGATGCGGCGACGGCTGCGCCATGCTTCGACACCGGCCAGCGCGGTGAGATAGCCGTCGATCTCGTGGCTCAGCGGCGAGGCCGGGGTGCGCTCGACGAACTTCTTGTTGGTGCCGGCGGCCAGTTCCGCGGCGGTCAACTTGATCAGCTTGGCGTGCGGGGCGGCGTTGACTGAGGGCGCGGCGGCGAAGCTGTCGAACCAATGCCACAACGCTGTTAGCCACTCGGGCTTGTAGCTGACCTTGCTCAGGATGCCGCCGTCGATGGCGGCCATGATGGTGTCGAAAAACGCGGTGCCGTGGGTCTGGAATGCCGCGGCCAATGCGGCGCTGGCGTCCTGCACCGCTTGCAGCAGCGCAGCCGAATCGTCGCTTGTCGTGGCGGCGGCCGGCAGCAGCGTTGGATGGCGCACCAAGGCGCGCAGATCGCTGGCCAGTGCCTCCGGGCCGCCCGACCATAGCGCGATCAGGTCTTCGGCCATTGCCGCATCGGCGGCGCGCTGGCGCCATAGATCGGCGGCGACTTCGCCGAGCAGTTCGCGGTCGTTGGCGAGCAGTTCCGGTGCGGCGAAGGCCTGGCCGCTTTCCAGCGCATGCTCGCGCAGCACACGCGCGCAGAAGCCGTGGATGGTGAACACGGCGGCCAGGTCGATTTCTTCCACCGCCTGTTGCAGGCGGCGGCGCAGGGCCGCGGGTGTTTCGGTGCCGGTGGCCAGGTGGGTGGCGAGGATGGCGCGGGTGAGCAGCACATCGGGCGCGTCCTGTAGGAGCGGACCTGGCCGCGACAGGTCGTCGGCGAGCTCGGTCGCGGCCCGGGCCGCTCCTACGGGGGCGCTGGGTGTTTCGGTGCCAGGGACCAGGTGCGTGGCAAGAAAGGCGTCGGGCGCTTCGTGTAGGAGCGGACCTGGCCGCGACGGGTCGTCGGCGAGGTCGGTCGCGGCCCGGGCCGCTCCTACGGGGGCGTCGGGGACCAGGGTTGCGGCCAGCACCAGGCGCTCGCGGATGCGGCGGCGCAGTTCCTGGGTGGCGGCCTCGGTGAAGGTAACGGCGAGGATCTGGCCGATGCGCAGGCCACGCTCGACCACCAGCCGGGTGAACAGCGTGGCCAGGGTGAAGGTCTTGCCAGTGCCGGCGCTGGCCTCGATCAGGCGTACGCCATGCAACGGCAATTCCAGGTACGGGTCGGTGACCGGGCTGGCGCTCATTCGGCCTCTTCCTGCGCGCCGTGCCAGTGGCGCCAGCTCTCGATCAATCGCTCCGGATCCAGCGTGGCATCGGCGTTGCCGCGCTCGAGCAGGTCGTACACGCGATGGCTAGTGATGGCGAAATCGGCAAAGCGCTGCGCATCGGCGAACGGGTCGCGGCCGCGGTTGACCAGGCGCAGTTCCGGGCTGTGCGATTCGCTCCAGCCGAAGCTGGACTGCCACTGCCCGGCGGCCTCCTTAATGGCCTTGTCCAGGTCGTCGCTACGCGCGGCCTGGTGGTATTTCCAGCTGCTATAGGGCGCGAACGCCAGCGGCGTCTGCAAGCCCTGCCGGTACATCTGCAGCAGCGCAGCCAACGCGCCCTGCGCCTGCGTCTGCGACAGCGGCTCGGCATCGATGGGATGCGGGCCCAAACCGTCTTCGTCTTCGAAGAAGCGCACATACGGCGCGTGCTCGCCGGCGGCGCGCAGCAGCAGCCATTCCAGGCCGTGGCGGATCGCGCTGCGGCCGCTGAGCGCGCCGACCTGCACCCGCCCCACCCCGCTCGCATACCAGCCGGGCACACGGCCGTGCACCTCGGTCTGGCCGATCTGCACCTGCAACCGACGCGACTGCGCCGGCGCTTCGCCGCGCCAGTGCCGGAATGCCTCGGCATACGGGCGCAGTTGCGCCACCCGCTCATCGAGCTGGCGTCGCCCCAGTGGCCCGGACGGCAGTAGCGCACGCGCGCGCAGACGCTCGTAGAGCCGCTCGGTGTCGCCGGCCAGCGCGGCATCGAACACGTGCTGCTGCAGGCCGTATTGCTCCAGCCCGCGCGTGGGCGCGAGCAGCGGCTCCAGATCGCTGTCTTCGCCGGCCGGATCCGGCAAACGCATCCCCAGGCGGTGGCGCAGGAACTGCCCGGCCGGGTCGGCGAACAGGCGGCGCAGCTCGTCGATCGACACATTCGTCGGCACTGCGATGTCATCGGCCGGCAACGCACCGGCCACCCAGGGCGCCAGCGGCTGGCGCTGGCCGGTAAGGCTGTCCACCGCAGGCCGCCACTGCCGGCGATAGCTGAAACGGCGCGGGTCGGCGCCGTGATCGCCCGGCGCACCGAAGGCAGCGGCGGCAAACGGCTGCAACGGGTGGTGCACCACCAGCGTGTCGATTGCCGCCGGGTCGGCGTGGTACTGCGCGGCGCTGCCCAGCAGCTCGCTGACCAGCACCGACGGTTCGCGCGCGCTGCCGTCGCGCGCATCGGCGCCGAGATAGCTCAGGTAGAACACTTCCTGCGCGGAGGCGAACAACTGCAGGAACAGGAACCTGTCGTCCTCGCGGGTCGAACGGTCGCCGTGCCGGCGACGCTCGGTGCCCAATTCCGCGGTGAGGCGATTGAGCCCGGCGGCCGGGTCGCGGCGCGGGAAGTCGCCATCGTTCATGCCGAGCAGGCAGATCGCGCGGAACGGCAGCAAGCGCATCGGCACCATGCGGCCGAAACTGATGCCGCCGGTGAGCAGCGGCGCGCGCGTGTCCGACTCGCCCAGCACTGCAGCAAAATGCGCGCGCACCACTTCGGCCGGCACGCTGCCTGCGTACTCGGCGCGCACCGCGTCGCGGGCGAACTGGTCGATCAAGCTGCGCAGCCGATCCAGCGCGCGCTGCGCACGCGGTGCCGAAGGCGCTTTTGGCATCAGCGCCTCCAGCAGGCCGAGTAGCCGCTCGCGCCACTCGACCGGCGTCATCGCCTCGGCCAACACGGACTGGTAGCGTTCGAGCACACGCAGCAGCTTCAACAAGATATCCAGTGCGGCCAGCGCGCTGCCTTCCAGCTGCGGCCAGGGCGCCACACCCTCGATATCGTCGTCGGTGCCGCTGGCATGGCCGAGCAGCAGCCGGTCCAGCGCGAAGCGCCAGGTGTAGGCGTCGTCGCCCGGCGCCTGATGCTGGCGCCGGTGCGCCGCATCCAGCCCCCAGCGCGCGCCGGCCGCATGCAGCCAGCCGCGCAGACGTTCCAGCCCGGCTTCGTCCAGGCCGGCGGCCTCGGCGATCGGCGCACTGGCGAGCAGGTCGAGGATCTCGTGCAGGCCGAAGCGTGCGATCGGCAAGCCGAGCAAGCTCAGGAACACTTCGGCCAGCGGCTCGCTGGCCAACGGGCTGGCATCGGCCAGCGCGTACGGCAAGGCATCGTCGTTGCCGTGGCTGCCGAACACCGCGTCCAGGTACGGCACGTACGGGTCGATATTTGGCGACAGCACCGCGATCTCGCGCGGCTGCAGCGGCGGGTCGAAGCGCGCATCGTCGAGCAAGGCGCGCAGCTGGTCGTGCAGCACCTGCAGCTCGCGCAGCCGTGTGTGGCAGGCGTGCACCTGCAGGCTGGGGTCGTGCAGATTCACCGCCGGCAACACGGCAGGCACGCTGGGCGCGCGGCGATGGAACAGGTCGCTCTGCATGCGCCGCAACAGGCTGTCGCCCAGGCCGCCGTCGGCCAGTGCGCGGCGGCCGGACTCCAGCGGGTCGGCGTAGGCGGCGATCTCGGCCAGCGGGTGCACCACCTCGTAGTCGCCGACCAATGCCATGAAGTCGCGCCCGGCCGCGCCCCAGGCCTGCAGCAGCGGGTTTTCCTGCACCTGCTCGGCAAACAGCTGCACCGCACCGTCTTCGCGACGGCGCTGCCACAGGGTCTGCAGGTCGCCCCAGTAACCTTGCGTGGGCGTGGGCAGGTAGAAATGCAGCGTGCCCACGCGCGCCTGCGTGGCCAGCACGCGCAGCACGTCGGGCGAAATATTCAAGATGGCGAAGGCGAACAGGCGCCTGGGCAAGCCCTGCGGCAGCGGGCCGTCCGGGCGTGCGTAGCGATCCAGATACTGGCCGATGCGGCGCGCGCGGTATTGCCGGCCGGTGGCAATGCTGCGCCACAGCCGCGCCTGCGGATCATCGGGGTCGGCGCCGCCTTCCCAGCGCAGCAACCAGTCGCGTCGCCAGGCCTGGTACTTCTCGAACACATTGCCCAGCTCGCCGGCCAGCGCCCAGGGCTTGAGCGCATCGCCATCGGACAGATAACCGGCCAGGGGCGCCAACGCCGCGTCGCTGCCCAGGTCGGCCTGCAAGGCGGCGTACAGGCGCCACTGCGTGGTGGCCATGTCCAGGTCGTCGTCGGCCGGGCCGAGATTGCATTCCAGCGCGCGCGCGACGAATTCGCCGGGGGTGAGGAATTCCAGATTGGCCGCCACGCCGTGCTCGGCCGCCAGCGTGGACTGCAGCCAGCGCCGCATCGCCACCTGCGGGATCAGCACCACCTCCGGCTGCAGCAACGGCTGCTCCGGCACCGGCCGGCGCAGCTCCTGTGCGAGCAAGGCAGCCAGCGTATCCAGCGCATTTGAGGGATAGAGGCGGAAATCGGGCGCGGAAGTGGCGTGCATGCGTACGCGCATTGTGCCGGATGCGGCCGTGCTGCGCTGTTGGCCCAGGGCCGGCGCGCAGCGAGTGGCGTCGCTGTTCGGGCCGTACTGGAGTGGGCAGGCGCGCGGCCAACCATGGCGATGACGGCCGACACGCTGGAGCTACTGCACCCGAACGCAGCACGTGCGAGCGGATTGCGGGTTGCCTACGATGCAGTACTGCCTGCGATGCCGTGCGGCCGCGGCGCTCGGCGGTATCGCTGCAAGCCGTCGTCGACCAACGCGCCTCCAGGCGCCGGCACCGCCATGCAATACCCCTGCGGGGACATCACAAAAAGCGATGGGCCGGGTCTTCGCCCGGCCCATCGTGTTGGCTTGGTGCACGACGCTGGAGACGATCAGTATTTCTTCTCCAGGTTGATCATCCAGGTCTGATCGTTGTTGCTGTCGCCATCGGTGATGCCGCGGTATTCCAGCCGCGTCGACAGGCCCTGCTCGGTCAGCAACGCCGCGCCGATGCCCACCATCAGGCGGTTGCGATCGAACGCGCTCTGGCCCGCGCGGTAGAACGGCCCGCCGTTCAGATCGGCGTAGCTCAGCGTGGCATCGCCGCGGCCCTGGAAGTCGCGCTGATATTCCACGCGCAACTGCGGGGTCAGCCGGCCCCAGGCCACTTCGCGGCGCCATTCCAGGCGCAGGCCCAGGTTGCCGGTGGTGGTGGCCACGTCCATGTCGTCATAGCGCAGCGCAAACGGCGCCACGCCATCTTCGACATAGCCATCCAGCGTGGCGCGCGCCACATCCACACGCGCATACGGGGTGATCTGCAGCTCGCCGCGTTGCAGGTCCGCACCGGTGGACAGCGAGGCGATCCACTGCTTGCCGTCGCGGTTGCCTTCGGCCATCGAGGCGTCGTCGGTGACATAGCGACGCAGGTCGTAGGACAGCAGCTGGTAGCCGACCAGGGTGTCGAAGAAGAACGCCTTGCCCGGATGGAAGCTGGCATACAACGCCATGGTGTAGGCGGTGGCCTTGGAGTGGCTGCCGTTCCTGCCCACATCGCTGTCGTCGCGGCCCCAACCCAGGCCCGCACCGATCGCCAGCGACTGCGCCACCCGGTAATCGGCGCCCACGCTCAGGCCGTCGGTCTGGAAGTCCACGCCGTTGCTGTTGGACTGCTTGTCCAGACTGCCCGACCGGATCGCACCGCCCACCCACAGCCCCAGATCGCCCTGGCCCTGCGCAGTGCTGGTGCCGCTGCTGGCCACTGCCGGCGCATCGCGGAAGTCGTTGTCGGCCTCCTGCGTGTCCGGGCTGCACGGCTGCGCACTGATGCCGCGGTCGGCCTGGCGGCAGTGCGAGGTCGGCTGGAAGCTCACCGCGTTGCTGAAGGTGCTGCCGCCGCGATGGGTGGCTTCCAGACGGCGCTGGAAGTTGTCGATCTGCGCCCGCGCAAAACGCCGCGTGGACTCGGACTGCGCATCGATCAGGCCACGCACTTCCGCATCCACGCTGGGGTCGCGGCGCGGCGCGATGGTGAACACCACGTTGGCCGGCACCGAGGTGGCGAACGCGTTGGACAAGGTGAACTGCACCGTGGCCTGGCCGACGAAGGCCGGGTTCGGGGTGAAGGTCAGCATGAAAGTGGGCGTCTCGGCCATTGCAGCCGCCGCCGGCGACGGGCCCGAAGCACGCGCCGCCGCCGCGGTGGCGAGACCACCAACCTGGGTGATGGTGGCGGTACCGGCCGACGCCGGAAGCACCGCGACCACGGCCGCCGCCACGAACGGCCCGCCGGTGGCATTGCGGGTCAGGTCGACCTGCTGCGCCTCGCCCGGCACTGCCGCCGCAGTCACCGACACCGCAACCGGCCGCGCATTGACCGCAATGGTCACGGTGGCCGCCGCCGAGGTGCCGCCGCTCCCGGTGACCGTGTAGCTCACCACATCGGTGCCGACGAACCCGGCAGCCGGCGTGTAGACCAGCTCCAGCCCGTTGACTACGGCGGTGCCGTTGGCCGGCGCAGCGGCAATGGCGATCGCGGTGATGTTGCCGGTGTCGTTGGCGGTCACCGCCACCGTCACCGCAGCATCGGACATGGTGGCCGCCACATCCGCTACCGCCACCGGCGCCGCATCGCTCACCGTGAAGCTGTAGGCCTGGGTGGCGCTGGCATTGCCGGCATCGGCCACCGCGATGGTGAAGGACGAGGTGCCCTGCGCCGTCGGCGTGCCCGAAAGCGTGCCGTCGTTGGCCAGCGTCAGGCCGGTCGGCAACGTGCCGCTGGCGATGCTGTAGCGATAGGGCGCAACGCCGCCGCTGGCCGTGAGCACCTGGTTGTACGCGCTGCCGCGCACCGCCGGTGGCAGGGTCGGTTGCGCCAGCACCAGCGTTGCCGCCGCGATGGTGACCGAGTAGTTCTGGCTGGCCTGCACAGCCGGGCTCGGGGTGCTGTCGGTGGCGGTCAGGGTGAAGTTGAAGGTGCCGGACAAGGTCGGCGTACCACTGAGCGCGCCGGTCGCTGCATCGACAACCACGCCATTGGGCAAGGCGCCCGCAGTCAGTGCATAGCGATAAGGCGCCGTGCCGCCGGTGGCCGGCGTGATCGCCGCGGAGTACGCCTGCCCGGCCGTGCCTGCCGGCAAGGTGCTGGCCGGCAACGCCAGGTTCGGGCCGGCCACGGTCAGTGCATAGGCCTGCGTGGCGGTGAAGGTGTTCGCGTCGGTCGCGGTCACGGTGACGTTGAAGCTGCCTTCCACCGTGGCGGTACCCGACAGCGTGCCGTTGCTGGCCAGCGTGATGCCGGCCGGCAGGCTGCCCGCGCTGACTGCATAGGTGTACGGCGCGGTGCCGCCGCTGGCGCTCAGGGTCTGGCTGTAGGCGGTACCGCGGGTGGCGGCCGGCAGCGTGGTGGGCGCGATCACGACCACAGGTGCCGCGATGGTCAGCGTGTAGCTGCGGCTGGCCTGCGCCGCCGGGCTGGGCGTGCTGTCGGACACGGTCAGGGTGAAGTTGAACGTACCCGCCACGGTCGGCGTGCCGCTGAGCGCGCCGGTGGCCGCGTCCACCACCACACCCGCCGGCAGGACACCGCCGGTCAATGCATAGCTGTAAGGCGCAGTGCCGCCGGTGGCCGGGGTGATCGCCGCGGAGTACGCCTGCCCGGCCGTGCCTGCCGGCAAGGTGCTCGCCGGCAACGCCAGGTTCGGGCTGGCCACGGTCAGTGCATAGGCCTGCGTGGCGGTGAAGGTGTTCGCGTCGGTCGCGGTCACGGTGACGTTGAAGCTGCCTTCCACCGTGGCGGTACCCGACAGCGTGCCGTTGCTGGCCAGCGTGATGCCGGCCGGCAGGCTGCCCGCGCTGACTGCATAGGTGTACGGCGCGGTGCCGCCGCTGGCGCTCAGGGTCTGGCTGTAGGCGGTACCGCGGGTGGCGGCCGGCAGCGTGGTGGGCGCGATCACGACCACAGGTGCCGCGATGGTCAGCGTGTAGCTGCGGCTGGCCTGCGCCGCCGGGCTGGGCGTGCTGTCGGACACGGTCAGGGTGAAGTTGAACGTGCCCGCCACGGTCGGCGTGCCGCTGAGCGTGCCGGTGGCCGCGTCCACCACCACACCCGCCGGCAGAACACCGCCGGTCAATGCATAGCTGTAAGGCGCCGTGCCGCCGGTGGCCGGCGTGATCGCCGCGGAGTACGCCTGCCCGGCCGTGCCTGCCGGCAAGGTGCTCGCCGGCAAGACCAGATTCGGGCCAGCCACGGTCAGGGTGTAGGCCTGGTTGCCGGTGAAGCTGCCCGCATCGGTCGCGGTCACGGTGAGGTTGAAGCTGCCTTCCACCGTGGCGGTACCCGACAGCGTGCCGTTGCTGGCCAGGGTGATGCCTGCCGGCAACGTGCCACTGGCGAGCGCGTAGGTATACGGCGCGGTGCCGCCGCTGGCGCTCAGGGTCTGGCTGTAGGCGGTGCCGCGGGTGGCAGCCGGCAGCGTGGACGGCGCGACCACGATCGGCGGCGCGGCGATGGTCAAATTGTAGCCACGTGTGGCCTGCGACGGCGTGCCTGTGGTGCTGTCGGTGGCGGTCACGCTGAAGCTGAAGCTGCCCACGCTGCCGGGGGTGCCGGTCAGGGCGCCGCTGCTGCCGTCGAGCGTGATGCCCGCCGGCAAGGCACCGGCGGTGACGGCGTAGGTGTACGGCGCAACGCCGCCGGTCGCCGGATTGAGCGCACTCGAATAGGCCTGGCCGGCGGTGCCGGCCGGCAGGCTGGTCGCCGGGAAGGTGGTCGTGGCCACGGCCACGGTCAGCGTGTAAGCACGGGCGCCACTGGTGGGGCTGCCGCCGCTGTCGGTGGCGGTCGCGGTGAAGTTGAAGCCGCCGCTGGCGGTGGGCGTGCCGGACAGCACGCCGCCAGCGCTCAGGCTCAACCCGGCCGGCAACGCACCGGCCGTGATGGCGAAGGTGTACGGCGCGGTGCCGCCGCTGGCGCTCAGGGTCTGGCTATAGGCGCTGCCCGCGGTCGCCGCCGGCAGCGATGCCGGCCCGACCACCACCACCACATCGTCGTTGACGATGGTGCCGGTACCGGTGGCGCGGGCGATGCTCGCGTTACTGGCGCCGGACAGGCCGACGCTGAAGGTCTCGTTGGGTTCGACCGCGGTGTCGCCATTGACGGTGATCGCCACGCCCTGCGCGGTAACGCCCGGCGCGAAGGTCAGCGTGCCGGAGCGGGCGGCGTAGTCGCTGCCGGCGGTGGCGGTGCCATCGGCGGTGATGTAATTGACCGACACGGTCTGGCCGCTGGCCGCACTCAGGCTCACCGTGAAGGTGGCCGTGGTGGTGCCGCTGTTGCCTTCATTGACGCTGACGTCGTCGATCGACAGTGCGGGCAGCGCATCGTCGTTGACGATGGTGCCCTGGCCCTGGCCATCGCCCACGCTCGCACCGGTGACGTTGCTGACGTTGACGAAGAAGGTCTCGTTCGGCTCGCTGAGCGTGTCGCCGTTGACCAGCACGGTGAAGGTGGCGCTGCTGCTGCCGGCGGGGATGGTCTGCCCGGTCAGGCTGGAGGCAACGTAGTCCACGCCGGCAGTGGCGGTGCCGTCGGCGGTGGCGATATCAAAGCTGACGCCGCCGGTGCCGGCCGGCTGGCTGAGCGAGACGGTGAAGGTGGCATTGGTGGTGCCGGCATTGCCCTCGTTCACCGACACGTCGTTGATCGACAGCGTCGGCTGGTTAGGAGTGATGGTGATGTTGACGGTGATGGTGTCGCCCCGGCCATCTTCCAGCGGGAACGTATCGCTGGTGGCGCTGTCACCGTTGTGGGTGTAGGTGACGATCTGCGTACCCTGCGCGCCACTCGGATTGGGCACCACGAGCGTGCCGTGCGGGGGTTGCACGCCGTTCCAGCCGATGCCGATATCGTCTGCTCCCGTGCCATCGCAGGTCGTCACGTCGATCTGTACCGAACCGCCCTGCACCACGGTGGCGTTCAGCGTCGGGCAGTAGGTCGAGGCTTGCGCCATCGCCCAGCCTGGCGCCAAGAGCATCATCGCGAACAGGACAAACATCACGGCCAGACGTGCGCGGCCGCCGGTGGCGTCCGCTGGAAACCTACGCTGCTTATTCACTGTCCACACCCCTGCAGAAGCACCATCCCCGGCGCCGGCAACGATCCTCGTGCCTGAAGGCAACGTCGCCCTAGCGGGATTGCTCCCTTCGACATTGCGAGGGTATTTGAACAGGAACTGACTAACGAATAAAGAACAAAAACTTAATACTTCATCCCAATTCTGAATAGTTGAGACTTGCTCTATTCAAACATGACATGTATCTGTGCAAATTATTCCGACACGCAGTCGGCGTTGCACTTACGGGAAGGAAGTCCGCATGAGTGAGTTCTTCATGGGTCAGATCATGATGACCGGCTTTGTGTTTGCGCCCAAGTATTTTGCGCAGTGCAATGGCCAACTGCTGCCGGTCAATCAAAACCAGGCACTCTTCAGCTTGCTTGGTACGCGTTTCGGTGGCGACGGCCGCACTACCTTTGGCTTGCCGGACATGCGCGGGCGCACGCCCATCGGCTTCGCACCGTCAACGGATCCGAGCTGGCAACCGCCGGTACCGCCACTGGGCCAGATGGCTGGCAGCGAGAACGTGACGCTGCTGCCAAGCAATTTGCCCGCACATACCCACCTGCTGGAATCCACCAGCACCGCGGGCAATAACCGCAGTCCTTCTGGCCGCAACTTCGGCAACAATGCCAGCACCACGGGTCCGGCCACTGCGCTCTATGCGGCACCGGGGACGCTGGTGTCCTTGGACCCGAAGTCGGTAGGCCCTGCTGGCGGCAGCCAACCGCATCCAAACATGCAGCCTTACACCACGATCAATTTCTGCATTGCGCTGTCCGGCATCTTTCCCTCGCGTAGCTAGTTCGCCGGCACTTCTACACGCTGCGTGCCGATGACGGCGCGGCATCACAGACCAGGAAGGACACCATGGCCACTCCATTCATCGGCGAGATCCGCATGTTCGGCTTCGGCCGCACCCCGCAGGGCTGGCAGGCGTGCGACGGCAGCCTGCTGTCGATCTCCGAGTACGAGACCCTGTTCGTGCTGATAGGCACGCTCTATGGCGGTGACGGGCAGAACACCTTTGCGGTACCGGACCTGCGCGGACGCGTGCCGCTGCACCAGGGCCAGGGCCCTGGTCTGAGCAACTACGTCATTGCCCACACCTCTGGCACCGAAACGGTGACGCTCGACAGCCTGCAGATGCCGGCGCACACGCACACGCTGGTCGCCACACCCACTGCCGCGACCGCGACCGCGCCTGCGGGATTGCTGCCCGGCACAGTGACCGGCGACGTGTTCTACGCGACCGATACGACCGGTGCCACGGCAGCGCCGATGGCGACGCAATCGACGACGATCGCCGGCGGCGGACAGGCGCACGACAACACTATGCCGACCTTGACGGTGCAGTACTGCATCTCCACCGCCGGCATTTTTCCACAGCAGAGCTGATCGATTCGGCGCACCGCGCTCATCGCGACGCCCACCCGTTCCATCGGAGGAATGCGTTCATGACCGAACCTTATACCGGCGAAATCCAGCTGTTTGGCTTCGATTTCAATCCCGTCGGCTGGGCGCTGTGCAATGGCGCCACATTGCCGATCGTTCAGAACACTGCGCTGTACTCGCTGCTGGGTGTCGCCTACGGCGGCAACGGCTCCAGTACGTTCCAGTTGCCCAACTTCTGCGCGCGCGCCGGCTGCCAGCAAGGCCAGGGCGGCGGACTGAGCAACCGGCAGCGTGGTGACACGTTCGGCACAGCCGGGGTGAGCCTGCTGAGCAATCAGATTCCGCCGCACCAACACGGCATCAACGCATTTTCACAAGCGGACTCGACCAAAAAGACCGGCACACCCGCCAATGGTGCGGCACTGTCGACGATGAGCAGCAGCACCGCACGTCCATTCGTGACGGTGACGCAGCCTGATACGCAGTTCTCGCCGACCGCGCTGCTGCCAACCGGCAATGGCGTAGCGCACGAGAACCAGCAGCCCTATCTGGCAGTGAACTTCTGCATTGCGTTGTACGGCGACTACCCAGACTTCGGTTGACGTCATGGCACGCCTGCTTTCCAGCAAGGTGATGACAGCATCATTGGGCGCAGGCCAGGCCGCTGTACCGGATGCGCATGCCATCGCATTGCGGGCCGAGCAGGATGCCGATCTACCCTGGCTGCAGGATCTCTACGCGAGCACGCGCAGCGAAGAGCTGGCGCAGGTGCCCTGGCCGGACGCAACCAAGCGCGCGTTTCTGGATCAGCAGTTCGCCCTGCAGCGCGCGCATTATCTGCGCCATTTTCCCGATGCGGACTTCATGGTCGTGCAGTGGCAGCACGAACGCATCGGCCGGCTGTATCTGCAGCGCGCACCGTCGCAACACGCAGTGATCGATATCAGCCTGATGCCGGCATGGCGTGGTAAAGGCATCGGCACTGCGTTGATTGTGCAGGCGCAAACCCGCGCATGTGCAGCGGGATGCGGCTTATCGCTGCACGTTCTGCATGCCAATCCAGCTGCCCAACGTCTCTATGCGCGTCTGGGGTTTGTCGCCGGCGATTCCGGCGATACGCATCTGGCAATGCATTGGCGCGGCGCCGAAGCAGACGCGGTCACGCAGCTCAGTTGAAAACCGCCTGATACAGAAACCCGTCGCGCTCGCGCGCCACCGGCACCAGGAAGATGCCGATCTCGCCCAGCCGCGTGTGACGTAACCGATAGGTCTGCTGCGGAAACAGAAATGCCGAGCTGTTGCGGAACAGCAGCGAGAATGGCGCGCGATGCACCGCGTGCGTGGTGGGCAGCGCGCGCGCCTCGACCAGCACGAATGGAACCTCGCCTTCGTTCAATGCAGCCGAGAACGTGTCGTTGACGCTGCCTGCAAAGTGCTCCAGGGTCAGTAAGTCCATTTTGTGCTCATGGTCGGCTGGGAATCCGATCATCCACGTAGGGCATACCTGCCACAACACCTGCGCGTTCGAAGATTGCATTGCGTCATGCATGAGACGGCCTGTTGCATACGCGCCGACGGTGACGCGTCTGCTGCAGTACAGGCGTCATGCGACAATACTGCACGCGCCGGTTCGGTTATGTTCAGCCGGATGACGGCTACTCTATCGCGTTGGAATTCTGTTAAAGGCTTCGATGACGGCGTCCGCATCCCCTGTCGTGCAGTTGTCCGGTGTCCGCATCGATCGCGGCGGTCGCACGATCCTGCGCGACGTCTCGCTCGATGTGCCGCGCGGCAGCATCACGGCCGTGCTCGGTCCTTCCGGTAGCGGCAAGTCCACCTTGCTGGCCGCACTGACCGGTGAGCTGCGTCCGGTCGCCGGCTCGGTCACCCTGTTCGGCAGCGCGATCCCGCACGGCAACCGCGCACTGCTGGAGATGCGTCGCAATGTCGGCGTGCTGCTGCAGGGCAATGGCCTGCTGACCGACCTGAGCGTGGCCGACAACGTCGCGCTGCCGCTGCGCACCCACACTCGCCTGCCGGCGCCGGTGCTGCAGCGCCTGGTGCAGATGAAGCTGCATGCGGTGGGCCTGCTGGCCGCCGCCGATGCCTGGCCGCGCGAACTGTCCGGCGGCATGGCGCGGCGTGTGGCGTTGGCGCGGGCGCTGGCACTGGACCCGCCGCTGATGATCTACGACGAACCGCTGACCGGGCTGGACCCAATCGCGTCTGGCGTGATCATGAGCCTGATCCAGCGCCTCAACGACAGCCTTGGCCTGACCAGCATCATCGTCAGTCACCACGTGCACGAAACCCTGCCGATCAGCGACCAGGCGGTGGTCATCGCCAATGGCGGCATCGTGTTCGCCGGCACGCCTGAGCAATTGCAGGACAGCACCGACCCGCTGGTGCAGCAGTTCCTGCATGGCCAGCCGGATGGCCCGATCGCCTTCGATGCGGCGCCGCGGCGCGACCGGAGTGCTGCCTGATGGCCATGGTCGACTCGATCCGCGCCTTCGGCCGCGCCGGGCTGTTCTCGCTGACCGTGCTGCGCGGCTCGGTACCCACGCGCGATTTCATCGCCGAGCTGGTGCGCGAGATCTACAAGGTCGGTGCGCGCTCGCTGCCGATCATCGCCGTCGGCGGCGCCTTCGTCGGCCTGGTGCTGACCCTGCAGGGCTACCGCACGCTGACCACCTATGGTGCGTCGGATGCGCTGTCCACCTTGCTGGGGCTGTCGCTGTACCGCGAGCTGGCACCGGTGCTGACTGCGCTGTTGTTCATCGGCCGGGCCGGCAGTTCGATCGCGGCCGAACTTGGCCTGATGCGCGCCACCGACCAGATCAAGGCGCTGGAGCTGATGGCCATCGATCCGGTCGCCAAGGCGGTGGCACCGCGCTTCTGGGCGGCGGTGCTGACGGTGCCGTTGCTCACCGGCGTGTTCTGCTCGCTGGCCATCACCGGCGGCTACTTCGAGGCCGTACACGTGTTGGGCATCGACAACGGCACATTCTGGTCGGGGTTGAGCAACAGCGTGGACTTCTGGGACGACTTCGGCGTGGCGATGCTCAAGTCGGCGATCTTCGGCGGCACGGCCGCGTTGGTCGCCGCCTACGTGGGCTTCCACGCCGAGCCGACCATCGAAGGCACCTCGATCGCCACCACCCGTGCGGTGGTGAACGCCTCGCTGCTGGTGCTGATGTTCAACTTCGTCCTTTCTGCAATGTTGTTTAGGTGAGTGGAATAACTATGGCCATGCGTGGACCACGACTCGAATTCGCCGTCGGCGCCTTTCTGCTGCTGACCCTGGCATCGCTGCTGGTGCTGGCGGTGGCCTCGACCAACCAGCGCTGGGGCTTCGGCTCCAGCCAGTACACGCTGACCGCGCGCTTCAGCCAGATCGGCCAGCTGCGGGCGCAGGCGCCGGTGAAGATCGGCGGCGTGACCATCGGCAAGGTGTCCGACATCAGCCTGGACCCGACCAAGTTCGACTCGGTGGTCACCCTGTCGCTGGACAACAAATACAAGGATCTGCCCGCCGACACCTCCGCCGGCATCTTCACCAGCGGTTTGCTGGGCGAGAGCTATATCGGGCTGCAGCCGGGCGGCGACCCGGAGACGCTCAAGCCGGGCGAAGAAATCGGCTTCACCCAGCCGGCGGTGGATCTGCTGCAGCTGGTCGGCAAGTACATGTTCAGTGGTGGCGGTGGTGGCAGCAATGCCCCGGCCGCCACCGATGGCCAGGCCCCGGCGCCTGCCCAGACCGCTTCTCCCTCTACGGAACCACACCAATGAAGACCACCCTGCTTTCCGCCATCCTGGCCTCGACCCTGCTGGTGTGCGCACCGGCCACCGTGCTGGCGCAGCCGGCTGCCGCCAGCGCGCCTGCGCAGGGCGCGGCGACCAAGACCGTCATCGACAGCAGCACCCGCATCCTGAGCACGCTGGATCAGCGCCGCGCCGAGTTCCGCAGCAACCCGGCCGCCCTGCGCCAGTACATCAATGGCGAATTGAACAAGGCCTTCGACCGCGATTACTCGGCCCGCCTGGTGCTGGGCGTCAACGGCCGTGGCGCCTCCGATGCGGACGTCAAGCTGTTCGCCGATGCGCTGGCCGACAACCTGATGCAGCGTTACGGCACCGCGCTGCTGAACTTCGAAGGCAAGCCGACCTTCCGCGCCAAGTCCGAGAGCGCGCTGCCGGGCAACCGCGGCGTCAAGGTGTCTACCGACCTGCTGCGCGCCGGCAACGACCCGACCCCGGTCGACTACATGATGCGTAACGTCGGTGGCCAGTGGAAGATCTTCGATGTGATGATCGAAGGCATCTCCTACGTGCAGACCTTCAAGACCCAGTTCGACGGCCCGCTGCGCGAGAAGGGCATCGCCAAGGTCGCCGCAGAGCTGCGTAGTGGCAATCTGCAGGTCGGTCCGGCACCGGCCAATGGCAAGTAACAGCTCCGTGCAACGCAATGGCGACACGCTGGTACTCACCGGCGTGCTCGACCGCGACGCGGTCACTGCGGCCTGGCCGCAGGCGATCGCGCAGCTGGACGGCATTCGCACGCTGGACCTGTCGGGTGTACAACGCCTGGACAGTGCCGGCGTGGCGATGCTGGCCGAACTGGCTGCACGTGTGCGCAGCAGCGGTGCCGGTCCTGTCACGGTGGTGGGTGAAGCGTCCGGTCTGGACGAATTGCGTGCCGCCTACCGTTTGTCCCCTACTTTCGATTTCCAGGCCTGAGCGCCACCCCATGACCCAGCTTCGCCCCCTTTCCCTGTTGGCCTGCCTGCTGCTTGGCGCCTGTGCCAGCCATGCTCCGAAGCCCGCACCGCCTGCGGCCGCGTCCGCCTCGGATGCGACGCCCGCGCCGGCACGCGACGATGCCGGCGTGACCGCGCAGCCGGCCGCCGCCGGCTTTGCCGCACCCGACGCCCTACCAGCCACCGCGGCGGCGCCTGCCGAGCAAACCAGCGCCGATGCTGGCACGGCCGGTGCCCCCACCTCGGCCGAGGACGACTTCGCTGCGCTCTACGGCCCCACCACTCCGCAGGCCGGCGCCAACGGTGCACCGGCACAACCCGGTGACGCGCCGTCCTACGATCCGTGGGAGCGCTACAACCGCGGCATGCACCGCTTCAACCTGGCGGTGGACCGCGGCGTGGCGCGTCCGCTGGCCACGGGCTATACCAAGGTGGTGCCGCGTCCGGCCCGCCTGGGCGTGACCAACTTCTTCGACAATCTCGGCACGCCGCTGACCATGGTCAATCAGCTGCTGCAGGGCCATCCGGTGTATGCGGTGCAGTCGCTGGGCCGCTTCGTGATGAATTCCACGCTGGGCGTGGCCGGTCTGTTCGACCCGGCCTCCGCGGCCGGCATCCCGCGCCGCAGCGAGGACTTCGGCCAGACCCTGGGCGTGTGGGGCTGGCGCAATTCGCGCTACTTCGAGTTGCCGCTGTTCGGCCCGCGCACCGTGCGCGATACCTTCGGCCTGGGCGGCGACATTCCGCTGTCGCCGTTGCGCCAGGTCGACGACAGCGGTGCGCGCTTCGCCCTGCAGGGTTTGCAGCTGGTGGATACGCGCTCGCAACTGATGTCGCTGGATTCGCTGCGCGACCAGGCACCGGACGAATATGCACTGACCCGCGACGCGTGGATGCAGCGCCGCAACTACCAGATCGTGCGCGATCTGCGCAGCCATCGCGAGAAGGACAACGAGTTGCCCGACTACCTGCGCGAGGACAAGGACAGCACCGTGCCGGTGGATGCGATGCCGATCCCGCAGTGGATCCGTTGATCTGTTGAGCTTGCGGTTTGGATGAATACAAAGCCCGGGAGCGATCCCGGGCTTTTTTGTGCGCTGGTCTTTTACGGCCTTCCGGCTGACGGCGGCGGCTGGGGTAGCTGGAGCACCGTCCGGGCCACGATCTCGCGTGGAGGGAACTCCGCCGGCAAGGCCTTCCCCTTAGATGGCGCAGATCACCGGCAATATAAACAGCGATCGCAGCGACGCGGATCAAATCAGTTCGCCACCGCGCCAGGTGCTACGCCGCCAGCGCCGCATCCACCGCTGCACGCAGGCGCGCATCGTCTGCTGGCACGTCGGGGGCGAAGCGATCGATGACCTGGCCGTCGCGGCCGATCAGGAATTTCTCGAAGTTCCACAACACACCCGGTGCCGGGTTGGGTGCGATGCCGTAGCCCGCCAGCTTTTCGCGCATCGGGCCGTCGCCGGTGACCTGCGGGCGGGCGCTGGTCAATGCCTGATACAGCGGATGGGTTTCGGCGCCGGTGACGGCGATCTTGGAAAACATCGGAAAGCTCACGTCGTAGGTGAGCTGGCAGAACTGCGCAATCTCCGCCTCGCTGCCGGGCTCCTGTCCGTTGAAGTCGTTGGCCGGAAAGCCCAGCACCTCCAGCCCCTGTGCCTGCTTGTCGCGATACAGCGCCTGCAGGCCTTCGTACTGCGGGGTCAGCCCGCACTTGGAGGCAACGTTGACCACCAGCAACACCTTGCCGCGATAGTCGGCCAGCGTGGCGGGCTCACCGTCGATGCGGGCCACGGGGATGTCGTACAGCGTCTGGCTCATCGGTGCGTCCTGGACAGGTGGAGCCGAGAGCATAAACCGCCAGGGTGGAGCGAGCGATGCCGCTGGCTCATGGCGCTTGCAGTTATCTGACGCGACGCGCACGGGCCGATCGACTGATCGGCCTGTGCGCGCGCTTGACCCTGTTCGCAGCCATCAATCGATGCACAACGCGGCCTGGCCCATGCCGCCAACCACTTCCTGGCGGCAACCGAAGCGGTCGCTGTCGCGCTGACAGGTGCCGGAGGTCGCGGTGCCGGTCGGCACGATGCTGGTGGCCAGGCAATCGCCGCTGCAGTCGGAGTTGTCACTGCAGGTCTTGCCGGCATCGGCGTACGGCACCACGCAACGCACCGTCTGCATGCGGCCGACCGGACGCAGCTGCCCGCCCTTTGCCGTGCATTCGGCAGCGTCGGCGGAAACGGCGCGCGGAGCCTGCGGGGCGTCCGCCGCGGCGTCCGACTTCGCCGCCGGGGTATTGCTGCATGCGGTCAACAGCAGCGCGCAGAGCACTGCGTGGATCCATCGGGTTGCCATGTTGAAACTCTCGTCTTGAACCAGGTGGCTGCCAGCATCGCGGTGGCGATGTCTGCGCGGCGTGCTCGCTATCGGCGCCGGAGGCCTGCGTTGGTAGGAGCGCACCCGGGCGCGATGAGGCGTTATCGGTAATGCCTGGTCGCGCCCAGGTGCGCTCCTACGTCATGGCATGTGGCATCGCCGTCTGCGGCCGGATTACTCCTGCTCGTCGTTGCTGTCGTCTTCGCTGCTGCTTCCGGTGTCGTCGCTGCCGGGATCGTCCAGCAACGCCTGGGACTGTTCGCTGGCCAGGGTTTCCACGCCGCGCAGGCGGCGTTCGATGGTGCGGGTCTTGCGGCTGGCTTCGCCCAGGCTCTTGCCGACCGTGCTGATCTGGCGCTCGGCCTTTTCGAGAATGCCGGCGAATTTGCCGAACTCGCTCTTCACCGCGCCCAGCACCTGCCAGACCTCGCTGGAACGCTTCTCGATCGCCAGCGTGCGGAAGCCCATCTGCAGGCTGTTGAGCAGGGCGGTGAACGTGGTCGGGCCGGCCAGCACCACGCGATGTTCGCGCTGCAGCAGGTCGACCAGGCCGGCGCGACGGATCACTTCGGCGTACAGGCCTTCGGTCGGCAGGAACATCACCGCAAAATCGGTGGTCTGCGGCGGGCAGACGTACTTGTCGCTGATCGACTTGGCCTGAATGCGGATGGCGCGCTCCAGCTGGGCGGTCGAATTCTTGATCGCGTCGAGGTCACCCTTTTCCTGCGCATCGATCAGGCGTTCGTAGTCCTCACGCGGGAACTTGGCATCGACCGGCAGCCACACCACGGTGTCGTCGCCACGCCCCGGCAGGCGGATCGCAAAATCCACCGCTTCGGCGCTGTCGGGCTTGACCCGCACGCTACGCGCGTACTGCTCCATCGTCAGCGTCTGCTCGAGGATGTTCTCCAGCTGCACCTCGCCCCAGCCGCCGCGGTCCTTGACGTTGGTCAGCACGCGCTTGAGGTCGCCCACGCCGGTGGCCAGCTGCTGCATTTCGCCCAGGCCGCGCTGCACCTGCTCCAGGCGTTCGGAGACGAGCTTGAAGGAGGCATCCAGGCGCGTGTTGAGCGTGGTCTGCAGTTTTTCGTCGACGGTGGCGCGCATCAGTTCGAGCTTGCTGGCGTTGTCGTTCTGCAGGTTGGCCAGCTGTTGTTCCAGCGTGGCGCGCATTTCGCCGATGCGCAGTTCGTTGCGCTGGGTGAGTTCGGTCAGACGTTGGCCCAAGGCCTCGGTGAAGCGCTGCTGCGACTCGCCGGCCTCTTGCCGGCCCTTGCGGGAGTCTTCGGCCAGCGCATCGCGCAAGGCGGCCATGTGGGTATCGGTGCGTGCGATCAGCTCGGTCAGTTGCTGGCCGAACACCTGGATGCGGGTTTCCTGCTGCTGGCCGAAACCGTCGAGCTGGGTGCGCAATTCGGTCAGCCGCAGCGTCAGTAGTTCGCCGGTGCGTTGTTGCGCCAGGGCGCTTTCTTCGCGGGCCTTGCGGGCATCTTCGCCGAGCGCGTCGCGCAACAGGTCCAGGCGCTGGTCGGTGCGCGTGGACAGTTCGGTGAGATTGCGCGCGAAGGTTTCCAGGCGGCCATCCTGCTGCCGCGCCAGGCCTTCGAGTTGCTCGCGCAATTCGCCGCGGCCGTCGCGTTGCTCGGCGCGCAGCGCCAGCTCCAGGCCGCTGGTGGAAGGACGTCGCAGCAGCGCGATCAGCTGCAGCACCAGGACTGCGACGAGCAGCCCAAGAAGGATCGGGGATTCGGATGACATGTGCGCAGTGTAGCCGGGCCGGTCGCAGGGGCTGCGTCAGTGGCTTGCCGGCCGGCGGCGGCTGCCGGGCGCAGTTGGGTGACGCGCACTGCGCCAACGCAGCACGTCGGGGGCCACTTCGCGCAGATGCCTGCAACCGCTGCGCAAAGCGGGCCAGACACCGCCGCGGTGATGGAGTTGCAGGCTGCTCGCAGCGCATTGACCTCAACGTGACCTGCGCATGGCTAGGGTGGGGCTTCGTTCCTGCCAGGCCAGCTGATGACCACTGCCACCAACCAAACCCGTCTGTTCGCGCTGGGCCTGTTCGCGTTTCTCGGCAGCTTTGCGGCAATCGTGTGGTACCTGATGCGGCCATACGGCACGGCGTATTTCTTCCCGGTGCACTTCTTGATCGGTGCGGCGTTGCCGTTCGGGTTCTATGCGATCGGCGGCACGCGGCTGTGGTTCTGGATCGGGATCGGGGTTACCGCATTGGTGCTGCTGTGGTTCAACTTCTGGGGGCATGATGCCAACGGGGCGGCGCCACGCCTGCTCGACTGGACCCACTTTGCCGCCGGTGCGGTGGGTCTGGTGGGCGCGTGGGCGGTGCAGTTGGTCTATCGCAATGTGCGTCCACCGCATCGCCCGTCGGTTGAGTGAGCGGGGATTGTGCGGGGCGGTCGCGTTTGACCAGGGAACGGCGAGGTGTGGCGCGGGCTCACAGCAGGCGGTGGGCGTGCCTGCGCTGCCATGCCCGCACCGACGCATGACCTCGGACCGATAGCTTTGCTGCAGCGCGTTGGGCGACACTCGGGAATTCTTTGATTCCCGCGAGGTCCGCATGTCGTCTTGGCTCAGGCGCAAATCCATCGATCAGGTCACCGTGCACGAGGCCGGTCGGCAACTGGTCCGCAGCCTGAGTTGGCCGCATCTGATCGCGCTGGGTATCGGCGCGATCGTCGGCACCGGCATCTACACGTTGATCGGGGTGGGCGCGGACAAGGCCGGCCCGGCGGTGCTGCTGTCGTTTGTGGCCGCCGGCATCGTGTGCGCCTGCGCGGCGCTGGCATATGCGGAGATGGCCACGATGATGCCGGCCGCCGGCAGCGCCTACACCTACAGCTACACCGCGCTCGGCGAGAGCATCGCCTGGGTGGTGGGCTGGAGCCTGGTGTTGGAGTACTCGCTGGTGGTGAGCACGGTGGCGGTGGGCTGGTCGGGCTATTTCGTCGGCTTCCTGCAGTGGTTGGGGGTCAACCTGCCGCATGCCCTGGTGGCCGGGCCGCACGCCGGCGGCATCGTCAACCTGCCGGCGGTGGTGATCACCTTCCTGGTGGCCGGCATGCTGATGGCCGGCACCAAGGAAAGCGCCACGCTCAATGCGGTGCTGGTGGTGCTGAAGATCGTGGCGCTGGGCGTGTTCGTGGCGATCGCGTTGCCGGCCTTCGACAGTGCCAACCTGCAGCCGTTCATGCCGTATGGCTTCCCCAAGACCGCGGGCCCGGATGGCGTGGAGCGCGGGGTGATGGCGGCGGCGGCGATCATCTTCTTCGCGTTCTATGGCTTCGATGCGATCTCCACCGCAGCCGAGGAGACCAAGAACCCGGGCCGCGATCTGTCGATCGGCATCGTCGGTTCGATGATCGGCTGCACGCTGATCTATGTGCTGGTGGCGTTGTCGGCGGTGGGCGCGATGAGCTTTACCGTGTTCGGCAAGAGCCCCGAGCCGTTGGCGCTGATCATGCGCGAACTTGGCCACGGCAAGGCGGCGTTGGTGATCGGTGCGGTGGCGATCATCGCGCTGCCGACGGTGCTGCTGGCGTTTCTGTACGGGCAGAGCCGCATCTTCTTCGTGATGTCGCGCGATGGTCTGTTGCCGCGCGGCTTGTCCAAGGTCAACGCACGCACCGGCACGCCGGTGGCGATCACCCTGTTCACGGCAGTGCTGGTGGCCGCGTTGGCCGGTGTGGCACGCCTGGATGAAATTGCCGCATTGGCCAATGCCGGGACCCTGGCCGCGTTCACCGCAGTGGCGGCGTGCCTGCTGGTGCTGCGCGTGCGCGAGCCAACGCGTGCGCGCTCCTTCCGCACGCCGCTGGCGTGGGTGGTGGGACCGGTGGCGATCCTGGGCTGCCTGTACCTGTTCTGGAGCCTGCCCAGCACCACGCAGGGCTGGTTCCTGGTCTGGAACGTGCTGGGTGTGGTGGTGTATGTGGCCTATGGGCGGCGGAATAGCCGGTTGGCGAAGGTTGGCTAGTTCCATCTCCCATCGGGAGAAGGTGGCCCGAAGGGCCGGATGAGGGGCGCCCCAGATATCTTTCAGTGCCATGCATGACGAACGCGTCGCCACGCGCCTTCAAGCTTGAATCGTCGATGGGAAAGTCCTGGCGGTAGCAGTCCCGTGCTGCACGACTGCTTGCGGATGCACGCTGACCACTCCCCTCTCCCATCGGGAGAAGGTGGCCCGAGGGGCTGGATGAGGGGACGGGCGACGCCTGGTGTTATCCAACTGGGTCAGGGGCTTCGCTCCCTACCCTCGCCCCCCCGCTCCACGCCCCGGCCCGCGCATGCGGCGCGGGCGCTCCCAGGCACGCGCGCCAGTGGCGCGCAAGCTGTGCCTTATCGCCCCGCAGGAGAGGGGCTTTAGCTCATGCTCCGGCGACGTCAGGGCTTTCCCTCGCACTCCCCGCAACCCGGGGAGGAGCGTTGGCTCAAGGCGCGGCTGCAGGCGTGGCGCAGAACGAGGTTGGGAGTGCATCCGCCTGCGTGCCCCAGCCCTGGGTCGGGGGCTGCCTGGTCAGCGCGAACGACAGCGTGCCGCCCTGCTGCAGCTGGGCCCAGTCCAGAAACACCTGCCGCTGCGGTGTGCCGTTGAAACGCACGCTGTCCACGTACTGCAGCGCGCGGCCGTCGGCGCCGGGGGCGTCGATGCGAAGGCGCTTGCCGTTGCCCAGGTCCAGCGTGGCCCGCTTGAAGCGCGGGGCGTGCAGCAGGAACTGCCCGCTGCCCGGCACCGCCGGATACAGGCCAAGCGCGCTGAACAGGTACCAGGCCGACATCGTGCCGAGGTCGTCGTTGCCGGTGACGCCGTTGGGCGCGTTGGTGAACAGCTGTTGGGCGGCGCGCACCACGGTGGCGGTCTTCCACGGCTGGCCGATCAACGTGTACATCCACGGTGCGTGCAGGTCCGGTTCGTTGTTGGGGTTGTAGCGGTACTGGTTGTAGTAGCTGTATGGGCCGACTACCCAGTGCGTGCGCGCGGCGTTGAGCGGATCCTTCAGCAGGTCGTCGTAGGCGAAGAAGGCATCCAGGCGTTGGCCGGCCTGCTCGCTGCCGTGCATGGCCTGCAGCATGCCGGGGATGTCCTGCTGCACCAGCCACTGGTATTGCCAGGCGGTGCCTTCGTGGAAGCCGTGCTGCGAACGCGGGCTGTAGCGATCGTCCGAGGGGGCATACCAGCTGCCGTCTTCCAGCCGGGGCCGTGGAAAGCCGTTGAAGCCGGTGTCGGCATCGCGCACGCTGGCGTCCCAGACGTTGTGCCAGTTGCCGCCGCGTTTGCGCAGCAGCGCGCTGTCGTCGGGGTGGCCGAGCGCCTGCGCCATCTGCGCCAGCGCGCAGTCGGCCAGCGCGTATTCCAGCGTGGCCGAGCCGCCGTGGTGCGGGTCCACGTCCATGCCCTTGGACGGGAACGCGCGGTCGTACTGCACGAAGCCGTTGGCCAGGTAGCTGGCGTTGCCGGAGCGGCCGGCGTGGCGCGAGTTGATTGGCGGTTGTTCGAAGGCGTTCTGGCGCAGCGCTGCGTACGCCTGCGCCTGGTTGTCCTGCAGCGCGCCGAAGCGCCACAGGTCGACCAGGAACGGGGTCACCGGGTCGCCGGTCATGATGTTGGTATCGAAGTTGGCATAGCCCCAGCGCGGCAGCCAGCCGCCTTGCTGATGGATCGCCAGCAGCGAGCGGCCGATGTCACGCGCGCGCGCCGGCTGCAGCAAGGCGAGCAGCTGGTTCTGCGAGCGATAGGTGTCCCACAGCGAGAAATACTCGTAGTAGGTCCAGCCATCGGCGCGGTGGATCGCATCGTCGAAGCCACGATAGCGGCCATCGGCATCGCTGCTGGTCAGCGGCTGCAGCAGGGCGTGATACAGCGCGGTGTAGGCCACGCTGCGATCGTCGTTGCTGGCGCCATCCAGCTGCAGGCTGGCCAGCTGCTTGCGCCAGGCCTGTTGCGCGCGCTGGCGCATCTGCTCCAGGCCCAGCAGCTTGCCGCCGAGCATGCCGTCGGCGCGCAGGTTGTTGCGTGCACCTTCGGCATCCACGTGCGAGATGGCGCTGACCACGGTCACTGCGCGCGCGTTCTTGTTGTTGCCCAGCGGGAAACTGAGCCAGGCACCATTGGGCTTGAGTTCGCCACCCATGCCGTGGCGCGCGTCGGGCACGCCGCCGTCTTCGCCCCAGACGCCGTGTGCGGTGAACGGGCGGTCGAATTCCAGCCGGAACCAGGTGGTGTATTCATGGCCGCCGCAGAAACTTTGCGTGGTCAGTTTGCCTTCGACCACGCGGTCGCCGACCACCTGCAGCTGGCTGCCGATCACCACGTGGCGGTCGTTGGCCTGGCCCAGGTTGACCAGCACATGGCCAGTGTCGGCGCCGGGGGCGAATGTGTAGCGCTCGGCGGCGGCGCGGGTGAGCGCAGTGGCTTCGGCGTCGATGCCGCCGTAGTCGGTCAGCCGCACCTTGTAGTAGCCGGCCTGGCCGACTTCGCCGTCATGGGTGTAGCGGGCGGCATAGCGCTTCTGGTCGAAGGCCTTGGCGTCGCCGGTGTCGAAGTCGCCGCCCGGGCCGATGCGGCCGGTGACCGGCAGCACCGAGACCTGCCCGCCCTGCTCCCAGCAGCCGGCCCCGGACAGGAACGAGTGGCCGAAGCCGCGGATGCTGGGGTCGTCGTAGCGCCAGCCGGCGTAGTGCGCGCCGATCGGGCTGACCTGGACCAGGCCGAACGGCGCCGAGGCACCGGGGAAGGTGTTGCCGTCGTCCTTGCTGCCGATGAAGGTGTTGACCTGCGCCGGGTCCTGCGCGGCCAGCGGCGCGCACACCGCCATGCCGAGCAGGCACAGGCCGGCGGCGGCGCGGCGCCACCGCGGCATTGATGGGAGATGCGACGAAGAGCGATCGGATGCAACGGCGAAGGGCATGCAGGACACCTCGGGGGAGAGAGCGGCCGAGGCCGCAGGTGGATGACGCGTGCCGACGCCCCAGACGCGGCGACCGGTCGATACCCGCCTGACGGCGGCTTGCGACAGGTGGGCAGCGGCTCAGAAATCGAACACGTATTCTGCCGCGATCTCGCGCCCGACCGGGCTGAACAGGCGGCTGCGGATCTCCTCGGACCCGATGATCTGCACCGGCGCCGGCCCTTCGGCCTGGACGCGCTTGATGCGCGAACCAGTCACGGTGACGGCATCGAGTTGTTGCGGGGCGCTGGCCTGCTGGGCCAGGGCGGACAGGGGCGACAGCAATGCGAGCAGCACGGCTCGGGACAGCAGCTGCGGGCGACAACGGCGGTAATCGGTCATTCAAGCGTCTCGTCGAGGGCGGTGGTACGACGGAAAGACATCGTCTTTTTTTTAAACACTTGCGGGGGATTGGCGTAATTGGATCGATCTAAATCCTGTGCCGCTTTGTGTCATCGGTTGGCAAAGATTAAGCATTCTCGACCCGCGGCTGCACACCGCGGCGCAGCAAAGTGTGCGGGCTCTGGCAGTTTTTCGGTGTTTTAGGCGTTTTGAATCAGGCTGCGCGTGGCCGAGTGCTGCAGTTTTGAAGCGTGTCAGTTGTGCTGACGGATGAGCTGGCTCGGAGGTGATTTGGCTGCGTTGCGCGCGGTTGGCTGAGAGAGGTGCGCCTGGGCGTGTCGCGTATCAGGGGGCCGGACCCTCACCTCAGTCCCCCGCTCTGCGCCCCGGCCCGCGCTGGCAGCGCAGGCGCTCCCAGGCGCGCACGCTGTGCCTTATCGCCCCGGGGGAGAGGGGCTTGGTTCCCGGGGCTTGGTTGGCCCATAAAAAAGCCCGGTCAGTGACCGGGCTTGGCGACGCTGGCGTGGCGGCGGGAGGGGCCGACGCGCCGGTGACGCAGTTGCTTCAGATCCAGCGCATGCCTTCGAACGGGTTCCAGCTGGTACTGCCCTTCACCTTGTCCAGGTAATAGGCGTAGTTGGCGATCATGCCGGTCAACAACGACAGCGGCAGCCACAGCACATTCTGAAACGCGGCCGGCAGGAACGAGGCCACGATGCTCACCACGACACTGATGCCGATCAGGCTCAACGCCTTGCGCCACAGGCCAATGATGAAGAAGTAGATGACGCCGAAGAAGAAGGCATAGAAGTTCATGCCGACCTTGACCTTCTCACCAAAGCTCAAGGTCTTCAGTGCGTTCTTGTAACTGGGGTCCTTGGGGCCACCGTGCCGGTCGAAGAAATCGAAACGGAACTGCCACTTGGGGCTGAGCTGGGTGCGATCGAAGGTGTCCATTCCAAACCATGTAGTTGAAAACGGTTACATAATAGGCGATCGCGTATTCACCGGACACGTTTGCGGGCGCCGGATGGAAGACGGGGTCAGCCGCCGATCAGTTTCGGCAGTGGCCGCTTGCAGCGGTGCAGCGCGCGTTATTCACGCTGGTCGCTGAGGCCGGTGCCGCGGCGCGCCCGGCGCAGCGCATACAGCGAGTGGTCGGCGCGGTCGACCACCGCCGCCAGCGCCTCGCCGTCGTTGCGCAGGGCGGTGCCCAGGGTGAACCGGATTGGCGCCTCGTCGATGGCGGCCATGTAGTCGCGCACCAGGGCCGCCAGCTGCGGCTGGGTGGGCTGATGCAGCAGCACCAGGAATTCGTCGCCGCCCAGGCGGACCAGGCGGTCCTGGGTGCGCAGCGGCTGGTTGAGGAACCAGGCCATCTGCACCAGCACCTCGTCGCCGCGCTGGTGGCCATGGGTGTCGTTGACCAGCTTGAACTTGTCCAGATCCACCACGATGCAGCCCCAGCGCACGCTGGGATCGCGCTTGTCGAGCTCGTCCAGGAAGCGGCGGTTGTAGCAGTTGGTGAGCGGGTCGGTGAACGACCATTCCAGCAGCTGCTTCTCCTGCTGGTACTGGTTGGTGATGTCCTGGGCGTGCGCCAGCACGATGGTGGCGTCGGCCTCCACGTCCAGCACGTTGCGGTACTGCCAGTGGCGCAGGCTGCCATCGCTGGCGACCAGCTCGATCACGCCGGCGTCCTGGCCGTCGAGCACCATCCGCGACAGATAGCCGTGCAGGGCGGCATGCAGCTCGGGGCGGACGAATTCCAGCAACGAGCGGCCTTCCATGCCCTCCACGCTGCGGCCCAGCGAGCGCGCGGCGGCCGGATTGACGCTGATCAGGCGGCCATCCATGTCGTGAGTGCAGATCAGGCCCAGGCTGTACTGGAACATGTTGCGGAACTTGCGCTCGCTGGCGGCCAGCGCATCCACCGCGCGATGGCGGTCGGTGACGTCCTGGATCGCGCCGATCAGACGGGTGCGTCCGTCCACATGCTCCATCGAGCCGGTGCTGTGCACCCACAGCTGCCGGCCGGTGGCGCTGACCAGCGGCAGTTCCAGATCCCAGGGCGTGCCATCGCGCACGCAGGCCTCGACCGCCTCGGTGATCACCGCGCGCGCATCGAGCGGGTAGAAGCCGATCCCTTCGGCCAGGGTCGGCCGGTAGCCGGCCGGCAGATCGTGCAGGCGGCAGGTCTGGTCCGACCAGGTCAGGGTGCCGCTGGCCACGTCCACTTCCCAGCCGCCGACGCCGGCAACCCGGCCGGTGCGCTCCAGGAACGCCTCGCTCTCGCGCAGGCGTTGCTGCAGCTGTTCATTGGCGGCCTGGCGTTCCAGCATCAGCCGGCGCTGCTCCAGGCCTTCGGCGGCAACCCGGGCCAGCTGCTGCAAGGCGGCCAGTTGCGCCGGCTCCAGCGCGCGCGGGCGCTGGTCGATCACGCACACCGTGCCCATGCGCAAGCCGTCGGACAACACGATCGGCGCACCGGCGTAGTAACGGATCCCCGGCGCATCGGTGACCAGCGTATTGTCGCGAAAGCGCGGATCGGCCGGCGCATCGCGTACTTCCATCACCGCATCGTCCTGGATGGTGTAGGCGCAGAACGCGAGTTCGCGTGGGGTTTCGCTGGCATCGGGCAGGCCGATATTGGCCTTCCACCATTGGCGATGTTCGTCCACCAGCGACACCAGCGCGATCGGCGTGCCGGCGATCGCCTGCGCGGCGGCGGCCAGCGCGTCGAAGAACGGCTCGGCATCGGTGTCGACGACCTGCAACAGCGCCAGACGCGACAGCCGCTCGGCCTCGCGGGAGGTGGATGACACGACGGCGTCGCAGTGGCTCAATGAAATGCTCGCTTGGTCCCCCGGGCAATCCGCTCAGTCTAGCGGACCGAACATACCTGCTAACGCAGCGTTGCGTGCGCCATCGCACAGAAGATGCCTTGTGCGCAGCCCACACGCTCCGTCACTGGATGGGCTCGGTCCCGCTTGCCGCAGTGGCGTCGCGCATCTGCAGGGCCAGATACAGGCGCACGCAGTCGTCGGTATTGCGCAGGTCCACGCCGCAGAGTTCCGCGATGCGCTGCATGCGGTAATCCAGCGTATTGCGGTGGATAGCCAGTGCCTTGGCGGTGGGCGCCATGCGCATGCCGGCGCCGAACCACACCGACAGCGTCTGCGCCAGGTCGCCGCGTCGGTCCTGGGCCAGCAGCGCCTGCAGCGGCTTGCGCAGTTCCTCGGCCTGCCAGGCCTGGCGCAGGTCGTCCACCAGCACCGGCAGGCGATGGTCGTCGTAGAAGAACGCATCGGCCTGCGGCGCGCGCGCCTTGCCGATGCGCATGGTGGTGCGCGCGATCTGGTGCGACAGCGCCAGCCCGCCGGGCTGCGGGAAATACTGCCCCAACGCGAGGCGGATACGCAGCGGGCTGCTGGCGCGCATGCGCTCGAGCAAGGTGTGGGCGCGGCGGCGTTGTTCGTCCACATCCCAGTGGCCGCGGCGGTCCAGTGCGGGCTTGAGCACCACCAGTTCGTTGAGCGCGGTGGCGGCGATCAGGTTGCCGCGCTCGGGCGTGGACAGCAGCGTGTGCAGGCGCTGCAGTTCCACCAGCATCGCGTCCAGGTCGAGGGTGTCGCTTTCCACTTCGATCACCGCTGCCACGCGCGGCAGGTCGAGCGCGATGCCGAGCCGTTCGGCCCAGCCGGCCAGTGCCGGGGTCGGCCCGTCGGCGCGGATCAGGCCGAGCGTGACTTCCTCGCGCAGGCGCGCATCGCGGGCCAGCAGGCGCAGCAGGCCGGCCTGTTCCAGCATCGCTTCGGCGGCCATGCGCACCAGTTCGGCCTGTTGCCCGATCCGCTGCGGGTCGCCGGTCAGCCCGACGCAGCCGACGATGCGGCCATCGGCGATCAGCGGCAGGTTGACGCCCGGGCGAACCGCATCCAGCTGCTGCGCCAGTGCCGCGTCGATCTCCACCCGGCCCTGCCTGGACAGTACCAGCAGCGCACCCTCGTGCAGCTGACCGATGCGCGCCGGCTCGCCGCTGGCGATGATGACGCCGGTGTGGTCCATCACATTGACGTTGCCGTCGATGATGGTCATCGCGCGGTCGACGATGGACTGCGCCAGGGTGCGGTCGAGCGTGAGCATGGGCATGGGGTCTGTTGGCGCGATCGGGGAGGACACGGTGGCACGTTCGGTGCTGCATGGCGGTGCCCCGTCCTGTGCTGCGCGCATGCATCAGGCAGGCAGGCAGGCAGCATCAGTGGATCACGTGGCGACCGCGTGGCACAGCCTGCGCACGGCATCCCGCGCGCTGCCGTCAGCGCGTGGCTGCACGCGCAGGCAACTGCGCCAAGGCCTGGCCCAGCTGCAGCGCCGCGGCCACATTGCGTGCGGCGATGCGCACGTTGCTGGCGGCTTCGGCCAGCGCCTGCTCCACCGTGCAGGCGCGATGCACCACCGCAAACATCGCGTCGATGCCGTGCCCGTGCAGCAGCGCAGCGCCATTGCCCAGGCAACCGGCGATGGCGATCACCGGCTTGCCGTGCCGCTGCGCCAGCCGCGCCACGCCCACCGGGGTCTTGCCGTGCAGGCTCTGGCTGTCCAGGCGGCCTTCGCCGGTGATGACCAGATCGGCCTGGGCGACCAGGGCGTCCAGCCCGAGCGCCTGCGCGACGATCTCCACCCCGGGCCGCAACTGCGCACCCAGATACGCCACCAGCGCCGCGCCCAGGCCGCCGGCCGCACCGCCGCCGGGCAGGTCGTGCAGGCGCAGTCCCAGGTCGCGTTGCAGCACATCGGCGTAGCGCTGCAGGTTGCTGTCGAGCTGGCGCACCATGCTGGGGGTGGCACCCTTCTGCGGGCCGAACACTGCCGAAGCGCCGGTCGGGCCGATCAGCGGGTTGTCCACATCGCAGGCCACTTCGAACTGGCAGTCCTGCAGCCGCCGGTCCAGGTCCTGGGTATCGATCCGCGCCAGCGTCGCCAGCGCGCCGCCACCGGGGCCGATCGCCTCGCCCTGCGCATCCAGCAGCCGCACGCCCAGCGCCTGCGCCAGGCCGGCGCCGCCGTCGTTGGTGGCGCTGCCGCCGATGCCGATGATGAAGCGCCGCGCGCCGGCATCCAGCGCGGCCAGGATCAACTCGCCCACGCCCGCGGTGCTGGTGCGCAGCGGCGCGCGCTCGGCCGGCGGCACCAGTGCCAGGCCGCTGGCGGCGGCCATTTCGATCACCGCGGTGCGGCCGTCGCCGGTCAGGCCGAAGAACGCCTGCACCGGGGTGCCGAGCGGGCCGCTGACCGTGCAGTCGATCACCCGCCCGCCGGTGGCCGCCACCAGCGCATCGACCGTGCCTTCGCCGCCATCGGCGACCGGCACCTTGCGGTACTGCCAGTCGGGGAACACCTCGCGGAAGCCGGCCTCGATCTGGGTGGCCACCTCCAGTGCGGACAGGCTTTCCTTGTAGGAATCGGGGGCGATGACGATCTTCATGGGCACACTCGCTGAGACGGACGCATCACTGGTTCACCGCGCGTGCCGGCACCCGCAGCACCAGCGCGGCGCCCAGCAGCATGGCCCCGGCCAGCACGTATAGCGCCAGCTCGGTGCTGTGGGTGGCGTCCTTGATCCAGCCCACCAGGTACGGGCTGACGAAGCCGGCGACCTGGCCGGTGGAGTTGATCAGCGCCAGCCCGCCGGCCGCAGCGGCGGCGGTGAGAAAGCCGTTGGTCAGCGGCCAGAACAGCGGCAAGCCGCTGACCGCGCCCATCGTGGCCAGGGTCATGCCGAACAGGGCCAGAGCCAGGTTGTCGGTGACGCTGGCGGCGATGCATAGCCCGGCCGCCCCCATCAGCAACGGGAGTACCAGGTGCCAGCGGCGCTCGCGGCGGCGGTCGGCCGAGCGCCCCATCAGCACCATGAACACCGCCGCGGCCAGGTACGGGATGGCGCTCATCAGGCCGATCCGGGTCGGGTCGGTGACGCCGCTGCCCTGGATGATCGAAGGCAGCCAGAAGTTGATCGCATACACCCCGCTCTGGATGCAGAAGTACACCGTGCCCAGCATCCACACCGCCGGGTTGCGCAGCACTGCGCCCAGCGAGCTGGAGGCGCCGGCCGGCTTGCCGGCTTCGTCTGCGGCCAGCGCGCGGGTCAGTGCCTGCTTCTCCTGCGGGTCCAGCCAGGTCGCCTGCTGCACGCCATCGCTGAGCAGGAACCACACCCCGATGCCCAGCAGCACGGTCGGCAGGCCCTGCAGCAGGAACATCCATTGCCAGCCAGCCAGGCCACCCTGCCCGGCCGAGAAATGGCCGAGGATCCAGCCCGACAACGGCCCGCCCAGCACGCCGGAGATCGGGATGGCCGACATGAAGACGGTCATGACCCGGCCATGCTGGGCGCGCGGAAACCAGCGCGTCAGGTACAGCACGATGCCTGGGAAGAAGCCGGCCTCGGCCGCGCCGGTGAGCAGGCGCAGGGTGTAGAAGCCGGCCGGCGTGCGCACGAACATCAGGCAGGTCGACAGCAGGCCCCAGCTGACCATCATGATCGCCACCCAGCGGCGCGCACCGATGCGCTGCAGGATCAGATTGCTCGGCACCCCGCAGGCCAGATAGCCGATGAAGAAGATGCCCGCGCCCAGCCCGTACACGGTCTCGCTCATGCCCAGATCGCCGAGCATCTGCAGCTTGGCGAAGCCCACGTTGACCCGGTCCAGGTAGTTGAACAGGTAGCAGACGAACAGGAACGGGATCAGCCGCCACAGGATCTTGCGGTAGGTCGGGGCCATGCCATCGGTGGGCGGCAGTGGCCGGGTGGCTTGGGTCATCGCACGCTCCAGCAGTCGGTGGGCCCACCGGCGCGCAGTGCTGGCACCGGCACCACACAGGGGTCGGCGCATTCTAGTTGGAGCTTTTTCCCGGAAGCATCGTCAGCCTGCTGCCTGTCTGCGGGCAGGCACACACCGGTTTTTGTGCAACTGCCCAAATCAGCCACAACCGCTCCCGGCGTGTGCCGGGCTCGGAACGCGACAGCAACCATGCTGTTGGTGCAGGGCTGGCGACCCCGATGCTGCGACGGCGGCCCGCCACCCAACCACCTGGCTGACAACCAGCGCCGGCGCACTCCGCGCGCGCCCCTATCAGCCCATCCGGCGAAGAAGCCAACAGCAGCGACGCGCCTCTACCCCAGCCCTGCACTTACAACCAAGCCGGCGGCCACCGCCAAGCCCGACACAGCACCCAGTCCCGCACGACAGACCGCCTCGGCCTTGCGAATCCCGAATCCCGACTCCCCAATCCCAGCACTACCTCCCCACTCCCGATTCCCCATTCCCCACCGCATACGCCTGCGCCTGCCCCATCACCCGCAGCAGGTTGCCGCCCCAGATGCCGGCGATCTGCTGCTCGGTGTAGCCCTTGCGCAGCAGCCAGGCGGTGATGCGCGGCAGGTCGGAGACGTCTTCCAGGCCGACTACGCCACCGCCGCCATCCCAGTCCATGCCGATGCCCACGTGCTCGGGCCCGACCACCTTGAGCACATGCTCCAGATGGGCGAAGAAATCCTCCTCGGTGGCGCGCTTGATCGGGTAGCGCGCATCCAGCTCCTTGAGCGCGGCGCTCAGGGCCGTGCCGTCGGCGATCTTGATGTGCTCCCAGCCGCCGTATTGCTCGGTCAGCGCCTTCTCGGCTGCCTTGCGCTCGGGGCTGGCGCCGCTGTCGACCAGATAGCCGCCATAGGAATTCACCTGGATTACCCCGCCGTGCTCGGCCAGCACCTTCAGTCGCGCGTCGTCGATATTGCGCGGATGGTCGAACACCGCACGCGCGCCGCTGTGCGAGAGCACGATCGGCACCGGCGACAGTGCGATCAACTGGTCGAACACCGCATCGGAGGCATGCGATTGATCGATCACGATGCCCAGCGCCTGCGCCTGTTGCACCAGTTGCTTGCCGGCCGGGCTCAGGCCCTTCCACTCCGGCCCCTTGGGGTCGGTGGCCGAGTCGGCAAACTCGTTGTTGAGAAAATGCACGGTGCTCATCAGGCGCAGGCCCTGCGCGTAATAGAAGCGCAGCAGCGTGGGGTCGGCCACCAGCGGGCTGGCGTTTTCCATGCTGATGTACACCACGCGCTTGCGATCGGCCTTGATGCGCGCGGCATCGGTGGGCGTGGTGGCGAAGGCGAAGCGCTGCGGTTGCGCGGCCAGCAGCGTGTGAATCTTCAACAGCCGCTGCAGACCGGCATCGCGATCGTCCAGATGCGCGGCCGCACTGCGATTGCCCTGCGCGGTATAGACCGCCCAGAAGCCACCATCCAGCGCGCCTTCGACCATGCGCGGGTAGTCCACCTGCGACAGCCGGTTGCCGGCATGCGCCTGCAACACGTCGAAATCGGGGCGCTCCAGGTTGGCCGGCGTGTCCAGATGCGAATCCAGCGTGACTAGGCGTTTTTGCAGCGCCGTGGCGCGCGCCAGTTCGGCCTTGGAAAACTCCAGCGCGTGGGCAGGCAGCGCGGTGGCGAGCAACAGCGAGACAGACAGAGACAGCGTGTGCAGGTGCATGCGATCTCACAGCCAGGTGGGGGTCACCGGATCATAACGGCTTGCGGCACGCGTACTGCACGCGCCACGGCGCAGGCGATGCGCACATTGCGGCTCTAAAAAAAACACACGAAACCACATTGCGCGCAGTGCCAACGTCTGTACGCCGCGCCCAGCTTGCAGCCGCACGCAGGGATCCATGCGTGGCCCACCGTGACCGCTCGCCTGGCGATGGCGTGCGGGGCCAGGTGTGGGTTCAATCGCCCAGTTCGGCCAGGCGCGCGCGCACGCTCTCGACATCGACGTGCTCGCGCACGTGCAGCCACTGCCGCGCCCATACCGAGCGCAACACGATCCAGGCACCGAGCACGCCCAGGCAGGTCGAGCCCAGCGCCAGCAGCAACGGATGCAATGGCGAACCGTTGCCGGTCTGGAACAGGTACATGAAGGCGCCGGCGAACAGCAGCCACACGCCGAACACCGGCCAGTTGCTGGCCAGCAGACTGGCATGGGGCCGCTCGATCTCGCGCAGCAACCGGCTCAGCGCCTTGCGTTCCTCATCGTCCGCTGTCATCGACTGGCCGCTCCAGGGGTTGATCGCCGCGCTAGATCACGCGGCAGAAAACAGCCTTCAGATAGCGCGATTCCTGCACGTGCGCCATGAACGGGTGGTCCGGGCCGGCACCGGCCACCTTCAGGATCTGGATGGTGCGCCCGGAGAAATACGAGGCGCGCCGCAGCATGTCCAGGAACTCCTGTTCGGCCACCAGCCCGGTGCACGAGAAGGTGGCGAACAGGCCACCGGGCTTGACCACGCCCAGCGCCAGCTTGTTCATGTCCAGGTACTTCTTCAGCGCCGGAATCACCTGCTCGCGGTCGCGGGTCATCTTGGCCGGGTCCAGGATCACCACATCGAACTGCTCGCCGCGGTTGGAGGCATCGCGCAGCCAGGGGAAGATGTCGGCCTGCACGAACTTCGGCCGCACGTTGTTGAGCTTGGCGTTGCCCTTGGCGATGGCGATCACGTCCTCGTCGATGTCCACGCCCAGCACCTCGGACGCGCCGCGCGCAGCCGCATACACCGCAAAGCCACCGGTGTTGCAGCACAGGTCCAGCACGCTCTTGCCTTCGACCTGCTCGCTCAGCCACTGGCGGTTCTCGCGCTGGTCGGCGAAAAAGCCGGTCTTGTGCGCACCGGCCGGGTCGGCGCGGAACTTGATGCCGTACTCGGTGATCACCGACGCTTCGGTGGTGGTGTTGCCGTGGAAATCGAAGCTTTCCTGCTTCTGCACATGTTCGTCGGCGAAGCTGTGGAAGCGGCAGCCCGGGAACTGCTCGCGCAGCGCCTCGTAGATCCATTCGCGGTGGCGGAACATGCCGGCGGCGAAGAACTCCACCACCACCAGGTCGCCATAGCGGTCCACCACCAGGCCGGACAGGCCGTCGCCTTCGCTGTGCACCACGCGCCAGGCATCGGACACCGCGTCGAGCTTGAGCCAGTCGCGGCGCAGGCTCACTGCCGCGGCGATCTTGCGCGAGAACCAGCCCGCATCCACCGGCACCGCCTGGTCGGTCTCCAGGATGCGCACGGCGATGCGCGAGTGGCCGTTGTAGAAGCCGCGGCCGACCCACTCCCCGTCCACGCCGACCACATCGACGATGGTGCCGGGTTTGGGCTTGGCGGCGGGCTTTTCCACCAGCTTCTGGTAGATCCACGGGTGGCTGGAGCGCCACGCATTCTTGAGTCGGACGACGGGGACAGGAGTATTCATCCGCCCATTGTATCCGGCTGGATTGACGTGCCTGCCCCGGGCACGCAGAATCGGCTGCAGAAGGGGAGTAGCTCCCAGCGTTGTCGCCGTCATGACGAGCCCTGCCATCAGGCGCTCCGGTGCAACGGCAACCGGCCCGGCCGGTTGTGAGCGAGACCTTCGCCGCGCAGGCGAAGGTCCGTCACCCGGAATCCACGATTTCCGTGTCACAAGGCCTCAGCCCACCGGCTGTCCAGGTCGTTTCACTTTCGGGATTCTTGTATGCAAACCATTGGCAATGTCTGGTTATGGGGCGGCTTCGCGATCGTGGTGATCGTGGCGCTGTTGGTCGATCTGGTGCTGATGCGCCACGGCGGTGCCCACAAGGTCACCTTCAAGGAAGCCACCTGGTGGAGCATCGGTTGGGTGCTGCTGGCGCTGGCCTTCAACGCCGGGCTGTGGTGGTACCTGCAGGGCAGCATGGGCGATGCGGCGGCCGACCGCATCGGGCTGGAGTTCCTGACCGGCTACCTGGTCGAGAAATCGCTGGCGGTCGACAACATCTTCGTGTTCCTGATGGTGATGACCTACTTCGGCGTGCCCGAGGAGCAGCGCCAGCGCGTGCTGATCATCGGCGTGCTGGGCGCGATCGTGCTGCGCGCGATCATGATCTTCGCCGGCTCGGTGCTGCTGACCAAGTTCCATTGGCTGCTGTACGTGTTCGGCGCCTTCCTGCTGCTGACCGGCATCAAGATGTGGTTCTCCGCCGGCAAGGAGCCGGATCTGGAAGCCAACCCGGTACTGCGCTGGATGCGTGGCCATCTGCGCCTGAGCCCTCAGTACCACGGCCATGCGCTGAGCGTGATCAAGGACGGCAAGCGCTGGTTCACCCCGTTGTTCGTGGTGCTGATCCTGATTGCGGTGATCGATGTGATCTTCGCGGTGGACAGCATCCCGGCGATCTTCGCGATCACCACCGACCCGTTCATCGTGCTGACCTCCAACGTATTCGCGGTGCTGGGTCTGCGCGCGATGTTCTTCCTGCTGGCCGGCATGGCCGACCGCTTCCATCTGCTGCCGTACGGCCTGGCGGTGATCCTGGTGTTCATCGGCACCAAGATGATGATCATCGATCTATACAAGATCCCGGTGCTGGTCTCGCTGGCGGTGGTGATCGTAATCCTGGTCTTCACCATCGTGCTGAGCCTGCTGCGGCCGCCCAAGCCGGCCGGGCACTGACCGGCCGGGATTCGGGATTCGGGATTCGGGAACGGCAGAGCCGCGTGCGTTGCTCGCATTTACGCACTGACCAACTCGAGGGGTCGTTGCCTGCTCGCCGTCGCGGGACCTTACGCGGCATGGATGCCGCGTAAGAGCCTACACGGACGTACTTGCGGCGTGTCCCGCGACGGTGGGCGGGCAAGGGCCCGCAGCCAATGGGTGTCGCGCTTCGGCCACCTGCGTGACGCAACGCGAGCCGCTGCGCCAATCACCGGTGGCGGAACTGGATTATCCCGTCGTCGGGCCTGCTTATCCCGCGCCGAACAGGCTTGTAAAACATCCGCGCGACGCCATCCGTGAAGGCATGACACCGCATCCTGTTGCCGCCGACGCCACCTCGCAAGATCGCCTGGATCGTTCCCGGGTCTTGCGTGCCTTCAACTTCAGCCTGGCCGCCGTGCTGCTGCTGGTGGCGGTGTTCACCGCCCAGAACATGTTCGACTGGCGCGCCTGGGCGGTGGCACCGCTGCAGGCCGACGGCCTGCTCGGCATCCTCACCGCGCCGCTGCTGCACGGCTCGCTCGCGCATCTGGGCGCCAACGCCGCCGCCTTGTTGATCCTGGGCACACTGGCCGGCAGCGTGTATCCGCGTGCCACCGCCCTGGCGCTGCCGTTGCTGTGGCTGGGTTCGGGGCTGGGCGCGTGGTTGCTGGGCGAGCCCGGCAGCCGGCATCTGGGCGCCAGTGGCGTCACCCACGGGCTGATGTTCCTGGTGTTCGTGCTGGGCCTGCTGCGCCGCGACCGCCCGGCGATTGCCACCAGCATGATCGCCTTCCTGTTCTACGGCGGCATGTTGCTGACCATCCTGCCGCACGAGGCCGGCGTATCCTGGCAATCGCATCTGGGCGGCGCAGTGGCCGGCCTGATCGCTGCACTGCTGCTGCGCCTGCGCGACCCGCAACAGGCCAGGCCGCGCTACAGCTGGGAAGACGAGGACGAGGACGCTGCCTGGGAGATCAGCAACGCCGAACGCGACGTGCTGGAACCGCCGCCGCCACGCCAGGTGCCAGTGCTGTGGCAGCGCCAGGAAGACGGCTCGCAGAACGTGGTGCTGCACTTCCCGCCACGCGAACGGCCACCTGGGACGTAGGAGCGCGCTGGCGCGCGATGGAGCGTTATCGGGAACGCTTCATCGCGCGCCAGCGCGCTCCTACAGACCGCATATGCGTCCAACGTTTAACGCGTCGCACGCTCGCTCAACGCACGCCGCGCCAAGCCGGGATCATCGGCAAAGAATGCATCGATACCGGCATCCAGATACGCCTTCAACTCGGCCAATGCGCCGGCCTCGTTACGTTCGGTCACCGCAGCACTGCTGCGGTTGTTGGCGGCCAGGAAATAATTCTCCGGGCGGAAGGTATACGGCTGCACCTGCAATCCTGCCGCGTGCGCGTCGTGCACCAGGCTGGTCGGCGTGCCCAGGCGTTGCTGCACATCCAGCGGAATGATGCTGCGAATGTCCGGGCCGATCGCATCGGCATAGCCGGCGACCTGCTTCAGTCCCTCGGGCGTGATCATCTGCGCGTAGGTGCGTGGCGCGTTGCCCACGCCCGCATCGGGCAGCGCCATCTGCGCGCCGCCCAGCAGCTGCAGCAAGCGAATAGTGCTGTTGCGCCCGATCTTGCCGCGCAAGTAACGCAGGTTGCCGGTCTCGAACGACTGGATCACCACCGGCGCGGTCTGCGTGTAGGCATGCGCACGCAGGCTCGCCAGCACCTTGTCTTCCATCGCCAGATTCAGCCCACTGAAATAGCTCGGGTGCTTGATCTCCGGAATCAGCCCGATCGTGCGCCCGGTCGCTGCCGATTCGGCTGCGACAAAATCGATGATCTCATCGAAGGTGACGATCTGAAACTGCCCATCCCAACGCGTGCCGCGCAACTGCGGCAACCGCTCGCGCGCGCGCAAGGTCTTCAATTCGGCAAGAGTGAAGTCTTCGGTGAACCAGCCTTCCATCGCCTGGCCATCGATGGTCTTGCGGGTCTTGCGCGCGGCGAACTCCGGGTGGCTGGCCACATCGGTGGTGCCGCCGATCTCGTTCTCATGGCGCGCCACCAGCACACCATCCTTGGTGGACACCAGGTCCGGCTCGACAAAATCGGCGCCATCGACAATCGCCTTGGCATACGAGGCCAGGGTGTGTTCCGGGCGCAATGCGCTGGCGCCACGGTGCGCAAAGATCTGCACCGTCTTCGCCAACGGCGCCTCTGCCAACGCGGGCCCGCTCATGCCGACCATCATCGCTCCCAACACCAACGCACGGTGGAACTGCATCATGCCTTTCTCCAACAAAAAAGCAGCCATCAACACCACGGCACGACCGCCAGACGAGCGCGGCCGATGAGCGAGGCGGGATGCACGACCTTGCATCCCGCACCTCCGCATCGTCGCATCCGCCCGACAATCACTCGACAGGTCTTGCCAGCCACTCTAAAACCATCCACGTCGATCGCCACCGGAAATCAGTCAGCAGCCACAAGACCCGCTGTTACCAATCCCCAATCCCGACTCCCCAATCCCTAACTCAGAACTTGGCATCCAAGGTCAAAAACACCTGCCGCGGCGCACTGGCGTGGAATGCCAGCTGACGGCCATTCGGATCGCTGTTGGCGAACGCGGTGAGGTTGGACGCATAGCGCTTGTCGGTGAGGTTGGTCACGTTGAGCGAGAGCTTGAGCCCCTGCAGCACGCCGGCCTGGCCAAAGTCGTACCCGGCGCCCGCATCGAACGAGGTGTAACCGCCGAAGCCCTGGTCGTTGGTGTAGGTGTAATAACGCTGGCCGGTGTACTTGCCGCGCAGGTTGATGTTCCAGTTGGCGTAGTTGAAGGCGATTTCGCTGGCGAACATGCGCTTGGGCGTATCCACCGTGGTCTTGCCGGCAGTGGGAATGGTTACGCCGTTCTGCACGTAGTTGTCGTCGTAGGTGGAGCGGTTGATCGAAGCCGAGTTGTACCACTGCAGGTAGCTGGTCGGCTTCCAGATCATGGTCAGTTCGCCGCCGCGGCTGCTCACCGAGCCCACGTTGAAGAAGCGCGTGGTGCAGGCCGGCGTGGTGCCCTGCTGGATGCTTGCGCAGGGATTGAGCGAGAGCAGGCGGTTGTCGAAGGTCACGTCGTAACCCACCAGCGAGGCTTCGAAGCGGTCACGCACGAAGCGGTAACCGGCTTCCACGGTGCGCGACTTCTCCGGCTCCAGTGCACCGACGCTGGCATCGAAGGAGGCCTGCGTCACCAGCAACGGACCACCGGCGCCACCGCCCTGGAACGCGGCGATGTTTTCCGCGTACGAGGCGAACACTTCCTGTCCGTCTGCGATCCGATAGCCCAGAC
The DNA here is from genome assembly GCF_056725185.1 of Xanthomonas sp. NCPPB 3218. Classification (NCBI taxonomy): domain Bacteria; kingdom Pseudomonadati; phylum Pseudomonadota; class Gammaproteobacteria; order Lysobacterales; family Lysobacteraceae; genus Xanthomonas; species Xanthomonas sp. NCPPB 3218. The sequence goes on from NZ_CM161516.1 coordinate 5,034,554, forward strand.
CGACCTGCGGCAGCACCGACTCGCTGGCCTTGATCGAGCCGGTCGCCACCGGCGCTTCCACCGCCAGCCCCGGCGTTTCGCGCGCGGTCATTTCGGTGCTCGGGCTCTTGATGCCCAGATCCACGCTCAGGCGCTCGTCGAGGAACTTGAAGTTGCCCTGCACATAGAACTGCCGCGTGGTGATGATGTAGTTCTGCGAGAACAGCCGGCGGTCGGGATCCTGCAGGAACTTGTCGTCGCTGACCGGCCCGTCGATCCAGTAGAAATTGCGCTCCACATCGTGGTGATTGCGCTCGTACCACAGCCCGGCTTCGAGATGATGCGGGCCCAGGTTCCAGCCAAGCGAGGCGATGCCGCCGGTGCGGTTGATCCAGTAATTTGTGCTGCGGATGGAGATCGGCAATGCCTGCGGCGTGCCCGGGTTGGACGCCTGGCCCGGCGACCACCAGTGGCCCTGACCCTTGTTTTCGTGGTGGTAGACCTGGGTGTGCAGGCTGATCGCATCGTTGGGCTGGAAGTCGCCGGCCACATAGAACAGATCGTCGTCGCGCAACGCGCGGCTCTGGTAGTACGCATCGTCGATGTTGTCCACGCCGCCGCTGAAACCGCAGCGCGCCGCATTGCGCGTGGCCGGTGCGCAGTACGCCGCGGCCAACGCCCGGTTCCAGTCCGGTGCATACAGGTTCCAGTCCCAGCCCAGGCCACGCGCCATGCCGCTCTTGGACAGATACGAATAGTCGGCCTGCGAGGTCCGCGAGGTGTCGGCGAACGCGGTCAGCTTGCCGCCGTCAAACTGGTACACGCCCTTGGCATTGAACTGCCGCGTGGTGGTCGGCGACTCCGGGCGCGCCCACATGTCGGCTTCGGCATTGATGCCGGACAGATACGCCGAAAACCCGTTGTAGTCGCCGGTGTCCACGCGCAGGAAGGTGCGCCGGTTGGCATCGGAGCCCACCGTCTGCGACAGCTGCCCGCCGAACACGCTGGACGGATCGGCCGAGTAGTACTGGATGGTGCCGCCCAGGTTGCTGGTGGACGCGGTGCCCAGTGCGCCGATGCCCGAGGCCAGCTCCACGCCGCCGAAGTTTTCCGCAATCAGGGCGCGGCTGATATTGAGGCCGTTGTAGTTGCCGTAGGCGTTGTCGCCCAGCGGCAGGCCGTCGAGCGTATAGCCCAGGCGCGTGCCGTTGAAGCCGCGCAGGCTGATCGTCTGCGACTCCTCGTTGGCACCGAAGGCATCGTTGGATTGCACGTTGACGCCCGGCATGCGGTTGAGCAGCTTCTGGATGCTGGTGCCCGGCGGCAACACCGGAATGTCCTGCTGGGTGATGCGCTGCACCTGACGCGTTTCGCCCTGGCCGATCACCGAGACCGCGTCGAGTTGCTGCACGGTCGTGCCGGTATCGGCAGTCACCTCGGGATCGGCGGCGTGGGCAGCCGGCGACAGCACGAGCGCGGTAAAGACGGCGGCACTTAACAGATGGGTCTTGGGCATGAGCGGCAGGGGGGACGAGTCAAAAGATGACGGCAAGCGTGCGACAGCCGTCTTGCGTCGATGCGACCGGGACATGACAGTGCTGCGACAGCAGCTGCGCATTCCGCGCCGCAGCTGCGTTGCGCTGGCATGCAGATGTCATCTGCGCGTCGTAATCTGCGCCCTCATCCATCCGTGTAGTCTGAAGGTTGCTGCATGTCCGATCGCATTGCTCGCGCTTGTTTCCGGACGCTGACCAGCGTCGCCATCGCGGTGTTGGCAGTGGGATGCGGCAGTGCAAGCGCGCGCGACAAGGTGGCCTCGACGGGCTCGGTGATCGCCACCGATGCACATGGCTACCTGGAAAAAGCACAGGTGCCCGACAGCCTGCGCCTGGTACCGCCACCGCCGCAGGACGGCAGCGCCGCGCTCGCCAACGATCAGGCCATCGCCACATCCATGCTTGCCCTGCGCGGCACACCACGCTGGGACCTGGCCACACAGGACGCTGCGCTGAGTTTCCCGGCGGCCGCCAATCACTTCAGTTGCGCGCTCGGCATCCAGATCGACCAGGCGCACACCCCGCACCTGCTGCGCCTGCTCGAACGCAGCATGCGCGACGCCAGCACCAGCACCAGCGCAGCCAAGGCCCGTTACCAGCGGCCACGCCCGTTCATGCGCAACGACCAGCCGATGTGCACGCCCGACGACGACGCGGCGCTGCGCAAGAACGGCTCCTACCCTTCCGGCCACACCGCCATCGGCTGGAGCTGGAGCCTGATCCTGGCCGAGCTGGCCCCCGCCCAGCGCGACGCCCTGCTCGCCCGCGGCCGCGCCTTCGGCGACAGCCGCCTGGTCTGCAACGTGCACTGGCAGAGCGATGTCCTGCAGGGCCGCATCATGGGCGCCGCCACCGTCGCCGCGCTGCACGACAACCCCGAGTTCCAGAAGGATCTAGCCGCTGCGCGCCGCGAGATCGACAAGGCACGTGCAAAGCAACCTGCCACCGCCGCTGCATCGCCAGCATGCGATGCCGAGAACGCGGCATTGCAGACGGTGTTGCCGGGTGTGATGTGACGCGTTCTGCGGCGCAGTTACGGGCGCTCGCTTCGAGTTTCGGTATCGGCATGTGACCCGCTGTACAAGCGTTGCGCTTGTCGCCGTCCCTGATCCTTGATGCAGAACACCAATAGCCAGCGTCTGCATCGGCTGGTCATGCGTCGCGGCAGGTAAGCGGTCTACTTGCCGATACAAAAACTCGAAAAGATCTTGCCCAGCAATTCGTCGGCGCTCAGCTTGCCGGTGATCTCGCCGAGTGCTTCCTGTGACAGGCGCATTTCTTCGGCGGCCAGTTCGAGCTGTTCGAAGCCCAGCTCCAGATCCGCTGCGTCTGCATGCTGTTCGGCGCGGCGCAATGCCTCGACATGCCGCGTGCGTGCGGAGAATTCGCCTTCCACGCTGTCCGCTCCGTCGCCCAGTGCGAGTTCGCGCAACCGGGCGTGCAACTGCTCCAGTCCCTGCCCGGTCACCGCCGAGACCGCGACCGCATCGCGATCGAGCGCTGTGGCTTCGGCCAGCAGATCGCATTTGTTGTGGATCCACAGCTGACGCGGCACCGTATCGATGGCATCGCCGATCGCATCGCGCGCGGCTTGCGGGTCGCGTGCATCCAGTACCACCAGCGCCAGATCGGCGCGCTGCAGTTCGGCACGCGCGCGCCGCATGCCCTCGCGCTCGATCGCATCACCACCTTCGCGCAGGCCGGCGGTGTCGACCAACACGAGTTCGAAACCATCGAGCTGGATGGCTTCCTGCAAGGTATCGCGCGTGGTGCCGGCGACATCGGTGACGATGGCGCGCTCGCTACCGGCCAATGCATTGAGCAAGGAACTCTTGCCCGCGTTGGGCGGACCGATCAGCACCGCGTGCAGGCCGTCGCGCAGCTTGCGCCCGCGCTCGGCATCGCGCAGCAGTTGCGCCAGCAATGCGCGCGCCTGCTGTAGCCCGTCGCGCACCTGCGCTCCGCCCAGGGTGTCGAGCGGCTCGTCGGCAAAGTCGATCGCCGCTTCCACATGGATGCGTAGCCGGGTGAGGCTGTCGCTGAGCGCATCGACACGTTGCGAAAACACACCGTCCAAGGATCTGCGCGCAGCGCGTGCCGCGCGCAGATCGCCGGCGGCGATCAGATCGGCAATGGCTTCGGCCTGCGCCAGATCGAGTTTGCCATTGAGAAAGGCGCGCTCGCTGAACTCGCCCGCGCGTGCCTGCCGCGCGCCCAGCGCAATGCAACGCGCCACCAGCTGCCGCAACAGCACCGGGCTGCCGTGTCCCTGCAGTTCCACCACCGCCTCGCCGGTGAAGCTGTGCGGCGCCGGAAACCACAAGGCAATGCCATCGTCGATCACCTCGCCCTGCGCATCGCGAAAGCGCGCGTAGCGTGCCTGCCGTGGCTGCAGATTCGGGACACCCAGCTCGGCGGCGATCTGCGCCGCCTGCGGCCCGGACAGGCGCACGATGCCGATGCCTCCGGTTCCGGCGGCGCTGGCGATGGCAACAATGGTCGATGGCGAAGAAGACATAGTCAGACAGGTTACGCGGATCAGAGACGTTGCAGTTGCGTGCGTGCCTGCTCGGCGCCGCTGCCTTGCGGCTGCAGTTCCAGATAGGTGGCGTAGGCCTTGCGTGCCTTGTCGCGATCGCCGGCTTTTGCGTAGGCATCGCCGAGATTGAGATAGGCCACCGCACGCGACGGATCGATTTTCAAGGTATTTTCCAGCCAGCGCGCCGATTCGGCAAAGCGTTCCTGGCGGTAGTACACAAAGCCCAGGTTGTTGGCGGCCAAGGCGAAATCCGGGCGCAGCTTCAAGGCTTCGGCAAACTGCTCGGCCGCTTCGGCGTAGCGTTTTTCCTTGTACAACTGCAGGCCGCGCTCGTTGGCCAGCTGCGCACGTTGGCGGTCGCTGCTCTTCACCGCGGTCGGCAAGACCAGCCTGGCTTCGCCGCCTTGCAGCGTCTTGACCGTCACCGGCGCCGCAGCTGTTGCAGCACCGCTGGTGGTGGCGGCAGGACGCGCCGCATCCACGCGGCCGTTGAGTGCGATCGCATCGGCAGACAACTGCGCGGTACCGGCGGTCAGGAACTCCTCGCCACTCGGTACCTGGAACACGAACTCCCCGCCCTGCGAGCCGGGCAGGCTGCCGAATGCCGGGGTCTGCGCCGACACTGCCGACACTGCCGGTGCGACATAGGCCGCCAGTTCGGTCCCGGTGATCAGGCCATCGCCATTGAGGTCGCCCTTGCCCGCCAGCGCCTGCAGCAGCACCCAGGTAAATACCGAATGCCCGTTCGGGCCGCTGTCGGCCACCTGCTGATCGGCACCGCCGGCAGTGAGCATCTGGCGGGCGATGCGTCGCGCGTTCTCGCGCAGGTAGGCGCCGGACGTCGGCCCGCCGCGCGTCAGCCCCAATCCGCTATAGCAGGCATCCATCACGAACAGCACATGCTTGGCCTGCAGGCTTTCGGCAATGTTCTGCAGGTCGCTCATCGCGATCGCATCGCTGGCCAGTTGCTGCGGATCCGAGTCGACCGGAATGATGTAGCCCAGGTCGCGCCCGGATGCCAGCCGGCGCGTGGCGCCATGCCCGGCGAAGAACACGAACACGCGGTCGTTGGTCTGCGCGCGTCCCTCGCCGAGGCGATCGTGGAATGCCGCAAGAATATTGTTGCGCGTGGCCTGCCCGTTCTTGAGCACGATCACCTGCGAGGACGGAAACCCCAACGGGCCGGTAAGGGTGCTGGCGATGGCCTGCGCATCGTTGGCGGCATATTCGAGCTTGGGCCAGTGCGCGTAGTCGTCGATCCCGATCACGATCGCCCAGGAGTTGGCGTAGCCGGTGGTCACGGTCGCCTCGGCCGCCGCGCTGGGCGCGTGCGCCACCGAAAACTCGCGGCCATTCCAGCCGGCGAACTGGTAACCATCGGCGATCAGGCGATCCAGGATCTGCGGCAGCGCCTTCACTGCACGGTCGTGGATGTCATGGAACAACACGATGCCGCGCTGCTCCTTGTTCACCTGGTCGAGCACGCGCTGCACGATCGACTCGGGTACCGGGTCGGCCCAGTCCATGGAGTCGATGTTCCACATGATCGACTTCAGGCCTGCCTCGCCCAGCAGCTGCAAGCCTTCGGCATTGCGCGCCCCATACGGAAACCGGAACAACGGCGCACGCTTGTCGTCCACCGCCCGCAACAACGTGTCGGTGTCCAGCACCTGGCTGCGCAACGCATCGCCAGTGGTCTTGGACAACTGCGCATGGGTCAGGCTGTGGTTGCCCACCGCATAACCTTCTTCCATCAGCGTGTGGCTGATCTTGGATAACGGCGCGAGTGTCGGCTTGCCCTGCGCGTCCAGGCTACCCAGGTTGCGGCCCACTTCGAAGAACACGCCCGGCACGTCGTAGCGTTTGAGGATGGCCACGATCTCCTCGGTATAGGCTTTGTGCGGGCCATCGTCGAAGGTCAGCACCACCGTCTTGGGCGGCAGGTCGCGGCCGAAGATCTCGCTGTCGCTCTCGCGCGCGGAGAACGGGTACGGCTCCACCACGCCATGATCGCGCAGGATCTTTTCGCGCGTGTACAGGCTGCGCAGATGCGCCACGTAGTCGTCCCACTTCTCGCGCTTGGGCACGATCGCGCGGCTGCGATCGAAGCGGCTGAATATCTGCGTCAGTTCCTTGTTGTAGCTGCGCTCGATCTCGTCCAACGCTTCCAGATCCTCGCCGATGCGCTGATGCAGCTTCACTGCCGGCAGTGCCGAATCCCGGCCAATGCGTGCGTGCAGGTCGCGCAACACTTCGGCAAACGCCAGGCGGTCGGCATCGTAGAGATCCGGTGCCGATTCGATCTCGTCCAGCACCGTGGCGATCGTTGCGAAGCGGCGCGCTGCGTTCGACGTCAACACCGTCTCGAATCGCGCAGCGATGCGCTCGCGCTGCTGGAGGTTTTCATGGAACAGCTGCTGCCCCACGCTGCTGGAGGTGGCGCGGTCGCGTGGCGTCTGGGCATCCGCATCGGCCAGCAACACGATGATGCGGCGATGCCGGTCCAGTTGCTCACGCAGCTGCGCGATCAGTGCGCGTGCGTCGTCGTTGTCGGCTTCGGCTGGCGCACCAGCGGCGGCCGGCGCAGCGGTGCTGGCGGCAGACGCTGCCTCGCCGGCGGTCTGCTTGCCGCAGCCGGCCATCGCCAGCATTCCGGCGCAAGCGGCGCACAGCAACAGGCGATACAGCGGCGATGACATCACGACGGCGTCCTTGGCGATGAAGACAACAGGGCAGACAGCAACTGCGGCGACATGCAGAAAGCCCGCCTTGCGGCGGGCTCTGTGCAACTGCGCTTACTTGGCGTTGGCCTGGATGATCTTGCTCGGCTTCTCGCCGTGCTGGCGGATCATCCACCACTGGATCAGCAGACCCAGGCCGCCGTTGACCACCCAGTACAGCACCAGGCCGGCCGGCATGAAGGCCATCATGACGCCGAACACCAGCGGCATGAACTGCATCATCTTGGCCTGCATCGGGTCCATGCCCGGGGTCGGGGTCAGCTTCTGCGTGGCCCACATGATGGCGATGTTGAGCACCGGCAGGATGAAGTACGGATCGCGCGCGGTCAGATCCTGGATCCAGCCCAGCCACGGCGCCTGGCGCAGTTCCACCGATTCCACCAGCACCCAGTACAGCGCGAAGAAGATCGGCATCTGGATCAGCAGCGGCAGGCAGCCGCCCATCGGGTTGATCTTTTCCTTCTTGAACAGCTCCATCGTCGCCTGCTGGTACTTGACGCGATCGTCGCCGTAACGCTCCTTCAGCTGCGCCAGGCGCGGCTGGAAGCGGCGCATCTTGGCACCGGACTTGTACTGCGCAGCCGACAGCGGATACAGCGCCAGACGCAGCAGCACCACCAGGCCGATGATGGACCAGCCCCAGTTGTGCAGGAAGCTGTGCAGATGGCTCAGCACCCAGAACAGGCCCTGGCCGATGATGGCCATGATCGAGAAGCGGCTGTAATCGACCACGCGGTCGAGCCCCTTCACGTCTTCCTTGGCGATCAGGCTGACCAGCTTCGGGCCCACCCACAGGCGCGCTTCGGTGGTCGCTGTCTGGCCCGGCGCCACGGTGAAGGCCGGGCCACGCAGTTCGGCCACGTCACGCGGACCGTCCTGGTTCAGCACGTACAGCGAGGCCTGGTCCTTCTGCGGAATCCACGCAGTGAAGAAGTGGTGCTGCAGCAGCGCCACCCAACCGCCGGTGATCTGGCGATTGAGGCCGCCGTCGTCCATGTAGTCCTTGAACGCGCGACGCTCGTAGCCTTCCTGCGGGCTGTACCAGGTCGCCCCGTTGAAGCTGAAGGAATCCGGGTTGGTCATGCCGCGGCTGAGGATGGTCGGCACCCGGCTCAGCTTGCGGAACACGTAGCCGTTCCACGGCGCGCCACTCTTGTTGATCACCTCGTCCTTGATCGAGATCGCATAGCGACCGCGCTCCAGGGTGAAGGTGCGGCGGATCGACACGCCGTTGGGGCCATTCCACACGAACGGCACCACCAGGGTGTTCTGGCCCTTGGCCAGTTCGAACGCGGTGCCCGGCTGTTCGGCGCGGAAGCCGCCCACGCCCGGTACCGGCGAATGCTCGCTGGCCCAGCCGCTGGTGGCGTTATAGGGGTGCGCGGCATCTTCGGTCAGCAGGCTGACCGGCGCGGTGCCGTCCTTGGTCTGCGGAAACTGCAGCAGTTCGGCGTCGAGCACGCTGCGGCCGTCCAGCTTCAGGCGCAGCACGTCCGAGGTCAGGGTGATCACCGGCGCAGCACCGGCAGCGGCCGGCGTCGCGGCAGTCGTGCTGGTCGCCGGTACGGCGCCCGGCACGCCCGCCTGCGGAATGGCCTGGGCCGCCGGCACATTGGCCGACGGTGCCGCAGCGTCAAGATCGCGCGCAGCCGGCACCGACTGCGTCGCCGCAACCACCGGCGCATTGGCGGCGGCCTTGTCCTTGCCCCACTCCATCCACAGCAGCGCCGCGACCATCAGCCAGGCAAAAATCAGGAAAACACGGGTCTGGTTCATCGGGCAGCAACTCGCTCAGTCGGAACTGGGTTCCGGCTCTGTCGGGGAAAGGGAGGATGGGTGCATCGTCCTGGCGGGCGGCATTGTGCCGGGCGCAGCAGGCAGGGGCAATGCGCCGGCACGGCGCAGCAGACGCAGGAAGGCGTCGCGAATCTGTGGATTGGTCGCTTTTGCGGCTGCGGAGCGCGCCACAATCACGTAATCGCCGCCGGCAAGCTCGGGCAGCAGATGCCGCATGGCATCGCGCAATACGCGTTTGATCCGGTTACGTCCCACCGCACGCGTATCGACCTTGCGCGACACCGCCATGCCCAGGCGCGGCGGCGTATCGCCGGTCCGCCAGTGCAGGCTGAGCAACGGGTCCGAGGTACGACGTGCAGTATCGAAAACGACCGTATATTGCGCACGCGTACGAACCCGCGCAGAGCGAGGAAATCGCCTGCACGGGTTCGATGCGTTCACGTTAGGGACTGCCTCGGCCGCAGGGAGCGGCGCGGCAATCAAGCGCTCAGGCGCTTGCGGCCCTTGGCGCGGCGGCGAGCCAGGATCTTGCGGCCGTCGGCAGTTGCCATACGTGCGCGGAAGCCATGGTCGCGTGCTCGCTTGAGGTTGCTGGGTTGGAAAGTACGCTTGGTGGCCATGGGGCCCTCTGCATGAATGGAGACGAATAGAACCGGCAATTCTATAGGGCCATCAGAGGCCGGGTCAACTCCCCGCAGAAGTCAGGGGAGGTGATGGCGGTCAAGCCCTGTGGATGGACCTGTGAATAAGTCTGGGAAAACCCTGTCCTCGGTGCTAGTCTGGCGCATCCTCTTTTCACTACCGGGCTGCGAGCACGGCGCTTTTCTGCGCGCCGCAGCCAGCAACAGATGATCATACTTTG